>DASWCW010000173.1:0-15119 GCA_036395835.1 Xanthobacteraceae bacterium
CGCGACGCCTGCGGCAGGATGAACCGCGTTCCGCCGAGCGTCTCGAGCTCGACCACCTGCGTGATGGCGATCGCGCCGACTTTCCACTGCATGCGCTCGCGTCTCACTCCGCCGCGATCGCCACCACCGGGGGATTGCGGAAAGCCTCCAGCAGCGCCGCTTGGCGCTCCCGCGCTTTTGCGAGATTTCTCTGCTGGATGTGGCCGAACCCGCGGATCTGCTCGGGCACGCGTGCGACCTCGATCGCGAACGGATGATTGTCCGGCGTGAGCGTCGCGGCGATATCCTGGAGCGTGGCCTGGTATTCGCGGATGAGACGCCGCTCGGTCCTGCGCTCCTCGGCATAGCCGAACACGTCGAGGAAAGTCCCCCGCAGCCGCCGCAGCCGCGCCAGAATTTTGAACGCGCGAAAGATCCACTGCCCATAGGCTCGCTTGCGCAGCTCGCCGGTCGCTGGATCGCGCGAGGCGAAGAGCGGCGGCGCCAGATGAAACTCCAGGCGGAAATCGCCCTCGAACTGCTGGTGCAGGTTCGCCAAAAAGGCGCCGTCGGTGTAGAGCCGAGCCACTTCGTATTCGTCCTTGTAGGCCATCAGCTTGAACAAATTGTGCGCGGCCGCTTCGGCGAGCCCGCCCTTGCCCGGAGCCCGCGCCTGCTCCGCCTCCTCGATGGCAGCGATGGCGGTCCGATAACGCCTGGCATAGCGACCGCTCTGGTAGCGGGTCAGGAACCCGGCGCGGCGGGCGACGATGTCCGCGAGCGTCGGTTCGGCCTGCGGCTCGGAATGGACCATGCCCGGCCGCGCCACCGCCTCGACCTTGGCGCGGTCGTGCGCGGCCAGCCGCCCCCAGGCGAAGGTGCGCTTGTTGGCTTCGACCGCGACGCCGTTGAGCTCGATCGCGCGCTCGATCAATTCGACCGCGAGCGGGACCAATCCCTGCTGGAACGCATAGCCGAGCATGAACAAGTTGGTGGCGATCGAATCGCCCATCAGCGCCGTGGCGATTGCCGTGCCGTCGATGAAGTCCGTGTTCTGCTCGCCCGCGGCCCGCCGCAACGTCCGCTGCATCGCCGCGGTCTCGAAATCGATGTCGGGATTGACCACGAAGGCGGCGGTCGGCGCCAGATAGCTGTTGACGATCGCGCGCGTCACCCCATTCTCCACGCGGGAGAGCGCCGTGGGGCTCGCCGCCACCACCATATCGCAGCCGAGCAGCAGGTCGGCACCGCCGGCGGTGACGCGAACCGCGTGCAGATCATCCGGCCTCGGGGCGAGACGCACGTGGCTCATCACCGCCCCGTTCTTCTGCGACAGCCCGGTGAAATCCAGCACCGTGCAGCCCTTGCCCTCGAGATGCGCCGCCATGCCGAGCAGCGCGCCGACTGTGATCACGCCGGTGCCGCCGATGCCGGTGACGAGGATGTCGTAGGGCCCGACCAGCGGCCGCCGGCGCGGCTCCGGCAGCTCCGCTAACGCGTCTCCGGCACCCGCCACGACGAGTTTGCGCAGCTTGCGCAAGGATCCGCCGTGCACCGTGACGAAGCTCGGACAGAAGCCTTTGAGACAGGAGAAATCCTTGTTGCAGTTGGACTGATCGATCGTGCGCTTGCGCCCGAACTCGGTCTCGACCGGCTTCACCGAGACGCAATTGGATTTTTCCGAGCAGTCGCCGCAGCCCTCGCACACCGCCTCGTTGATGAAGACGCGCTTCGGCGGATCCGGGAACAGACCGCGCTTGCGGCGGCGCCGCTTCTCGGCCGCACAGGTCTGATCGTAGACCAGCACGGTGAGGCCTGGCGTCTCGCGCAGCTCGCGTTGCACGGCGTCGAGCTCGTCGCGATGCCGGAGCTCGACGCCGCGGGCAAAGCCGGCATTGGCCGGATATTTGTGCGGCTCGTCTGTGACCACGACGATGCGCTTCGCGCCCTCGGCTTCGACCTGGCGCGTGATCTGCGGGACGCTGAGCTGGCCTTCCACCGGCTGGCCGCCGGTCATCGCGACCGCGTCGTTGTAGAGGATCTTGTAGGTGATGTTGACGCCCGCCGCGGCGGCGGCGCGGATCGCCAATAACCCGCTGTGCGAATAGGTGCCGTCGCCCAGATTCTGAAACACGTGGTTCTCGCTGGTGAACGGCGCCTGCCCGATCCAGTTCGCCCCCTCGCCTCCCATATGCGTGATGGTCGCGGTGTTGCGGCTGGGAACATAGATCGCCATGGCGTGACAGCCGATGCCGGCGAGCGCCCGGCTGCCCTCGGGAACCCGGGTCGAAGTGTTGTGCGGACAGCCGGAGCAGAAGAACGGCGTGCGCTGGGTTTTCGTCGCAGCGGCTTCGAGCATCTTGTCGAATTGATCGAGCCGCGCGACGCGCTGCTCGAGCTCCCGGCTGTCGTGCCCGAGCTTGCGCAGCCGCGCGACGATCGCGCGCGCCACCATGCTGGGCGTGAGCTCGCCCTCGCTCGGCAGCAGCGGCGCCCCGCTCTCGTCGGTCTTGCCGACGATCGACGGCCGGCGCGCGGCATCCGTGTTGTAGAGGATGTGGACGAGCTGGTGCTCGATGAACCCGCGCTTTTCCTCGACCACCAGCACGTCGGTGAGGCCCTCGGCAAAGCGGCGGGCGCCGGATGGCTCGAGCGGCCAGGTCAGGCCGACCTTGTAGAGGCGGATACCGAGCGCCGCCGCTCTCTCGTCGATGCCGAGATCGCTCAGCGCCTGGCGCACGTCGAGGTAAGCCTTGCCGGTGGTGATGATGCCGAGTCGCGGCTGCCGCGGGTCGATCACAATGCGGTCGACGCGGTTGGCGCGCGTGAAGGCGGCGACCGCCGCCATCTTCGGCCCGTGGAGCCGCCGCTCCGCCTCGAGCGGCGGATCGGGCCAACGGATATTGAGCCCGCCGGGCGGTATCTCGAAATCGTCGGGCAGCACGATCTCGAGCCGCGGATCGACCGGGACCGAGGCCGAGCTTTCCACCGTCTCGGCGATCGCCTTGAACCCGACCCAGCAACCCGAGAAGCGGGAGAGCGCGAAGCCATAGAGCCCGAATTCCAGATATTCGCGAATGTTCGCGGGGTTCAGGATCGGCATCATCGCGGCCTGAAAGATCTGCTCGCTCTGGTGCGCGAGGGTGGAGGACTGGCAGCCGTGATCGTCGCCGGCGATCGCCAGCACGCCGCCGAATTGCGAGCTGCCGGTTGTGTTGCCGTGCTTGAGCGCATCGGTCGAGCGATCGACGCCGGGCCCCTTGCCGTACCAGATGGCGAACACACCATCGACCGCGGCTCCCGGGAACATGTTGACCTGCTGGCTGCCCCACACCGCGGTCGCCGCGAGGTCCTCGTTCAGGCCGGGCTGGAAGCGGATGTTGTGGGCTTCGAGGTGCCGCTTGGCCTGCCACAGCGCGTTGTCGTAGACGCCGAGCGGCGAGCCGCGATAGCCGGAGATGAAGCCGCCGGTATTGAGTCCCGCGTCCTTGTCGCGCTCACGCTGCATGATCGGCAGGCGGACGAGCGCCTGCACGCCGGACAGATAGATGCGCCCGGAGCGGAGCGTGTATTTGTCATCGAGGCTGACGGCTGGGGGTGTCATGGTCCTCTCTGCTTAAAACGTAGCCCGCATGGAGCGAAGCGGAATGCGGGACCGGCGAACCCGGATCTCGCTGCGCTCCATCCGGGCTACGGGAGACGCCGACTCAATAAATCTCGAACAATCCGGCTGCGCCCATGCCGCCGCCGACGCACATGGTGACGACGCCGTACTTGGCGCCGCGCCGCTTGCCCTCGATCAGGATGTGGCCGGTCATGCGCGCCCCCGACATGCCGTAGGGATGGCCGATGGAGACGGCGCCGCCGTCGACATTGAGGCGCTCGTTGGGGATGCCGAGCCGATCCCGGCAATACAGTACCTGGACGGCGAAGGCTTCGTTGAGTTCCCAGATGTCGATGTCGTCCATCTTGAGCCCGTGCTGCTTGAGCAGCTTCGGCACGGCGAATACCGGCCCGATGCCCATCTCGTCGGGGTCGCAGCCGGCGACCGCGATGCCGCGATAGGCGCCGAGCGGATCGAGGCCGCGGCGCTCGGCTTCCTTGGCCTCCATCAGCACGGCCGCGGAGGCGCCGTCGGAGAGTTGCGAAGCGTTGCCGGCGGTGATGAATTTTCCTTCCTTGACGCGCTGGCCGTCCTTGAACACGGGTTTCAGGCCGCGCAGGTCGTCGAGCGTGGTTTGTGGCCGGTTGCCCTCGTCGGCCGCGAGCGTGACCTTGCGCTCCGAGGTTTGCCCGCTGGCCTTGTCGGTGACGGTCATGACGCTCGGCAGCGGCACGATCTCGGCGTCGAACCTCCCGTCGCTCTGCCCCTGCGCTGTGCGCTTTTGCGATTGGAGCGAATACTCGTCCTGCGCCTCACGGCTGACGTTGTAGCGTTCCGCGACGACTTCGGCGGTCTCGAGCATGGTCATGTAGATCGCGGGAATCCGCTGCACCAGCACCGGATCCTGACCGCGCCAGCGGTTGATATGTTCGTTCTGGACCAGCGAGATGGACTCGAGCCCGCCCCCGACGGCGACTTCGAGACCATCGACCACGATCTCCTTGGCGGCGGTCGCAATCGCCATGAGGCCCGACGCGCACTGGCGATCGACGCTCATGCCGGCGATCGAGGTCGGCAGGCCGGCGCGCATCGCGCACTGCCGGGCAGTGTTGCCGCCGCTCGACCCCTGCTGCAAGGCGGCACCCATGACGACATCGCCGATCGCGGCAGGGTCGACCTTGGCGCGCTTCACGGCTTCGGCGATGACGTGCCCGCCCAGCTCCTGGGCTTGCGTATTGTTGAACGCGCCGCGATAGGCCTTGCCGATCGGGGTGCGCGCGGTCGAGACGATGACGGCTTCGCGCATGGGTTCGCCTTGTTCGATTGCCGGATCCTGGCGGATCGGAGAGAGCGGGATTGGGCTCGAAAGCTATCGATAGCAGAGGGGCGACGAACGCGCTACGGCGCTCGCCGCCCCTGGTGAGAAAGCCTGCCCGAAGGCGGACTATTCGTATTCGCCTTCGATATCCTTGCCGGTGTAGTCCTTCATCATCGCGGTGGCGATGAGCGTGATCACCGCGCAGACCAGGATGTAGAGCGCGATCGCATAGCCCGAGTGATACTCGGCGTACAGCCATGCCGCGATCAGCGGCGCGGGGCCTCCGGCGATCACCGAGGCGAGCTGGTAGCCGAGCGAGGCACCGCTGTAGCGCAGCCGGCCCGTGAACGATTCCGCGATGAGCGCCGCCTGCGGGCCGTACATCATGTCGTGCGGGACCAGCGAGAGCACGATGGCGATGAAGATCAGCGTGGCCGAACCGGTATTCAGCAGCCCGAAATAGATGAAGCCGAACACCCCGACGGTTACCGCGCCGATCAGGTACATGTTCTTGCGGCCGATCCGATCGGAAAGATGACCGAACAGCGGGATCGAGACGAAGGACAGGATCGAAGCGGTGAGCACGGCGGTCAGCAGGAACCCGCGCGAGAATTTCAGCGTCTCGGTGCCGTACGTATAGACGTAAGTCGTGAAGATGTAGAACGGCGCCTGCTCGGCCAGTCGCACGAACGCCGAGAGAATGATCTCTTTGGGATTGCGCTTGATCACCTCCGACATCGGCTGGCGCTCCACCTTGTTCTCGTTCACCAATTTGGTGAAGATCGGCGTCTCGAGAATGCCGAGGCGGATGTAGAGCCCAACGCCGACCAGGATGATGCTGAGAAAGAACGGGATGCGCCATCCCCAGGTCAGAAATTGATCGCCCGCGATGGCGTTGAATGCGAGAAACGCCAGGTTGGCGAGGAAAAGGCCGCATGGGACGCCGAACTGCGGCCATGACGCGATGAAACCACGGTGGCCGGTGGTCCTCGCCCATTCCATCGAGAGCAGCACCGAGCCGCCCCACTCGCCGCCGACGCCCACGCCCTGAATGAAACGGAGAATGGTGAGAATGACCGCGCCCCAGATACCGATGCTGGCGTAGGTCGGGACGAAGGCGACGAGGAAGGTAGCGACGCCCATGAGCATGAGCGTGGCGATCAGGGTCGCCTTGCGGCCGATGCGGTCGCCGTAATGGCCGAAGATCGCGGCGCCTACCGGACGAGCGACGAAGCCCACCGCGTAGATGCCGAACGCGCTCAAAGTCCCAGCCAGCGGATCCTCGTTCGGGAAGTACAGCTTCGCGAACACCGTGGCAGTAACCACTCCGTAGAGGAAGAAGTCGTACCACTCGATGGCGGTGCCGACCGTGCTGGCGATGACAGCGCGCCGCAGCTGAATCCTGTGCTCATGCTCGGACAGCGGGGCTGCCGCGGCCATTGTACTTGCCATGATGCGCACTCCTCCAATGCAATCGGCTTCTGGGGGGCTTCCAAAGCCGGCGCCTCGGTGCCGTCCGGCATGGAGACCCGGATGGTATGGTGAACTGCCGGGATATTTGGCCGGTTCCTGCACCGACCAGCCGGATGGAAATGCCCGGCTCGCGTCCCGTCGAGATCTTTTTTGCACTGCGACAGAGCCGATCGCTGCCGGCCTTTCCTGTGATATCAAGCGCGAACGAATGACGGAGCCGGCCCGGGAAGTCTTCTGGCCGGAAACGCGCTATCGAGGGTCGCCATCGTGAGCCCGAATTTCCATTGTCTTTATCGCCACGATTTCGTCCGGCTCGCCTCCTGCGTGCCCAGGATCGAGGTCGGCGATCCGGATTTCAATTTCCTGGAGACGATGCGGCTCGCCGCGCAGGGCGATGCCGCGAAGGCGGCCCTCATGGTGTTCCCGGAGCTCGGGCTCTCCTCCTACGCCATCGAGGATCTCCTGTTCCAGGATGCGCTGCTGCGGGCGGTCGAGCGCCGCATCGGGCAATTGATCGAGGCTTCGCAGAAGTTGTTTCCGGTGCTCATCGTCGGCGCACCGCTGCGATGCCATGGCCAGCTCTTCAATGCAGCCGTGGCGATCCACCGCGGCGAGATTCTCGGCGTCGTGCCCAAAGCCTATCTGCCCAATTATCGCGAGTTCTACGAGCGGCGGCATTTCACCTCGGGCGCGGGAATTCACGGGCGCCGCATCGAGGTCGCGGGACGCGAAGCGCCGTTCGGGGTCGATCTCCTGTTCCGCTCCGCGGGTTCGGTCGACCTGACTTTTCACGTCGAGATCTGCGAGGATGTTTGGGTGCCGCTGCCGCCCTCGACCTCGGCGGCGCTGGCCGGCGCCGAAGTGCTGGTCAATCTGTCCGCGAGCAACATCACCATCGGCAAGGCCGAGACGCGGCGGCTCTTGTGCGCGAGCCAGTCGGCGCGGGCGATCGCGGCTTACATCTATTCGGCCGCGGGTCCGGGCGAGTCGACGACCGATCTCGCCTGGGACGGACACGCCGCCATTTTCGAATACGGCGAGCGGCTGGCTGAAACCGAGCGCTTCCCCAAAGATTCGGCGCTGATCCTGGCGGATGTCGATCTCGGCCGCATCCGACAGGAGCGCATGCAGGTCAACACCTTCGGCGATTGCGCCGCCCAGGAGGCCGAGCGCGTTGCGCGCTTCCGCACCGTGCCATTCGAGCTCGACGCGCCCGAAGCCATCGTGCCGCTCGCGCGCGCGGTCGAGCGTTTCCCCTACGTGCCGTCCGATCCCGGCCGGCTGCGGGAAGATTGCTACGAGGCCTACAACATCCAGGTCCAAGGATTGGCCAAGCGCCTCGAGGCCACCGGCACCGAGCGCGCCGTCATCGGCCTCTCCGGCGGGCTCGATTCCACCCAGGCCGCCATCGTCGCCGCGCGCGCCATGGATCGGCTCGGCCGGCCGCGCGCGAACGTGCTCGCCTACACCTTGCCGGGCTTTGCCACGTCGGAGCACACCAAGGCCAACGCCTGGGCGCTGATCAAGGCGCTGGGACTGACGGGTGCCGAGATCGACATCAGGCCCGCCGCGCGGCAGATGCTCGGCGATCTCGGCCACCCCTTCGCGCGCGGTGAGCCGGCCTATGACGTGACCTTCGAGAACGTGCAGGCGGGCTTGCGCACCGATTATCTGTTCCGGCTCGCCAACCAGAACCGCGCGATCGTCGTCGGCACCGGCGACTTGTCCGAGCTGGCGCTTGGCTGGTGCACCTACGGGGTCGGCGATCAGATGTCGCACTACAACGTCAATGCTTCGGTCGCCAAGACCCTGATCCAGCATCTGATCCGGTTCGTCGCCGGATCGGGCGACGTCGACGAGGCGACGGCGCACGTGCTCCACGCGATTCTGGAGACGGAGATCTCCCCGGAACTGGTGCCGGCCTCGGCCGGCGCAATTCAATCGACCGAACAGGTGATCGGGCCCTATGCGCTGCAGGATTTCAGTCTTTATTACGTCACGCGCTACGGCTTTCGGCCATCGAAGATCGCGTTTCTCGCGCATCACGCCTGGGGCGACGTCGCGCGCGGTTCGTGGCCGCCCAACATCCCGGCGGCCAAACGCCGCGCCTATCCGCTCAGCGAGATCAAGCACTGGCTCGAAGTGTTCTTGTTTCGCTTCTTTGCGCTCAGCCAGTTCAAACGCTCGGCGCTGCCCAACGGCCCGAAGATCTCCTCCGGCGGCTCGCTCTCCCCGCGCGGCGACTGGCGCGCGCCTTCGGACGGCAAGGCCGACCTATGGCTTGCCGAGCTCGTCGAGAACGTGCCGAAGACATAGAGAATCGTAGCCCGGATGGAGCACCGCGAAAGCGGTGCGTAATCCGGGACGGCTGGCCCCGGATTTCGCTGCGCTCCATCCGGGCTACATCGATGCGGGCTACATCTATACTATATACCCCTATACTATATACGCTGGCGCACATCCCGCTCCGCGAGGGACGATTACCGATGCTCGATTTCGCCACCCGCGTCCACAACCACAACTACCGGCTCGATCCGATCATCCGGTCGCTGCTCGACACCGATTTCTACAAGTTCCTGATGCATCAATTCATCTGGATGCTCTATCCGGACGTTCCCGTCACCTTCAGCCTGATCAATCGCACGAGCAGCGTCCGGCTCGCCGAGCTCGTTCCCGAGGCATTGCTGCGCGCGCAACTCGATTACGTGCGGGACCTGCGTTTCCAGGAAAACGAGCTGATCTGGCTCGCGGGCAACCGGTTCTACGGCAGACGGGACATCTTCCGCCCGGAGTACATCGAGTATCTGCGCGCCTTCCACCTGCCCGACTATCGGCTGGAGCGGCGGGGCGGCCAGTATGTCCTCACGTTCGAGGGCCGCTGGACCGACGTCACCATGTGGGAGATCTACGCGCTCGCCATCGTCAGCGAGCTGCGCTCGCGCGCGGCCATGGCTTTGCTCGACAAGTTCGAGCTGGACGTGCTCTACGCCCAGGCCAAGACCAAGTTGTGGGACAAGATCCAGCGCCTGCGCGAGTACCCGGAGATCCGCCTCGCCGAGTTCGGCACGCGGCGCCGCCACAGCTTCCTGTGGCAGGAATGGGTGACGACCGCGCTCGCCGACGAGCTGGGGCCGTCCTTCGTCGGCACTTCCAACTCGCATCTCGCCTTCAAGCACAGCATGGAGGCGATCGGCACCAATTCGCACGAGCTGCCGATGGTGGTCGCCTGTCTCGCCCGCGACGATGCCGAGCTCAAGCAATCCCAATATGCGGTGCTGGACAAATGGCAGGAGGTCTACGACGGCGAGCTTCTCATCATGCTGCCCGACACCTTCGGCATGACCCAGTTCCTGCGCGATGCGCCGGATTGGGTGGCGGACTGGACCGGCATGCGCTTCGACAGCAAGGAGCCGTTCGCGGCCGGCGAGGAGATGATCGCCTGGTATCTTCAACGCGGACGCGATCCGCGCAAGAAGCGCGGAATGTTCAGCGATGCGCTCGACATCGATTCGATGGTCGCGCTTTACTCGAAGTTCCACGGGCGCATGCGCGAGAGCTTCGGCTGGGGCACGCTTGCCACCAACGATTTTCGCGGTTGCCATCCGCGCGGTTCCGACACCCTCGATCCCGTCAGCCTGGTCTGCAAGGTCACACAGGCGAACGGCCGCAGCGCGGTGAAGCTGTCCGATAATCCGCAGAAGGCGACCGGCAGCCCCGCCGAAATCGCGCGCTATCTGCGTGTGTTCGGCAAGCAAGGGCTGGTGGAGCGGCCGGTACTGGTATGAGGCGACCGCTAAGGTCCTGTAGCCCTTACCTGTACTGAATTAGGATGGTCGAGACGCCGTCGCCGCAGTGGCGGTCGACGAAGCCCAGGAACGAGGACAGCAGCTTGCGCTCTTCCTCCAACTTGCTCGAGCGCACTCTCGCGGTGACCGCCTCGGCGTCTCCGCGCGCCAGCCGGATCGATCCCTGAAATTTTTTGTGCTTCCATTCCGCTTTGGTTTGCGCCTTGCGGCCGACGCGAAAAAATGTGCCGCGGCCCTTGCCGCGTATGTCGGCTTCTTTCTTGACGAGCGCTGCATATAACCTGGTCTTCTGCCGCGGCGTGATCTCAACCAGCTTCATCGCTGCCCCCTGGCATTGCTTGAAACGATCATCAGCAATACAACAAAAAATGCTGTTTGGAGAACGGGATCGGGCGCGGCGACGCGGCAACCGATCCGAAACCATAATAATGGGAGTGAGCTGCGGATTGCTCAGGAGGATGCCGCCGGCGGTTGGCTGCAGCACCGAGGCGGCTCTCGGCCAAATCTGTCAGGATCCGCCCCGGCCGCGAATCAAGTTCGAGGCGAGCCTGTCGTGGCACGGATCGACGGCAACGAACCCGCCGGGACCAGCTTGGCCATGTCGATCCCTTCGATATCGGATCATTGGGAAAATGGGTCTAGGCGCCATTCCTATTCAGCCTATTCAGACGCACAAACGCCCACCTTCCGGCGGGACCGGAAGCGGACCGATCTCAATTTTGGAGAACGGCGTGCTTTGCGCCGATACGCTACACCGTCGGGAGGGGCCAAATCGGGGCCTTGCCTGACTGATGCGGCCCCAGAGGCCGCTCCCGACCGTGCCGTTCGCGAAAGGCCGCTACGCCGAAGCCCGAACGTGTGCCGCGGCGATCTTGGCGGCAATCTGCCCCGGTGGTTCCATGCCCATCTCCACAGCTCGTTGGCCGCACCGGCGCTGCGGCCGACGCACTGCCTCCGGTTGGAGCAGCATCGATAGCCTGAGCAGGGACGCGGCAGCTGTCAAGCATTTGCTTCAAGCTTGCCGGCCAAAAAATATTCGACACGCTGTGCGCAACTCCGGGAACAATTTCCGGATTGCCGGACCCAGCGGCCGGCGGCAAGGCGATACCGCGCAGGGTCCTCGGACGTTCGGTGTTTCAGCGTTTCGGGGGTGGCGATAGTCGCCAAGCTGCTGTTGCTGATCGCGCTGCTGGCGCCGATTCTCACGGTGGCAGCGGGCATTCTCGCCAACCGCCCGAAACAGCCGGAACGCCAGGAACGCCAGGAACGCGAAGACAAGCCGCGAAAATACGAAGTCGACGTGAAACTCGGACCGGTGGCTGGCGGAAATTGCAAGCCAGCTATGCTGGTCTGGCACCCTGCTCCAGCATCGTCTTGAATTCCGCCCGGATCCGCCGCCCGGCTTCCGCGGCCACCGCTGATGCGTTTCCCATCCCGAAGAAGCCATGGATCAGGGTCGGCTCGCGATGATACGCGACTGGGACGCCGGCCCGCTGCAGCGCCTTTGCATATGCCTCGCCCTCGTCGCGCAACGGATCGAATTCGGCGGTGCAGATGACAGCCGCCGCCAAGCCGTTCAGACTGGCGGCGCGCAGCGGAGAGACGCGGGGATCGCGCCCGTCCGGGTCATCGCGCAAATAATGGTCGGCGAACCACTGCATGGTGTCGAGGGTCAAGAAATAGCCGTCGACGTTCTGGGCTCGCGACGGATATTTCGCATTTTCCGCCTGCGAGCGATAGTTTCCGGCCGCGTCGAGCGCCGGGTAGATCAGGAGCTGGGCACTAAGCGGCGGGCCGCCGTCGCGGCACGCCTGCGCGATTGCGGCGGCCAGATTGGCGCCGGCGCTGTCGCCCGCCACTCCCAATCGCACGGCATCGCCGCCCAGTTCCGCTAGGTTGGCTGCCGCCCATCGCGTCGCGGCGAGGCCGTCATCGAACGCGCCCGGAACTTTCGTTTCCGGGGGCCGCCGGTAGTCCACGCTCAGCACGACCGCTTCGGCCTCGATCGCGAGCATGCGCGCTTGACGGTCATGCGTGTCCAGGTCCCCCGCAACCCAGCCGCCGCCGTGAAAATAGACCACAGTCGGCGCCGGCATCCGTTTGGGGCGATAGAGCCGCGCCTGTAGCGGGCCGGCCGCACCGGGAATCGAGAGATCGGCAACCGCGGCCGGCTGCGGCAACGGAACGTTGTTGCGCGATCGAGCGAGCGCGAGAAGCTGCTCGCGCGCGAGGCTCGGCGTCAACGTGCGGGAATCGCGCAGCGGCAGTTTCGGCAGCAATTGCCCGATCTCGGGATCGAGGCGCCGCTCCGTCTCGAGAACATCCCCTTCCGGCGAAGTCGAAGATCGATCCATTGTATCGCCCGATCGTGCTGATGCCGCGCGATCGGAACTCCCGAGCGCCGGCGATGCGGCTCAGTCCAGGACCTTATGTTTCTTGAACCAGCCTTGGAGTTGGTTCCAGGCATCCTCGGCTGCTTCCTTGCGGTAGCTCGCCCGGTAATCGGCATGAAAGCCGTGCGGCGCATCTTTGTAGATCTTGAACTCGGCGGTCTTCTTGTTCGCCTCCAGTGCCGCCTTCATTTGTTCCACTTGAGCGACCGGAATGCCGGAATCCGCTTCGCCGTAGAGACCGAGCACGGGGGCCTTCATCTCCGGCGCGAGCGAAATCGCATTCCTGGGCATCGCTGCGCTCGACGGATCTGCTACCGGTCCGTAGAAGGCGACGGCGGCTTTCAGGCCCGGATCATGCGCCGCGTACTGCCACACGGTCCGTCCACCGCGACAAAAGCCGATGATGCCCAAACGGCTGGTATCGCCGCCCTGCGATTTTGCCCAAGCCACTGTCGCATCGAGATCGGACAGCAGTTCCGTGTCGGGCTTCGCATTCACGAGCGGCATCAGCTGCGAAACTTCGGTAATTTTGGTCAGATCTCCCTTGCGGAAATAATAGTCCGGAGCGACGGCAAGGGCGCCGAGCTTGGCGAGACGCCTGACCACATCCTTGATGTATTCGTGCAGCCCGAAGATTTCCATCGCCACAAGAATGACCGGCGGGTTTGGCGCGTTCGCCGGTTTGGCGTAATAGCCCGGCATCTCGCCGTCGGAGACCTTTATCTTCGCGTCTCCGGCGACAAGCCCGCTCGCATCGGTGTGAATCACATCCGCGCGCACGGGCCCGGCAGCCAGCGTATAGCCGGCGGCGGCCGCCGCCGAAGCGGTCATGAAAAACCCTCGCCGCGAAAGATCCGGCGCAGCTTTGGCCAGCCCTTCGATGTCGGACATCAATTTCGTGTTCGTGCGCATCGGGTGCTCCTTTCCGAGATCGCCCAGGATTTGCTGACCGGTGTTCGCTCTGTTTGTTTCTCTCGGCTCAAGCTCAAGCCGTCCTTCGCATCGGTATCTCCGGCTCTTGCCGCTGCAGAAATTCGATGAGCAACTCGCTCACTCTTTGAGGCTGCTCCTGCTGCACCCAATGTCCCGCGCCTTCGATGCGATGACAACTCAGCATCCGCGTGCACGCGTCATTCTGCATGCGCTCGAGGCTACCTGGAACCTGATAGATTCCCCAGTCACTCTTTCCCGCGATGAAGATCCCAGGCACGTCGATGGTCCGCCCGGAGAACAATTGGAGCTCCGCATCGTAGGCACCCGTGGTCCTGCACCGGTACCAGTCGAGCCCGCCCTGGAAGCCGGTCCTGGTATATTCGGCGCTGTAGACGCTGAGCTCGTGTTCGGGCAGCCATCGGCATGCCGCGATCTGTTCGGGCGACGGCATCTCGGGCGCGACGGTCGCCGCCATGTTCTCGTGTAAATCCATGATGTAGTAGGTCGGCATCTTTGCCAGCTCGTCGCCGGTCCAGGACCGCAGCGGGAACGGTTCGTTCCCACTCCAGTCCGCGCTCTTCATATGGAAATAGGCACGCAGAAACGCGTGAACGCCCTGCGGGCAATCGCGCATGTCGGCATTCGCCTGCCGCGTCGAGTAATACCACTGATAATGTTTCCGCGGCCGGTCCAATTTCGCCAAGGCGTCGTGGATGCTGGTGCCGGATGACGCCGTGGTCGGACTGCTTGGTGGCGCCTTCTTTGCCGTGCCGAACGGGAGCGCGGGGGGCCCGCGAACGGCGCGCTCATCAGTGCCACCGAGCGGAACACGTCGGGCCGCACCAGCGCGCACCAGGCGGCGACCGGAGCGCCGAAATCGTGGCCGACGACCACCGCCACCGAATGGTAACTGAGCGCCGACACTAGTCCGAGCGCATCCCGGGCGAGGTTGAGAAGCCGGAACGGCGCAAGATCGCCGTCGTAATCGGCATCCCAGCCCGTGGTGCGGCCATAGCCGCGCTGGTCGGGGGCCACGACGTGAAATCCCGCGGATGCGAGCGGCACCATCACCTTGCGCCAGAAATAGGCGAGCTCCGGAAAGCCGTGGAGCAGCAACACGCAAGGGCGGCCCTCGGCCTCAAACCCGGCCTCCAGCACGTGCATCCGCAGGCCATTGATGTCGGGCACGACGCGGGCACGGATGCCGGCGGGAAGCGACGCATCTTCCAGGGGTGGCAGGTCGGTCATGGTCGCATCGATCGATGGCGAGCGTGCTGCCAAGTATCCGGCGGCCGAGTATTGGCTATTATGAACTCTTCCGCACCGTTGGAGCAGCGAGCGCGACGGGGCGGAATCCGCCACCGCGCCTTGACTTGGCTAGGGGCGACATTTAAGTCCGCAGCATCCCCGCGGGGGCGTAGCTCAGTTGGTTAGAGCGCCGGCCTGTCACGCCGGAGGCCGCGGGTTCGAGTCCCGTCGCTCCCGCCATTTCGATGCCGCCGCTTACGGGGTCGCCGCGACCGCCTCGGACTGGAAATCGCCGGCGAGCCGCTCCGCGTTCGCCAGGGCAGCGTAGCTCGCGCGAAAGTCCGCCAAGATAGCCTCGAACGGCA
>DASWCW010000174.1:0-8929 GCA_036395835.1 Xanthobacteraceae bacterium
AAGCGCACCGAAGCCCAGCACAAGCGCGGCAAGCTCACCGCGCGCGAGCGCATCGCGCTCCTGCTCGACCGCAACTCGTTCGAGGAGTTCGACATGTTCGTCGAGCACCGCTGCGACGAGTTCGGCATGGAGCAGACGAAAATCCCCGGCGACGCCGTCGTCACCGGCTGGGGCACGGTGAACGGCCGCACGGTGTTCGTGTTCGCCAAGGATTTCACCGTGTTCGGCGGCTCGCTCTCGGAGACCCATGCGCTCAAGATGATCAAGATCCAAGACATGGCGTTGCGGGCGCGGGCGCCGATCGTCGGCCTGTTCGACGCCGGCGGCGCGCGCATCCAGGAGGGCGTGGCCGCGCTCGGCGGTTACGGCGAAGTGTTCAAGCGCAACGTCATCGCCTCGGGCGTGATCCCGCAGATCTCGGTGATCATGGGGCCGTGCGCGGGCGGCGACGTCTATTCGCCGGCCATGACCGATTTCATCTTCATGGTCGAGGGCACGAGCTACATGTTCGTGACCGGGCCCGACGTGGTCAAAACCGTGACCAACGAGGTCGTCACCGCGGAGGAGCTTGGCGGCGCCGGCGTGCACACGACGAAATCGGCGGTCGCCGACGGCGCCTACGAGAACGACGTCGAATGCCTGCTGCAGATGCGCCGGCTGATCGATTTTTTGCCGGCCAACAATACCGACGGCGTGCCGGAATGGCCCTCGTTCGACGATGCCGACCGCGAGGACCGCTCGCTCGACACCCTCGTCCCCGAGAACCCCAACAAGCCCTACGACATGAAGGAGCTGATCCTCAAAGTCGTGGACGAGGCGGATTTCTTCGAGATCCAGCCAAGCTTCGGCAAGAACATCGTCACCGGGTTCGGCCGCATCGCCGGGCGCACAATCGGCTTTGTCGCCAACCAGCCGATGGTGCTCGCCGGCGTGCTCGACACCGACGCCTCGCGCAAGGCGGCGCGGTTCGTCCGGTTCTGCGATGCGTTCAAAGTCCCGATCGTCACGTTCGTCGACGTGCCGGGTTTTTTGCCCGGCACCGCGCAGGAATACGGCGGGCTGATCAAGCACGGCGCGAAGCTGTTGTTCGCCTACAGCCAGGCCAGTGTGCCGCTCGTCACATTGATCACCCGAAAAGCGTTCGGCGGCGCCTACGACGTCATGGCCTCGAAGCACATCGGCGGCGACGTCAATTACGCCTGGCCGACCGCGCAGATCGCTGTGATGGGCGCCAAGGGCGCGGTCGAGATCATCTTCCGCCAGGACATCGGGGATGCGGAGAAGATCGCGGAGCGCACCCGCGAATACGAGGCGCGGTTCCTCTCGCCGTTCGTCGCCGCCGAGCGCGGTTATATCGACGACGTGATCATGCCGCACTCGACCCGCCGCCGCATCGCCCGCGCGCTCGCCATGCTGAAGAACAAGCAGGTCGAGATGCCGGCGAGGAAGCACGACAATCTGCCGCTGTAGGGAGGACGTGTGCCGACTGTCTTGCGATGGGGGCGGTATCGTGCCTTCTTCTATTCGAACGAAACGACGGAGCCTCCACGCAGGGAACCGAGAAGCGAAGATCTGGCTTAGCGACCTGACCATCGCAGCCAACGCCGGATTTCCGACACACGAACTTAGCGATATTCTTCGCGAGCTGAAGCCTTATCGCTGCCCTCCGTGCGGAATGGAATGAGCACTTTGGAAATCGAGATCGCTGATTTGCGGGCATCATCGGTGGATTTTACCGACACCGAGCTGGTGGTGACGCTGGCCGATGGCCGCAAAATCGTGACGCCGCTCGCCTGGTATCCCCGCTTGCAGCAGGCGTCGCCTACGCAGCGGGCCAACTACGAGATCATGCCGATGAGCATTCACTGGCCCGACGTCGACGAGGACCTGAGCATCGCCGGCATGCTGAAGGGCCGAGCCGCCAACTCGTGACTCGTGTCCCGGGCGCGGCACCGCACGAAGTGCTGCGCTGCTGAACCGGGATCCAGAGGGAACGTTGCGCAAACTGGACCCCGGATCGGCGGCGCAACGCCAAAGCGCTGCGCCGCGTCCGGGGAACGCCGGGTCGCTATGAATTCGCCCCAAATGAATCCATTGCAGATCGGGCAGGCGCTGCTGGCCTCGAGCGCGGATGCGATCGTCGCGACCGACCGCGACGGCATCATCCGTCATTGGAATCCTGGCGCCGAGCGCATTTTTGGCCACAGCGCCGCGGAGGCGGTCGGACAATCGCTCGATCTCATCATCCCGGAAAAACTGCGCGCCCGGCACTGGGAAGGCTACGCCCAAGTGATGCAGACCGGCCGGAGCCGCTATGGCGAGGGCGATCTGCTCGCCGTCCCCGGGCTGCGCAAGGACGGCACGCGGGTCTCGCTCGAATTCACCATCGCGCCGATCCGCGACGCCGGGACAGATGATCGGGATCGCGGCGATCCTGCGCGACGTGACGCAGCGTTTCGAGGAGATGAAGGCGCTGCGGAAGCATGCGGCGCAGCGCTGACGCGCCCGGGACGACAGGCCGCGTGCGTCGCATCACTCCAGCGGCGGCAGCGCTTGGGTGATCTCGGCGCGGTTTGCCTCGTACCATGGCGGCAGCTTGAGCGCGGCGCCGAGGCTCGTTTTCGGCTCATCGAGCGTGAAGCCCGGATCATCGGTCGCGATCTCGAACAGCACGCCGCCGGGCTCGCGGAAATAGACCGAGCGGAAATAGCGGCGGTCGATCTGATCGGTGGGCCGCAGGCCGCGCCGGCGCGCGGCATCCCTCATGGCGGCCTGGTCGGCGTCGCCGGCGGCCCGGAACGCGACGTGATGCAGCGTGCCGGGCCCGAGCGAGCCGGCAAAGGCGGGCGGCATCTTGCGCAGATCGACGTTGGCGCCGAGCGGTCCCGGCGCGGCAAACCGCTGACGGGAATCCTCAGAACCTTTCGCCACGAACCCGAGCACCGCCGCCAGCACCTCGGCGGTCGCCGCCGGATGTTCCAGCCACAACGTGACGCCGAAAAATCCGCGGATCGCGTGCTCAGCTGGTATCTCAGCGCCCGCCCAGCCGGGCTCGGCCGCCGCCGCCCGCGAACCGACGAGCTCGAGCCGCAGCCCGTTGGGATCGCGCAAGCCGATCACGGGCTCGCCGAAGCGTCTTTCGGGCGCGTCGTGCGGCACGCCTTTCTCGACGAGCCGCGACGCCCAATAGCCGATCGAGGATTCCGGAACGGCGAACGCCGTCTCGACCGCCTGGCTCACGCCCGGGCGGCCGGCCGGCAGATTGTCCCAAATGAAAAAGGTGAGCGCGGTGCCCGGCGCGCCAATCTCGTTGCCGTAATAGAGATGCCAGGTGGTCGGATCGTCGAAATTGACCGTGCGCTTCACCAATCTCAGGCCGAGCACACGGGTATAGAACTCCACATTCCGCCGCGGACTGCCGGCGATGCCGGTGATGTGGTGAATGCCTGCGCTCCGGACCACGATGGCTTCCATCGATGCACTGAACGAGCTTACGCCGCTTGGCGACTGATGACATTGACTTTTCCAAAACGAACCCGCAAAGCCAGCCGGCCGGTCGAGGCCTGGGACAAGAGGGCATGTTCAAGCGCATCCTGATCGCCAACCGCGGCGAGATCGCGTGCCGGATCATCAAGACGGCGCGGCGGTTGGGGATCGAGACGGTCGCGGTCTATTCCGACGCCGACAAGGATGCGCTCCATGTCGAGATGGCCGACGCAGCGGTCCGGATCGGTCCGCCGCCGGCAGCGGAAAGCTATCTGGTCATCGAGAACATTCTCGAGGCGTGCAAGGCGTCCGGCGCCGAGGCGGTGCATCCGGGCTACGGTTTTCTCTCCGAACGCGAAGCGTTTGCGCGCGCGCTCGAAGCGGCCGGCATCGTCTTCATCGGGCCGAACCCGAAAGCGATCGCCGCGATGGGCGACAAGATCGAATCCAAGAAGGCGGCCGCCGCGGCCAAGGTCTCCACCGTGCCCGGCTTCCTCGGCGTGATCGAGGACGAGCGCCATGCGGTGAAAATCGCCGAGGAGATCGGCTATCCGGTGATGATCAAGGCTTCCGCTGGCGGCGGCGGCAAAGGCATGCGCATCGCCAACGTCAGGAAGGAAGTCGCCGAAGGCTTTGCCCGCGCCCGTTCGGAGGCGAAATCCTCGTTCGGCGACGACCGGGTGTTCATCGAGAAATTCATCGTCGATCCGCGCCACATCGAGATCCAGGTGCTCGGCGATAAGCATGGCAACGTCGTTCATCTCGGCGAGCGTGAGTGCTCGATCCAGCGCCGCAACCAGAAGGTCATCGAGGAGGCGCCGAGCCCGCTGATCGACGCCGACACGCGGGCGCGCATGGGCGCCCAGGCGGTCGCGCTGGCGAAGGCCGTCGGCTACGATTCCGCCGGCACCGTCGAGTTCGTCGCCGGCCAGGACAAGAGTTTTTTCTTCCTGGAGATGAACACGCGGCTGCAGGTCGAGCATCCGGTCACCGAGCTCGTCACCGGGATCGATCTCGTCGAGCAGATGATCCGCGTCGCGGCCGGCGAGCGGCTTCCGATCCAGCAAGCCGACGTGAAGCTGTCCGGCTGTGCGGTCGAAAGCCGGATCTACGCCGAGGATCCGTTCCGTGGGTTCCTGCCCTCGACCGGGCGCCTCGTGAAATACCGGCCGCCGGAGGAGGCAACCGATCGCGGCGTCACATTACGCAACGATACCGGTGTCTACGAGGGCGGCGAGATCTCGATCTGGTACGACCCGATGATCGCCAAGCTCGTCACGTTGGCTCCCTCGCGCGAGCAGGCGATCGAGGCGCAAGCCAATGCGCTCGATCGGTTCGCCATCGACGGCATCCGCCACAACATTCCGTTCCTCGCCGCGGTGATGCAGACCGAGCGCTTTCGCTCCGGGAAGCTCTCGACCGCGTTCATTGCCGAGGAGTTTCCGGACGGATTTCGCGGAGGTGAGCCGGACGGCAGGATCTCCGAACTCATGGCCGCGGTTGCGGCCGCGGTCGATTTCGCCGTGGGGGAGCGCAAGCGAAAGATTTCCGGACAGCTGCCGAGCCGTCCGGTGCGAAGGGATTCCCGGCGCGTCGTGAAGCTCGGCCAGAGCGAGCATCGGCTCGAGATCGCGCGCAAGGGCGATGCGATCCACGTGCGGATGTTCGAGGGCGAGAGCCGGGAAAAAAGTGCGCACCTCCTGCGGTCGGCCTGGAAACCCGGAGATCTCGTCTGGAGGGGCACCCTCGACGATGTGCCGGTGGCCGTGCAGGTGCGGCCGGCCCCGAACGGGTTCGATCTCGCCCATCGCGGGGTCCAGGCGCGCGCGCTGGTCTATACCGAGCGCGAAGCGACAGCCGCGCGCCTGATGCTGGTCAGGACATTGGCCGATGCCGGCAAGAAGCTGCGCTGCCCGATGCCGGGCCTCGTGGTCTCGATCGTCGTCAAGGAGGGCCAGCAGGTCCGGGCCGGGGAGACGCTGGCCGTGGTCGAGGCCATGAAGATGGAGAACGTGCTGCGCGCCGAGCGGGACGCCACCGTCTCGCGCGTCATCGCCAAGCCGGGCGACAGCCTCGCGGTCGACGCGGTGATCCTCGAGTTTGCCTGACGCGCAGGAGCTTCAAATGAAGCGCGAGCTGCGTGCGCAGATTTCCCTCCCCGCGAAGCGGCGGGGAGGGTGGCGAGGTGCGGAGCACCGAGCCGGGTGGGGGGTCGAGGAAATTGAAATTCAAGGCGCCCCCCACCCCTAACCCTTCCCCACCGCGCTGACGCGCGGGAGGAGGGGAACCCAGCGGCCGCGTTTCTATGAATGCGAGAAGCCTGCCACCCAATTCCGGGAAGTAATCGGAGCGCCCGTGGCTAGCCTCGGCCGCGTGGAATTTGCCGGCGCATCGTGCCACGATCCCCCAATGGATGCCGCAGCGCTGTTCCTGTCCGCCACCGGCCGGCTCGCGCCGCGGCCGTTCGCAATCGGGACGGTCGCGATCTACGCGGCGAGCCTGGCTTCGCAGACGCTGATCTCGGCGCCGGTCGTCGCGCGCGCCGGGTTCTGGCCGTTCGCGGCCGTCCAGGCGACGCTGCTCTGGGGCTGGTACGCGCTGCATGCCAAACGGCTGCGCGACGCCGAGCAGGATATCGGCGCGGCGGCCGGGATCGCGGCCCTCTACGCGCTCGCCATGGTGCTGCTGTTGTTCGTGGCGTTCTTCATCCGGCTCGGCGCGCGTCCGGGCGAAGAGATCGCCGGCTCGGCGCTGCGATGGTTCGGCCCGCTGTCGTTCGGGTGGTTCGGCTCCGGCGAGTTCGGGGGGCTCGGCTTGATCCTGGCCGGCTTCGTCATCGCCGCCTTCGCGCCCGCCCTGGTCGCGCTCGGATTTTCGATCTGGACCGGGACGCGGCCGAGTCACGCGTCCGCCGCGCCGTGAACGCGAATTCGGCCGTCCGCAGCCCGAAGCCATGACGCCGTATTTCGCCTATGGCTCGAACATGAGCAGGCCGCACATGGAACGGCGCTGCCCCACCGCGGCTGCGATCGGGCGGGCGCGGCTCGAGGGCTGGCGCTTCATCGTGACACTGGACGGCTTTGCCTCCGTCGTGCCCGCGCCCGGCGCGGTGGTGCATGGGGTGCTGTGGCGCCTCTCCGCGCGCGACCTGGCCGCGCTCAACGCCTACGAAAGCCTCGACAGCGGCCTTTACGGGCGCCGCATCCTGCCGGTGCGGGCCGGCGACCGCATCGTTGCGGCCACGGTCTATGTCGGGCGCGAGCGCAGGCCGGGCCAGCCCCGGCCGGGCTATCAGCGCGTGCTCGTCGCCGCGGCCCGGGAGTGGCGGCTGCCGGAACGCTACGTGCGATCGCTCGAACGCTGGGGTCAGCCGTTCGGCGGAACGCGCGGCGTCGAGGTCGGAGAAGCCAGATGAGCGAGAGCAGCGTTCGGCACGTGAGGATCCGCGGCCGAGTCCAGGCCGTTGGCTTCCGCGTCTGGGTCGAAGACAATGCGATTCTGCATGATCTCGGAGGCTGGGTCAGAAACCGGAACGACGGCAGCGTCGAGGCCGTGTTCGCCGGGCCCGCATCCGAGGTCGAGCGCATGATCGAATTGTGCCGCCGGGGGCCGCCCGGCTCCCGGGTCGAAGCCGTCGACGTGAGCGAAGCCGGACCGGAGCTCTTGTCCGAGCGCCATCAGGGCGAGCGCTTCTCCGTGCTGCCGACGCGGTGAGGCATCCGGTAGCCCGGATGGAGCGAAGCGAAATCCGGGACAGCCGATCCCGCATTGCGCTTCGCTCCATGGGCTACAAGGTCACCGCCTCCTCCGCCATCTCGCTCGGATCTCCGGGAATGAAATCGGTCGCTCCGCACAGCGCCTCGAACTCGCGGCGCAGCACGAGGTCCACCTCGTCCATGCCGGCGGAGACGCCGAGGTCCGCCAGGCTGGTGACGCCGTAACGCGGACCGGAAACGCCGCACGGCACGATTCCGGAGAAATGCGCCAGCTCCGGCGCGACGTTGAGCGCCATTCCGTGCAGGGTCACGAAGCGCCGCACGCGGATGCCGATCGCGGCAATCTTGTCCTCGCGGCCGACGCCCTGATCCGGGCGGCGCACCCACACCCCGATGCGGTCCTCGCGGCGCTCGCCCGCAATCTCGAAGGCGGCGAGCGTGCGGATGATCCAGGCCTCCAGCGCGGCGACGAAGCGGCGGATATCGGGAATCCGGCGCTTCAGATCGAGCATCACGTAGGCGACCCGCTGGCCCGGACCGTGGTAGGTGAACTGCCCGCCGCGGCCGGTCGGGAATACCGGGAATCTGGCTTCGAGCAGCTCTTGCGGCCGGGCGCTGGTGCCGGCGGTGTAGAGCGGCGGGTGCTCGAGGAGCCAGACCAGCTCGGAGGCGCGACCCTTTGCGATCGCGTCGCTGCGCGCATCCATCGCGGCGAGCGCCGCCGGATAGGGCACGAGGCGCCGGCTCCGGCGCCATTGGCCCGGCGGCCACGGCCCGCCGCGGGTCCTCAGATCGATCGGCAAATCGTCGCGAAACTGCGCCAAGTTCAAGGCCTTCCTGCCTGCGGCTGCGATTGTACTCGCATTCTTTCCGGCGCGCGCGTTCGGCCCGGCCGCGGCCGGGCCGGCCTTGTCGCGACCCGACCGATTTGTTACATGCCCCTCGTGCCGGCGTTCAAGCGCGGCACCAGCCCATCTGCGGTCGTGGCGGAAGTGGTAGACGCGCTAGCTTGAGGTGCTAGTGGGGCGACCCGTGGAGGTTCGAGTCCTCTCGACCGCACCAATACCAAGCTACCGTACTCACAACAAACAGCATATTGATCCAGCTAGACTTTTCCACACGGGCTACTACACGATTCACTACACATGGCCCGTGTAGCGACCAAGCCTACTCCCAACAAGAGCGGTCGTCGGACCGCGCGCAAGCGCATCCTTGCTGAGCTGCAGAACGACTACTTGGACCTGCTGCACACCATGGACGTGATCACCAAGGCCGGGGCGGGCTTTCGCTCGTTGGCGGATGCTTGGGCCGACACAACGACCCCGCATGGCAAGCTGATGCTGACGGTGCAGGGCGGCTTGGCCGAGTTCGAGCGGTCGTTGATCATGGCCCGAACACAGGCAGGCATTCAGCGGGCGAAGGAGCGCGGCGTGGCATTCGGTAGGCCGACCGAGCTCAATCCGAAGCAGCGCCGTATGATCGCCGAGCGGTATGCTGCGGGCGAAACGGCGGCTGCGCTGGCCCGTGAGTTCGAGGTTGGCGAGGCGACGGTCTGGCGAGCACTCAACGAAGGGGTAAGCTAGGATGTCTCGCAACCGGGCCGTTGCTCACTCGTTGTGCCGACAATCCAGAAAGGGGAATGCGATGAAATTAGCAGCCAAGCTTACCGCCATCGTGTGTTTCGCCATTCCAGTACTTTCTAACGAAGCGGTTGCGCAGCAAAATAC
>DASWCW010000175.1:0-14399 GCA_036395835.1 Xanthobacteraceae bacterium
AATAGGTTGCCTTGCCGTAGCCCTCCCGGCTGTAGCCTAGCGCGGTCAGCGGGCGATTAAGGTTAATTCTTTATTAATTTGTTGCTGCCGGTTCAGGAGTGAGAGAGCGAGAGTATGATGATGCTGCCTCTCTTGGAACAGAGAGGCGCGGTCCCGATGGCGGCGAGGACGTGTAGTCCTTCCTTCCTCGGTCGGGCAGGCCGTGCACTCGTTTGCTGCGACCTGATCGACAAGCTCGACATGCTGCGAATCCCAGCAGCGTGGGAGGATAGGGACATGAACGTCATAGTTACGTCTGGGGCGCTTGCCGCGGCGCTGCTTTGGGCAACCGACTCCATTGCGTTGGAGCCCAAACGACCACCTTCCTTGCCTGCATTGGACTTTAGTTGTTACGTGTCACACAACGTCACGTTCACGTCGCTGGAAAGTACCCGCAGCGAACTCGGAATTGCCGGCGACAATTACGGAAAGTCTCTTTACCAATTCACTACGGTCGGCGAATCCATGGTTAAGGTAGTTGAGTTTCCGGAATTCGAATCTATGCGGAAGGAATATTGGAAGGTGATCTCCGAGCTTAGCTTTGATAATACCGGAAGTATTTTCGGGTGGTCCGACAACCAAATAATGTTCATACGCATTTTTGTGGTAAATCAGCGCGACAGGCTCGTCTCGCTGCTCGAAGTGCCTCCGAATTCTCAAACAGTTCCTTATGGAACATTGCGAGTTTTGAAATGCAACGATGCCGCTAAGACCGCGCCGCCACTAGAAAGTCAAAAGATGACCTCATGGTCGGAGGTAGCAAAGCGAGCCAGCCCGATCCTCGACCGGGCGCTCTGGCAAAGCTCAAGAGCCACGTTCCCGAAGCGTTTGTCAGTGCGAGCGCAAAGCTCCGTTTCGCCCCGCAGCAGTTCACGGGCAATGGTCTTCAAAGCGCAACCGCTGAATTAATGGCGAAGGCCATCAGCGGCGCCTGCAGAATCGCGTCTGTCACGGATGACTCGTATCTTCAAACGGTGCCGTCATCTAGCAATGCATCGGAGACACCGCCGTTCCTGGCCCCGCGAAAATGTCGGCATGTCCGAATAGGGCAACAGCGCCGGTTCTGGTATTTCCTCAGAAGGTCAGGTTACCCTCCGACACTTACCGTGAAAGCGGACATCGCGGATCGGCGGCTCAGTGCCATTTGCGTCGATTTTGGCACGTCCGCGTCATGTCCGGTTAGGGGGTAATCTCGGAAATGCCGGTTGTCTGGTTTTGCCGGTTGAAGGCATCGGTTTGGACATGATTCAAGCGCCCGAACCGGAGCGCGTCACGGTTGCCCTGCGTAAGTTGCAGACGTCCGGCGTAGAACGGGTCACATAGTTGTTGATCAGCATAGGAGCGCCATAGAAGCGCTCCAAATGCTGCCCTGAGTCAGGCGCGCTGCGATCCGCGCCGCCAGCTCGGTCTGCTTATGCAATCCGAGTTTTCCGTATATCCGTCCCAGATGCACCCGCACCGTATGGAAGCTGATGCGCAGCCGCCGTGCGATCGCCTTGCTCTCGTGCCCGGAGGCGACGAGCATCGCGATCTCCAGCTCACGTGCCGTCAACAAGTTGATCGGATCTGGCGCGGCCGGCGGCTCTGCTTGACCGACGACGGCGTAGGATTGAGCGCCGACCTTGAAAGTGCCGAGCACACCATCCGGATGGCGCCCCTCTTCGAGCGCGACGACGATGCAGTCCGTTCCGTTGAGCCGAAAGCGCGCGAGATCACGACTTGGTGCTGGCAGTACTGCAGCGTCGACATCTGACCACATGGCATCCCCGCATCGACTCCCTGCGGTCAACTACAACCGCATAGAAACTGTCCTCGCATGTCGGGGCAACTTTATTATGGTTGCCCACCTCGGTCGCTTAGACGCGTGCGCTTGTAACAACTTCGAGTAATTAATAGGTGGATTGAAACCAGCTATTATGGCACCAGAATGGCGAGACGATTGCATCATGGCAGGCGCACCATCCTTGCCGCACCGGACCGCGGGCGCGCCGGATCGGCCAACGTCTCGACCATGTCCGGCACGAGCCGAACCCCACTGTTGACGCTGCCGGGCGGCGCCAGCACCGTGCCGCGCTTGCAGCCATGCGAGCGGCCCTCGGGGTCGAGAATTCCGGCCGTATGCACGCCGACGATCACCGGATCGCCGCCGTTGAGCCGAGACAGGATTGGGCTGCCACTATGACCGGGGCATGTGTCGACGGTATGAAACATGCGACGGGAATCGGCACGCACCAACCGTTCGGTGTCGCGCCACAGCGTGCCGATCGGCCGGTCCGACGGATAGCCCGGGATGGTGATCCGCCCGCGCGCCGCCAGCCGGTTGATCTCCTCGTCGCGCAGTGGCCGCAGCCGCATGAAGTGACTAATTGCCGCGGGCACTTTTCGCTTGAGGACGATCAGGCCCCAATCCCAGGCGGACTTGTTCGGTCCGTGGATGAAGCCGCGCGGCAGCCAGTATTCGCGTGACTCGATCGCCCCATACGGCATGGTGTCGCGATCGCGCCGGCCGGGAATGACGAAGATGCGGCGCGGTGGCCCGCCGCGCACCGTGCTCCACAGGCAATGCGCCGCCGTGAGCACGCGTCGAGGCCCGATCAAGGTTCCGGTGCAGCCTGAGCATCCGCCCGAGCCGAAGTCGCGGCAGAGATAAACCAGCGTGTTCCATGGAAACCGCGTCGTGCGAATTTCCTGCACGCGCGTGTCCACCGGCCCCACGATCGCAAGGTCACTGTCGTCCTCGGACCACATATCGGGCATCGGTCTACTCCGGCTTACGGTCGGACGTGTCCGCGGCCGGTTTCGGCTTCGGTTCGGCACTCGTGTCCGCAATCGACGCACGCAACTTCTCCAGGAGCTCGGCACGATCCGCGCGCGCGTTGAGGAAGGCGGCCGTGCGTTGCAGGAAAGCCTCTACCTGTTCGGCCGCGAGCGCTGCCTGCCGGCTTGCCGATTTCTCCGCGTCGTCGCGCTCGGTCTCGGCCAGCGCAGCCGCGACGAACTCGTCGAGCAGCGCCTCGTCGCCCGCCGAGGCTCGATCCTTCGGGCGCAGCGCGCGCGAACCCATCATGACGGCCTCCCTCTATCGGCGCGGGCGAACCTGGCGATCAGATCAGGGCGGTCCGCCAGCCGCGCGGCTTGCCGGGGGATTGCCTGCGGCAGCGTCCGCAGCGGCTGCCCACGCTGCGCTGTCACCTGATGAAGGATGCGGAGCAAGCCAGGCATGGCGCGCACGTCATGCGGCGTCGATCGCTGCGCGAGCATGCGCATGGCATCGGCGGATGCCGCGACCAGTTGCCCACGCACCAGCGCCGGCAATTGGGACACCTGCGGAATCGCGCGCTTCAATGCCACGCCGGCGAGCACGGGCACCGATGCGTGGAATGCGTCGCTTTCGATCGCCGCCTCGAGCACGGCTTCGAAGACGTCGGCGGACTCTCTCCGATTGCCCGGTTTTGGCGGCTGCGAAGGAAAGGTCGGCGAGCGCAATGTCGGCGGCGCTTTGGCTGCGGCCGAGCCGCGCGGAACAAGGCCGCCGGCCAGCCAACGAGCGAGCTGCTGGTCGGACGGTGGCGCCGCCGCGGGCGTTGGCGGCTGCGCGGGTGCGGGCGGCGGGGCGGGGAGAAGGACTGCCGATCGCAGCGTTGGCGGTGCCGGCGGCGGCGATCTCCCCAACAACTGCTTGGCCCTGTTCCACAGACCGCCCAGAAAGCCCCCGAGCCCGCCGCTTTCCTCGGCAATCTGCTCGACGAAATCCTCCTCGCCGCTGAACTCGCTCTCGAGCGCGTGGGCGGCGGCGCGAACCAGCCCGCCGCCCGCGGAAGCGCGGAGGCGAAGATCGCGCAAGACTTCATCCTCGATCCGTTTCATTGCGGCTATCCGTCGTCTTCGGCGACAAGTTCCTCGAAGGTGCGGGCGCTGCCCACATACGATCTCGGTTTCTCGAGCACCTGCAGCGCGGCTTCGCAGGCGTGCAGGAGCTTGGGATCCATCGGATATCCTCCGGTGCGCTCCACCTTCCCGTATTGCACCCGCAGCTCGTTGGCTTGCGGAAGTTTCGCCACCAGGATCCTGAGCTTGTCGATCTCGCTGCGCTGCTTGTCGAAATCCTTCGCGGTTACCGCCTTCAAATTCGTCACCTGTTTGGTCTTCGCGAGCACGCCGGCCTTGGTGACGACCCGACGAAGGTGCGAGGCCACCCGGGCCACGATGCTGCTGTCATAGGCCATGCCGATATAGAGCGGCCGCTGGTTGAATTTCTGATCGATACGATAGAGCAAGCCGGGACCTGTGATTGGAACGGACTTGTCTTTGTATGGGGCGGGAGGATTTGGTCCCAACAGGACGTCGACGGAAACGCCGCCGAGCCAACCGTTGAATATGGCCGGCAGAGTGATCGGCCGGTTGGGCGTCGCCGCCTCCAGGCCGGACTCGCTCTCGAACCGGCTTTGCGCGTGGCGCAGAGCGGTGCTCAGGCTGGCCTCGGCGAGACCCTCGATCAGTTCCCTTTCCCGCCGGCAGTTTCGGCAGCCGCAGCTTGCCCGGTGCATCCGCGGCCAGTTCTCCGTCGTCTGACTCATGTCACGGCAGCTCCCACCAAATCGCCGTGGCGTCGTTCCACAGCGCAGCCTCGCCCTCGTCGGCGATCGCATCAAGCTCGAGACTGTCCTCCGTCATGCTCGCCGCCAGCGGAGCGGCGGCGAGCGCGCCTGGTGCCGTCATCGACAAGCCGGCGAGGCGAAGCTGACCGCTGCCAAGCGGGACGGCCATTCCGCTCGCGAACAGTGATGGCAGCAACGCGGCGCGCAACGCTTCGAGCAAAGTCGGATTGGTCAGGCGTCGGCAATCGATCCCCGCGCTGGCAAGATGATCCGCGAGCGAGGGCGCCGCATCGCTGCCTTGGAGCGGACTGAGCACGATCGAGCGTCGATCGCCGAGCGCCACCGCAAGCGCGAGCGTATCGCGTGCGCAGTCGGCGAGCGCATTGGCGGTCCCGGCGGTCTCCTGCGGCGAGAGCCGGCGCCGGCCGTCGAGCCCGGCGGCAAGAATGTGGAAGCGGTCGATAACGCGGCCGTCATTATCCTTGGGCACGACCGAATCGAAACGCCCGTCCGCCGGCCAGAACACGCCAGGCAGGCTTTCCAGTGCCAAGTCCTCGCGCGCGCGGCGCCAATCGTCGCGCACGCGCGCAAGCGTCGTGCTCGCGATGTCATGATCGGACACGCCCGCCAGCCTGGTGACCAGGCGCTCATCGCCGAGAAACGCGCTGTCGTCGACGATCGCCCAGTGGCACTGCGGCAGCCAGACCGGAATCACCTGCGCGAGCCCAAGCGTCCAATACAGGCCCGCCGGAGCAAGCGAGAGGGCAACGTCGAGGACGCATGGTGGTCCTTTCTGTTTCGCCTGTTCGGCCGAGAGCCAGAGCATCGCGCGACCTCATGCGCGGTCCCACCGCGGCGCTATGCCGGCGTCATCAAGGAGTCGCGTGCCGGCAACCCGACCGCCCAGCGCAGATTTTCCGAGACACCCGGGAACCTGCGGCCTTCGTCGGTCAACCGGTAGGCGGCAATCCATGCCTCCGCGTGGGCCGCGGCCGGCTGCGCCTCGATATTGAACTGCTGCGGATCCTCGATGGTCGCAAAATCGTGACCCGCCACCCATAGCAACACGCGCCGGCCAGCCTCCGCCATCTTGGCTTGCTGCGACAGCTCGCGCGCACCGCCGAGATAACGATTGAGCACCTGCTCGATCACGTCCCACTTGTTGTTGGCGTCGAAGGATTTCAGGATGTCGGGCGTCTCGAACAGCTCGAGCAGCTGCTTGAGGTAGAGGCCGGTTTCCTGAGTGAGCGCGATGATATTGCCGTAGCTCGCGCGGTCGAGCGCGTAGCGCAGATCGGATGCGACGCGCTGCACGGTCGCGATGGTGCCGAATGGACGCTGGTCGAGCGCCGGCCCGCCGCGGATCACGTCGCTGATGGTGAGATCGCGAAAATACTGAGCCAACGCCGACATCAGCGCGACCAGTTGGAAATGGAAGTTGAGGTTGACGATGCTGCCGGCGGGGCGCGGCGCCTTGCCGTAATTGAACGTGCGCTTGTAGGCGACGAGCCGGTCGTTTCGGCCGTAGCGCAGCGGCTGCCACTTGTCGAGCAGATAGAGACCGCGCGCGCCGGGGCCGCGTTGAATGCGCAAGCGCCCTTCGCGGAACAGCCGCCGCAGCACCTCGGCAACGCGGAACACGCCCATCTTTTCGTGCAAGAAGATGTAATAGAGTTCACCGGCGGCGTGCAGCTGGCTCGGCACGATCGCGGCGTCGAAGTCCGCGACCAGCTTCGGCCAGGCGATCTCGCCGAACGGGACAGGGCCCTTGGGGCCGAGTCCGACCAGATCGACAAAGGCCGTGCCGTCATCGCCGGCGGCGTTATCCATCAGCGTGCCGAAACGAGCTTCGAGCTCGGCCGCCACGCGCTGGCGTTCATTCGGCGGCAGTCCGTCCAGCTCCTCGCGGGCGAAGCGCTGCCAGAAGCGTTGAATGGTTTCGTAGGTATCGTACGCCATCTTCGGACCTCGCAGGCAACCGCCCTTTCAAGAGGATGAACGGTCTGGCTCGTTGCGGACTCACCTTGCGGCCTTGTCCTTCGCTGTACGTTGCGCCTGTTCCTTACGCGCTGATTTGTCGACTTTCGCGGGCAGATTTTTCCTGATCTCGGTCCCCGTCTCGGCGTCCTCCGGATCGATCGGGTCGCATTCCGGATCGGGGGGACACTCATGGATGAAGATGAAATGCGTGTTGATCCGCGCGATAGTGGCGTGAAGGGCGCCAATATATTTCAGTGCCTGAGTCGCCCATAGTTGCGCCTGGTTGTGGATCTTGGTGATGTCCTCGCAATCGATCTCGCCAGGCCCCCATTCCTTCATGACAGCTCCGTTGAGCTGGCCCACATAGGACCAAGCGTTGTCGAGGGCCTTATGCGCGTCGCCCCTGATGCTTTCCACATACGCGATGTCGGCTTTCCAGCCCTCTTCGTCCGTCAGTTTGATGGAGATGTCATCGCCGGGTTCATCGAAGCCATCGGGCTCGCGCTCCTCCGACTCGAAATCGAGACGGAATTTTGCGCCCCTGTGCAACAACCAGCGGAGCTCGTGGAAGAATGCGGCGAGCTCGACCGCTACTGGACCGGGCGGGGGTGCCGACCATCTGGGCTTGGATCGGGGAAAGGTGGGACTCATATTCGGCTCCTTCGTTGTCTGTATGTGCTGCGGTCACTCGACGCCGCTCGACTGCATGCCGTTTCGTTGGTGCGTGCCGGTGTTCATTGGCCGCGCATCCCGCGGAACCCTCCGGTGAACGGGTTTATGTCGTGAAATATTCGAAGCGAGCTCGGCGTCGTCGGCGGCGGCGCAATCTCGACCTCGGTGCACGCGCCGTGAGCCGGATCGATGAGCCTGATCGCGGCATCAATCAGAACCTTGATGCGATCGAGCACGTCCTGGCCCGCAATGCATCCAGGCGCGAGCGTTGCGATCAGCGCTTCGAGCCGTTGATCGGACAACTGCTGCAAGCAGAGCTCGTCGGTCAACAGATCGCGGGCGGCACCTTGATCCAGTGCATTTATGCTCAGCGAGTTAGCCGGAGTAGGCGGCGGAGTTATCTTCAGTTGCCATAGCAGTTCCCGGATTCCAGCGAGCGCCGTTTGGATCTCGCCGGCTCGCGGGAAGCATTTGGCGTCGAAGCAGTTCGTGATCCGCGGATGTTGTGGGTCAACTGGCGGGATACCCACGGTGACGGTAATGAATCGATCGATGACGGCTCCGTAGGCCGCGGCGCGCCACTCCGGCTCGCCGTCGCCGCTCGGGTCGGCGCCCAGCGTGTAAAGGTCGATGGCCCGATCGGTATCATAGAGCAGCTTGTCGAGGATGATCTGACACAGCACGTCGTCGTTGCAGCACTCGCAACCGAGATAGCAGTCGAGCAATTCGGCGAGGCGTCCGCGCAGGATGATCATGTCGATCAGCCGGCGAGTGGCGACGTCCGGTCCGCCGAAGCTGCCGAAGCCGGAATAGGCGATAGGAGCGCGCGCGACATAGAGCAGGCGATAGCCGCTGCGGCTCGAGCGAAAACCATCGAGGAAGAGCTGAATCGCCTTGAGGAAGGTCATCACCGGCGGCGATTCCGGATTCACGTTGTCATCGATGATGTGCAGGAGCCGATAGAGGCGCTGCACGGCGACCTCGGCGGTGGCACCGAGCGCCCGCAGGCCATGAATGTTTTGCTGCGCGGCGCGCTCGATCAGCTCGTCCATCATTCGGCCGAGCACCGGCTCTTCCAGCAACGCGCGGAGCTCAAGATGGCCGCTGTCGTTGACCCGCTGCAGCACTTCGCGGAAACCGTGCAGGCCCCACGGCCACTGGTCGTTGCCGTAGGCGACCTCGGTCGTGCCGGTGAGCGTTCGCAGCGCCAACAGAACCGCGTCGCGTCGCGCCTGCATCTCGCTCGCCGGCACCGAAGGGAGGAATCGACCGCCGCCGAGCCCCGCGCTGGCGAGCGCTTCACCGGCCAGCGTGATCATGAATGCGGCCACTTCGTCGAGGCTCTGCGCAAGCCGGCGATAGCTCGCATTCATCGTTTGTGTCAGTGCGCCGATGAGGCGCGCGAGCCTGGCATAGTCGCCGAGCTGACGGCGCGCCGCGAACAGTCGGTCTCGCGAACGGGCATCCAGCGAGAGCCGCGCCGCCGCCATGCCGTCGGAAGTGATGGAGCGGATCGCCTGGGCCCAGCCCTGCAGCTCGGGAGTGATATCTTTCAGACGATGGTCGGTCGTCAACGCTGCAAGGTCGCGCTCGCAATTATCAATCGCCTGCTTCAATTCGGCGCCGGTGGCGACCGATTCGGGGGCACGCGCGACCGCCGGAGCGAACCGGCTCGGCAATATCGGAAAGCCTTCGGTCTCTGCCGTCAGCGAGCGCGCTTCCTTGGGAAAGATCCGCCGCAGACCCGCGGCCACTTCGCGGGCGTCGCCCGTATCGCCGATCCGCAGCCGCTGGCGAATGATGTTGTCTGCCCTGATCGCGGCAGGCGTCCGGTCACGTACCTCGACGGGGCTAACGGTGACGACGGGAAAGGACTCGGCCATGATCTACCTCATGCGACCTTGAGCGTGATGACGGATCCGCCCGCCGCGCCGGAGGGGGCCAGGCAGGCGAGCATGTGAGCGTGAAGATCGCGAGGCTTGGCGCCCGCCTCGAGCGCATAAGAGGCGGCGCTGACCAGGAAACGCGGGGGCAGTTCTGTCGGCAGGCGCCCGCGCACGAGCAGCATGGCGCCGCGCCGGATCTTGGCCTGATCTTCCCGAGTGAAGGGGATGGTGCTCGCCAGCGCCCGCTCCGCCAGTGCACGCCGCGGCTGGAATGCGATCTCGTCGACTATCGCCGGGATCGCGCGGCGCGCCTCGCCGAGCAGGATCTTCGGTATGCGATGCCCGCGCCTCGGATCGTAAAGGCGTGTCCAGACTTGAAGCATCTGGTGCGCGTCCTGGGCAAAACCCATGCGGCGCACCATTTCGGCGAGGATGAGTACGCGCAGGTAGCCGGTCGGATGCGGCCCGCCGGGCCGGTAGGTCATCACCTTGTCGGCGGGATGGGCCAGGAACACCGCGAGTCCCCAGGCCGCTGCCGGCCCGCCGAGCAGAACGGCAGCGAGATCGGCGAAGATTTCCTTGTGCCAGCGCCCGAAGATGCTCACTGCAAGCGGCGCAAGGTGCATCTCGGCCAGCCGTTGCAGCAGGGCCATCCGGTTCTGCACCCAAAGCCCGAGATCCGCCTGCAAGTTATGCGCGACTTCGTGTAGGAACACAGCTTGCCACGGCCGGTCGCGGTCATAGGGGATTCGAATGATCGGGAACGGATTGCTCTCGCCGAGTAGACGGCTCAGCGTCACGCCGCGGCGGGTCGTGGCCGGCGAATAGCCGTGCTCGAGATAGGTCAGCGGTGGGACCAGCGGCCCGGCGAAGATCTTCGGCGCGGCGGCGCGCACGGCCTCGTAGCAATCGCGCGCGATCGCATCATGTGCGGCGAGCGCTGGCGCGAAAGCAGTACCGCGCTGGGAGAAGATCTCGAAGAACATTCCGAATGCGCGCCGCGCGCGATCGATCTCGCGCTCGACCATCGCCATGGTCAGCAGCCAATCGTCCGACGACATGCTCGGATTGAGCTTGGCGAGTTCGGCGAGCCGCTGCTTGATGTCGTGATCGATCGACTGCAGGCGCCGGTTGGCCGAGGCGAAATGCTCCGGCAACGGAGCATAGGGCATGTCAATGGTACGCAGGCCGACCGAGCGGGGCGTCAGGGCGGCAAGCTGCCGGGCCCGGTCCGCGAGAGAGCGCGCTTTGACCGTGAGGAAGCGGGCAAGCGGCGCGTCCGACGCCCTGCGTGATGGAGCCTGGGCCATGGCCATAACCGGGTTCGACGTTTCAGCGAAGTCGCGTTTCCGGCGAAGTCGCGTCAGCCCACATTGATCGTGATGGTGGCTGGCCCCGGGACGTTCAGCGTTTGCCCGCCGCCCATGCCCGTCGAGCCGCCGTTGCCGACCGTGCGCTGCACGATGGCTTGGCCGGCCGGCGACGGAGTGCTGAGCCGCCGCAACAGGGCCGGATTCTGCGCCACCTTGGCGGCCGTGCGTGCGACCACTTTGGGCTGGACGCCTGCCGGCGTCGCGCGCGCACCCGCGGTGCGTCTCACGCTGCGAGTGATCTTCGGCAATGCGCGGATCGCCGGTGCTCCGCCGCTCGCCACCAGCGTCTTGGCCGCTCTGGTCATCGTCCGCACGACCTGCTTGCGCTGGGCAGGCGACATCATGGCGCCGCGATTCTGCACGACTGCGCGGGCCGCAAGGCCGGCGACGACCGGCAATGCGCGCCGATCGCGGGCGGCAATCTCGGCCACCGCTTCGAGCGCGTCTTCCACCGAGACGCCTTCGGCCCGCAGCTTGCCGAGGAGACCGGCGACCTTTGCCACGCCTTGCGCGGCCGGGTGCGGGATCATTGACAGGATCGGCGCCGCTCCGCGGGCGATCTGCCCGACTATCGGTGCTGCCGCTTTCGCCTTTTTAGCCAACCACTTTGCGCCGGAGAGCAATTTGCCGAAGAACTCGTCCTCTTCCTCGGCGCCTAGCGCCTGACTGATCACCGTTTCCTCGGCCTCCAGCGAATCCTCCAGCTCCAAGCTGTCTTCACCGCTGAGATCGGCATAGTCCTCGAGACCATCCATCTCGCTCTCGAGCGGATCGAACTCGTCTTCCAACATATCGGCAGCGCCTTCGGCCTCTGCGTAGGCGAGGTCTTCCAAGGCATCCTGTTCTATGGTCGCCATCGTACCACTCTCCCGAAGCAAGGCCGGGCCGCACTGGGCGTGCCTGGCAGTTGTCGCGCGAAGAGCTAAGCCGAAATTCGACCGCCAAAAAAGTCGGCCGCTTGCCTTAACGCAAAACGACTACACTGTTTGCGCGATCGTGCGCGAGCAGCCGTTTCTTAGTGTTGCGTCACTGCGTGGATGATCGCGATGAAAGTTACTTGGCTTCTTCGTCCGCAATTTGCAGCGCTGACGTTCACCGGTCGCGTCCGCGCGGGCCGATGGGAAAATTATAATGCCCAAAGACTAGCCTCTCGGTGGTTCGTGATCGTCAAGCACGGGCGCGCGAGTTGCGCGTTTGGCCGAGTCCGTCAGCGAAAGCGAGCTGCGCGAGCCGGGCGAGACCGGCATGGGCATCGCGGAGGCGGGTCCCGGCGATTTCATCTATGTGCCGCCATTCGTGCCGCACCAGGAGATCAATGCCAATCCGAAGGAGCCGCTGGAATGGTGGGGCGCAGCGACAATGAGGCGTCGTGGTCAATCTCGACATCGAGCCAGTCGAGAAGTCCGCCGAGTTGCTCTGGGTCGACCCTATTCACAAGGGGTAAGGCGGCTGGGCAGCACATCGGGCGTGCTCGCGCACCGAGCTCGCTCCCCTATCTGCCCGGAGGGCGGCTGAGCAGCTCAATCGGCAGGGGATTCCCGCCCCTGCCGGCGGTTGGTGGTTCGCCGCGCAGGTAATCCGAGTTCGCCAAAGCCTGCGGGGCGGTCCTGAGAAATGACGGTGCACCGACCGGGCGGTCGCGACGTCCTTAATGGTTGGACCAGTGGATCGGCGCGTAGAGGCCGTTTTTGCCGGAGTTGTCCCAGCGCATGCCATGATCGCCGAACGTGCTCCCCGGCGCTCCCACTGCGAACGCCAGCTTGTCAGGGCTAATCGGATAGCCCGTGTTAGCCCACATCTTCCCGCTCGGATGCATGGTCGGCAGCGGATCAACAGACATGTGCAGGATGTTCGGGATTTCCGCGGAACGCTTTTTGCCGTCGACCCGATAGGTGATCGATACCTTGCTAACCCCGAGGTTCTTAGAGATCAGCGGCTCGAAGGCCGCTACGCGACCACTACTTGGAAGCCTTCCGCCGCGCGGGGCTGGATTAGCTTGGGGCTTAGAGTTCACAGCTGATCAGCCTCAATGTCCGGTATGGGTCTTGATAAAGTCGGCTACCAGAGGGCTGTGTTTCCTGTTGGGGCCTTTGACGAGCTCTCGTCTCTTTTGACCGTCCCCTCCGGTGGGGGATGGCCTCGACCGACGCAACTGAGGCTCACGCCGTGGCCGCGTACGTCGCGTCCGGCGGTGGTCGCCAGATATGGTTCGCAAGCGTCTTGAGGTTTTGCACGATGGCAGTGAGGTGGAACTCGTCGCCTGCACCGGAGAGACCCCGCAACCGCATGCGCTCAAAGCGATGATGGGTCTTTAAATGCGCAAAACGCATCTCGACCTTCTTGCGCTGGTTACGCGATTTTTCGAATGCCGGCGTGCCCTCAAGCGCCCGTACATAATCGCGAGCGTGTTCGCTTACGTCGCGTGGGACCATGCGCTGGGGCGTATTTGGGCAGCATTTGGGCTTAAGGGGACATGGGCCGCAATCGCGGGTGCTCGTCCTGCAGCGCAGAATCTGGCCCGTGAGAATGCGCGGTCGTCTTCAAGACCTTGCCGGCCGGACAGACATACCGGACAGACATAGATGTTGCGTTCTTTATCGAACTTGAAGTCGTCCCGCGAGAACCTCCCATCGTTGCGGTGACTGTGATCCCAAACCGGGATGTGGGGTGCGATGCCTTTGGCAACGACCCAGGCGAGGAATCTTCCCGTGCCGTAGGCCGTATCCGCGGCCAGGCGCTCGGGCTTAAGTCCCATGCGCTGCTCGGTCCGATCGATCGTCGTCTTGGCGGCAGCGACCTCATCATACGTTCGCGCCGGCGTCGCTTCGACATCGACAATGACGGCATTCTCAGTATCGATCAGATAATTGAGCCCGTAACTGAACTGCACGCGCTTGTTGGCCTTCGTCCAGGCCGAGCACGGATCGCTCAACGAGATCACCTTCGGTAGCTTGCGATCGGCGTTCCCATCTTCGTCATCGAGCGCCGCGAGGACTCGGCGACCGCGCGGGTCTGACGCTCTGGCCGTGACCAGTCGATCTCATCCGGAGCCTTACCGCGATACCGGCTGGCGTCCGCCTCCATGACGCTCGCATCGACGGCAAAGCCTTCGCCCTTGACCAAGCCAGCGTCCATGCAGGCTCGCACCACCGCCTCGAACACACGGCGCAAGAGGTCGCTGTCGCGGAAGCGGCCGTGTCGATTGACCGAGAATGTCGAGTGGTCAGGTACGGTGTCGTCCAGATCGAGGCGGCAAAACCAGCGGTAAGCGAGATGCAGCTCGACCTCCCCGCACAGTCGCCGCTCGAAGCGGATACCGTAGCAGTAGCCTACGATCAGCATCCGAACCATGAGCTCAGGGTCGATCGAGGGCCGACCAATGTCGCTATAGAATGGCGCGAGCTTCTCTCGCATGTCCGCGAGCAGTCGCGTCACGATCGGATTGATCCGGCGCAACAGATGGTTCGCCGGAATGCGCTCCTCGAGGTTGAATAGGTAAAACAGTTGGCTCTGATCGCCTGTCTGCCGCCCCATCTGGCGAATCACCGTCGCTGATATCCTCAAGCGACGGAATCACTGTTCGCCAGTTTTCACGAGCCCTTTTTCAACAGCATCGGTCATTCTCGTCGAGAGGCTTGCGTCGACTGCCGCCGCCGCTCGAACCATCACCGTCTCCATCACCACTCTCCTCATCACCGCGGGCGGCATCAAGGACCGTGAGGTACTCTCGAACCGCACGGGATGCTTCCTCCGCCTTCGGCCAGGCGATCGGCTGGTCGCCAGCGGCCCGCTTCTTCTTGTCCACATCCGCTTTGATCAGGCTCGCATCGATCGAGAACGCTTCACCGCCA
>DASWCW010000176.1:0-6126 GCA_036395835.1 Xanthobacteraceae bacterium
CCGCGCTGGGTCGAGACTTTCCGCGCCCGCGCCCGGGCGCGTGGCGTGTCGGACGCGACCTACACCCGCGTCATGGCGAACGTGAAGCCGGACATGGCGGTGTTCGCGCTCGAGCGCGAGCAGCCCGAGTTCCACGAGGAGCTGTGGCAATATCTCAACCGCCGGGTCTCGGACTGGCGCGTGCGGACCGGCAAGGAGCGCGCGCGCGAGCATCGCGACCTGCTCGCGCGCGTCGAGCGCGACTACGGCGTCGACCCGTTCGTGATGCTCGGCCTGTGGGGCATGGAGAGCGCCTTCGGCGACGTCGTCGTCAATCCCAAGCACATGCGTCCGGTCATCCCCGCGCTCGCGACGCTTGCGTGGGGCGATCCGCGCCGGCGCTCGTATTGGGAGCAGGAGCTCGTGAACGCGTTGGTGATCGTGGAGCGCGGCTGGTCGAGCCCGGAGGAGATGATCGGATCGTGGGCCGGCGCGATGGGCCATACCCAATGGATGCCCGAGGTGTGGCTGCACATGGGGATCGATTACGATCACGACGGCCGCATCTCGCCCTTCGGCAAACCGGACGACGCGATCGCCGGCACGGCGCGCTATCTCGCGCAGCGCGGGCATTACCGTCGCGGCGAGGGCTGGGGCTATGAAGTGCGGCTCCCGGGCGGGCTTTCCGCCGCGGGGGCGCAGCGCATGGGCAATCGCAGCATCGCGCAATGGCAGAAATCTGGGGTCGCGCCGGCGGATGGAACGCCGTTCCCGCGTCCCGGCGAACGGGCGAAGGCGTGGGTCCCGATGCCGGGCGGGCCGGCGTTCCTGATCACGCCGAACTTCTCCGCGATCCGGTCCTACAATCCGTCCAACAATTACACGCTCGCGATCGCGCATCTCGCCGACCGCATCCGGGGCAAGGGCGAGTTCGTGCAAAAATTTCCTGGCGGCGAGCGCACGCCGACGCTCGAGGAACTGCAGGAGATCCAGCGCCGCTTGACCGCGCTCGGCTTCGATACCGGCGGCACCGACGGCAGGGTCGGCAACGATACGATGATGGCGGTGCGGGCATTCCAGCGCAAGGCCGGGCTCGAGCCGGCCGACGGCTACGCGGGACTGAAAGTGCTGGCGCGGCTGCGCCAGTGGACGTGATGCGGGATCGCCGCAAGCCGGATCCGGCGCACCACCTCCTGCGCCATCTCGATAACAGCGGCACGAATATCGATCGCTCATCCCTTCACCGCGCCGGCGGTGAGGCCCGCGACCATGCAGCGGCGGAACGGATAATAGATCGCAGCAGGCGGCAGCGCGTAGATGAGGCCCGTGGCTATCAGCAATTCCCAGGGCGAATCGTCCGCGGGGAGAAAATTGCCGAGGCCCACTGCGAGCGTCACGTCGGTGGTCCCGAAGAGACTTCCGGTTCGACAAGCCATCCGGGAAAGCGCCTCGGAGACTCGGGGGCACGCTCGTGATTTAATACCAGTACGCGCCGCTGGAATTGAAGAACATGCGGAATTGCGGGAGGCAAGTCATGCTCGGCAAATCAGGTTTGACGATTCTGGCGGGGGCCTTGGTTTCCTGTGCGCTTCCGGCATGGGGTCAGGATTGGACGCAGCGCTTACCTGACGGCAAAGGCAAGGAAACCGTCGTGGCCGTTTGCGCCGGCTGTCACGAATTTTTCAGCCGCCTCGGGGCCGGCTACACGCCCGATGGATGGCGCACCGTGATGCGAATGATGATCAATCAGGGGACGCCCATGCCGCCCGACCAGGTGGAAGCGGTGACGGAATATTTGATCCAGAGCTTTCCGGAAAAGCCGAAGCCGCCCGGCGTGACGATTCCGGGGCCGGTCGAGGTCTCGATCAAGATCTGGCCGGTGCCCACACCCGGCTCGCGGCCGCATGACCCGCTCGCGACTGCGGACGGCGCGATCTGGTACACGGGGCAGCTGGCGAATGTGCTCGGCAGGCTCGAACCGAAGACCGGCCGGATCAAGGAATACCCGCTCAAGACGCCGCATTCGGGCCCACATGGCCTCGTGGAGGATAAAGACGGCAACATCTGGTACACCGCGAATGCCGCGGGCTTGATCGGCAAGCTCGACCCGAAGACGGGCGACGTTACCGAATATCCGATGCCGGATCCGGCGGCCCGCGATCCGCATACGCTTATTTTCGATCCGAGCGGGATCCTGTGGTTCTCCGCGCAGAACGCCAATAAAGTAGGACGGCTCGACCCCCAATCCGGCGAGATCAAGCTCGTTACGCCACCCACGCCAAACTCGCGTCCCTACGGCCTGGCGGTGAACTCGAAGGGCATTCCGTTCTTCGTGGAATTCGGCGCCCCCAAGGTGGGCAGCATCGATCCGAAAACGATGGAAATCCGCGAGTACCCGTTACCGGATCCCAGCGCCCGTCCGCGCCGCATTGCGATCACGAGCGATGACGTGATCTGGTATACGGACTTCGCCCGTGGCTATCTGGGCCGGCTCGACCCCGCGACCGGGAAGGTGAGCGAATGGCTCTCTCCCGGCGGACCCAAGTCGGAGCCCTACGGCATCTCGGCCGTCAAGGACGCTATCTGGTACAGCGAATCCGGCACCAAGCCCAACACGGTGGTGCGCTTCGATCCGAAGGGGCAGCAATTCCAGACCTGGGTCATTCCGGGAGGCGGCAACATCGTGCGCAACACCTCGGTGACGCAAGACGGCAATTTCGTGCTGGCGAATAGCCTGGTGAATGCGGTCTCGCTGGTCGAGATCAAGGATGCGCCAATGCGCTGAGCGGCTGTCTGCCGCCGAACGCCGGCCGCATGCAAGACGGCGTCGGCGAGAGCGGTCGCGACCGTCACCGCCGAACCTTCGAGAAAGTAAGGATCGGACCGATCGACGAACGCTGGTGACCCACCCGCGGTCGCACCTCACTGCGACTGTGCCTTGGCGTGCAGCTCCTCGCCGATCGCCTTGTAGTCGTAGCTCGGATAGAACTCGGTGCGATAGCCGCCCCAGGCGGTCTGCTCGATCGCGCGGTTGACCTCACGCAACCGCTCCGCCGGCACGCGCAGCGTGACCACCTGGCCGATTCCCATCATCACGTACCAGCTCACGACCTCGATACCGGGCGGGGGAAACGCCTTGTAGAAGCCCTGCGCGCGCAGCTGCGACTGGATCTGTTCGAGCGATTTCGATTGATCGTGCTTGAGAAAGATGGTGAGCAGGAACGTGCCCTTGCTGGCCTCTGCTGCGGCCGGCGGCGACCCGGCCTGCTGGGCGCTGGCGCTGCCGGCTAGCATGAGAAGAACGGCAATTGCCGAGAGCGCTCTGCTTGCAAAACGCAGATTCATGAGGTGTCTCCTTATCAGACGACGGAGGACGGAGGGCGATGTAGATAGAGACAACATGCCGTTTCAATTTCCTTGGTTTGTCCTTTGTTCCTCCGGCTTTTTGTCTACGTCGCCTGCGGGTCCCGCGAGTATGGCGGGCGCCTAAGCCGACGTGGAGCGGAATGACCCGGAGGACCGGGGTTCTGGAGATGTCGGCCCTTGGTCAGCTTCGAGCAAGCTGCAGTCCGGCGGCTAGGTGGCCGCGCGCGTCGGCATGGTCAGGAAAGCGTGGATGACATGCCAGAACTGCTCGCGGTCGAGGCTGAGCGCGAGCGCATGCGCGGCACCGGACAGAATGGAGAATTGGCGATCGGGATTCGGGAGTTCTTTGTAGAAACCGAGGAGGTCGTCGAGTGAGGCGATGCCGTCGTGCTCACCGCGAACGAGCAGCACCGGGGAGATGACCTTGTGCGGATCGACCACCGGCAGGTTCGCCGTCATGTCGAGATAGGTTCCAGTCGGAATGGTGTCGCCAAAGGCCAACTCGGCGTCCGCGAGTGCCTCGGGCACCGCCGGATCGGAACTGCCCGGCTTGTCGCGCGTGAAAATACTTCGGATCATATTGCGGTCGCGAGGCCGTCGTTTGTTCGCCCGGAATGACGCCAGCGCCTCGGCGCGCTTGGCGAGCGTGGGCGAGCCGCGGCCGGTCCAGGTGAACGCAGAGAGGACGAGCCGGCCGACACGCTCGGGTGCGATCATGGCGAACGCGCCCGCCCGCAATGCACCCGAGGACTCGCCGAGGAAATGAAATTCGGAACGGCCAGTTTCCCGCGCCACCACCATCGTGGCGGCCTGCAAATCCTCGACGCCGCTGGCGATATCGGAATTGGTCTCAGTCCGCGACGAGCGTCCGTAGTTCTCGTGGTCCATTGTCCACACGTCGAAGCCGTGGTGGGCGAACACGTTCATGAGCGAATATTCGCCGTGTCCCGGCACCGAAAGATCGAAACTCGGACGCGCAGAAATCGAGGAGCCGTGGACCAGAAATAACACTGGGCTGCTCGCCCCGCCGGCCGCGGGCGCGCCAAGGCGCTTGCGGTAGAGCGCGAGCTTGATCTCGGCTCCCGCCCTTTGTTTGGTCGCCCAATATTCGCCGGTCCAGATATCCGCGGCCGGCGCAGTCTGTGCAGCGTGCGTGCCGGAAATGGCCATCGCGGCTGCGATCCCACCTGCCGCGCTCGCGGCTCCAGCGAGCAAGGCGCGCCGCGAGCTGGAATACGGCGCATCCGGATGATGGATTTCGGGTAAATCGCTTTTGCCGATCATTGGAGACGACATTGATCCTCTCCTCATAGGGTCGGTGCTAGCCACTCGCTCGAACGGGACACAACCCTGCAATTACGCTGTTCCGCGGGACGGGTCAGCTAACACTATGAGCGGCAATATCTTAGTCTCGGGTGCCAGCTTTGGCCAGCCATCATACTCGGCAAAGGCTGGGACCGGATCTCTATTCGGCCCACAGTCGCGCCCTCAGAATTGGATAATGAAGTCGGATGTCCGCTTGCGGCAGATTTGTTGCAAAACTGTTTTTGGCGCCTGAGCGAACAACATCGATGCAAGAACAGCGACTAATCCGGTTCGACCTGGTTCCGCAAAAGCCCTCAAAACACACATCGGGTGATTTTTGCCATCATCTATTATTTATGAGGTGCGCGGCCTAGTTCTTCTTCAATATCTTCTCGACGGGGTTGAGGCGCAGCCGATGCGCCTGCGGCATGTCGGATCCGAGCAACGGCCGCAAGTACGCGTGGAATGCATCGGTGACGCCGGCGCTGTCGGCGGCGATGAAGGAGTCCGGCATGGTCCGGGTCTTGCCGGCGACCGCGGCCAGCTCGGTGAGCTGATAATCCACCGCATAGGAGCCGGTGCGGTGAATGCTCACCGAGCCGTCGCGGTTGTCGGACATCGCGTAGTGCACGGCCTTTTCGCCGACCTCGCGCGCCTCGCTGCGATCCACGTCGGAAACACAGCCGAAGAACGAGCGCTGCAGATAGCCGAAGGTGTCGCCGCGCACCCGCTTGATGCCGAGCTTGGATTTCACCGCTTCGGTGAGCGAATCGGCAAGCAGCCCGGTCCCCGAAAGCTGCACGTTGCCGTGTGCGTCGCGCTCGACCTGCTTGGCGAGAGAAACCGTGATGGCCGTGCCCTGCGCGTCATGAATTCCCTCCGAGACGGCGACGACGCATCGGCCGTAGCGCTCCACATTGGCCTTCACGTCGGCGAGGAACTTGTCCACCGAGAAGGTGCGCTCGGGCAGATAGACGAGGTGAGGTCCGTCGTCGGGAAAAGACTTCGCCAGCGCCGACGCCGCGGTGAGAAATCCGGCGTGCCGTCCCATCACCACGGCGACGTAGACGCCCGGCAGGGATCGATTGTCCAGATTGAGTCCCATGAACGCCTGCGCCACGAACCGCGCCGCCGACGGATAGCCGGGGACGTGATCGGAGCCCATGAGATCGTTGTCGATGGTCTTGGGGATGTGCACGCAACGCAGATCGTAACTTGATTTCTGCGCTTCCTCGGAAACGATGCGCACGGTGTCCGCGCTATCGTTGCCGCCGATGTAGAAGAAGCAGCCGACATCGTGCGCCTGCAGCACACGAAAGATCTCCTTGCAATAGGCATGATCGGGCTTGTCGCGCGTGGAGCCGAGCGCCGCCGAGGGCGTGAGCCCCACCATCTCGAGATTCTGCACGGTCTCGCGCGTGAGATTCACCAGGTCTTCGTCGACGATGCCCCGCACGCCGTGGATCGCGCCGTAGA
>DASWCW010000177.1:0-2314 GCA_036395835.1 Xanthobacteraceae bacterium
GATCGGCCCGGATTCCGGCAGCGCATTGAACCCCTCGATCGCCGCCGCGATCTCCGCCGCGGAGCCCTCCCCCTGCACCCGAACCGGCCAAAGGAGCACCGGCCGCGGGAAGCGCTCGCCGAGCCGGTGCAGAATATCGCGGATCACCGCGCCGCTCGCCGAAGTGACCACGCCGATCCGGTTGGGCAGGAAGGGGATGAGCTGCTTGCGGGCCTCGTCGAACAGGCCCTCGGCGGCGAGCTTTTTCTTGCGCTGCTCGAGCAACGCCATCAGGGCGCCGAGCCCCGCGGGTTCCAACGCCTCGATCACGATCTGGTAGGTCGAGCGGCCCGGATAGGTGGTGAGCCGCCCGGTCGCAATGACCTCGAGGCCCTCCTCGGGCTTGATGCGCATCCGGGCGAACGCGCTTTTCCAGACCACCGCCTCGATCTTGGCGCCTTCGTCCTTGAGGGCGAAATAGCAATGGCCGGACGCATGCTGGCCGCGAAAGCCCGAGATCTCCCCGCGCACGCGCACGTAGGCGTAGGCATCCTCGACCGTGCGCTTGAGCGCCGCCGCGAGCTCGGAGACGGTGAATTCCACAAGGTTGAGGCGGGCCGCTTCGCTCATTGCTAGCTCGTCTGTTGCGGGCTTTCGGCCCCATGCTACACCAGCGCCCGCCACCCGGCCGCATAGGCGTTCTATGAACCTGCTTCTGCTCGGCTCCGGCGGGCGCGAGCATGCGCTGGCTTGGAAGATCGCGAATAGTCCGCTCGTCGACCGGCTCTATTGCGCCCCGGGGAACGCCGGGATCGCCCGGGACGCCGAGCTTGTCGCGCTCGATTCGGCCGACCATGCCGCGGTGGTCGATTTTTGCAAGACGCGGCAGGTCGATTTCGTCGTGGTGGGGCCCGAAGGGCCGCTGGTGACCGGGATCGTCGACGATCTCGAAGCGGCCGGCATCAAGGCGTTCGGGCCGCGGCGGGCCGCGGCGCGGCTCGAAGGCTCGAAGGCCTTCGCCAAGGACCTGTGCCGCGCGCACGGGATCCCGACCGCCGAATATCAGCGCTTCACCGCCGCGGCGCCCGCCAAGGCCTATGTCCGGGACAAGGGGGCGCCGATCGTGATCAAGGCCGATGGCCTTGCCGCCGGCAAGGGCGTGGTCGTGGCGGTGAGCGTCGAGGAGGCGGAGGCCGCGATCGACATGATGGTCTCGGGCGGGCTCGGCGCGGCCGGCGCGGAGATCGTCGTCGAGGAATTTCTCGTCGGCGAGGAAGCCTCGTTCTTCGCGCTGTGCGACGGCGAGATCGCGATCCCGCTCGCCTCGGCCAAGGACCACAAGCGCGCGTTCGACGGCGACCGCGGCCCCAACACCGGCGGCATGGGCGCCTATTCGCCGGCGCCGGTGATGACAGAAGAGCTTTCCGGCCGCGCCATGGACGAAATCGTGGTGCCGACCTTGCGCGCCATGCAGGCCATGGGCGCGCCGTTCAAGGGCGTGCTCTACGCCGGGCTGATGATCACCACGCAGGGGCCGAAGCTCATCGAATTCAACGTGCGTTTCGGCGATCCGGAATGCCAGGTGCTGATGCTGCGGCTGAAATCCGACCTCGTCCCGGCGCTGATCGCCGCGCGCGACGGCGTTCTCAAGAGCTTCGACCTGCGCTGGGACGCGGAGTTCGCGCTCGGCGTCGTGGTGGCCGCCAAAGGCTACCCGGGAGATTATGCGAAAGGCTCGGCAATCGAGGGCCTGGACGCCGCGGCGGCCACCGAGGGCGTCGAGATCTTTCATGCCGGCACCAGGGCCGAGGGCGGAAAAATTCTCGCGAACGGCGGGCGCGTGCTCAACGTGTGCGCGCTCGGCGCGAGCGTGGAAGACGCCCGGGGCCGCGCCTATGCGGCGGTCGAAAAGATCCGCTGGCCCGAGGGCTTTTGCCGCCGCGACATCGGCTGGCGGGCGGTGCAGCGGGACATCGTAGGAGGGGGCTGAAGGAAGGCAACACTCGGCGATGCCGCGGTACGATCAGCGGCCGTCTGATTCAAGTTCCGCAACGAAAATGCCAAGGATGTAAAACAGCCAGCTGTTATGGTATCCTGACGGTCATGAACGCCAAGCTGAAAGAATTGATCGAACGCGTCGAAACCTGGCCGGAGGAGACGCAGGAGGAAGTAATCGAGATCCTGCTCTCGATCGAACAGGCGCGCTTGACCGATTACGAGCTGACCGACGAGGATCGGGCGGCTCTGGCCCGGAGTGCCGAGGACGTGCGTCAGCGTCGGTTTGCTCCCGATGAGCAGGTCTCGAAATTTTTCGAGCGCAATCGCCGCTCATGAG
>DASWCW010000178.1:0-13564 GCA_036395835.1 Xanthobacteraceae bacterium
TTGAGGTTTTCGGCTGCTTCTTTGCCGCGGTTTACCACAATATCGAACGTGACGTTCTGACCTTCGGCCAATGTCGACAGTCCGGCGCGTTCGACGGCGGAAATGTGGATGAACACATCCAGGCGAAACGCAGTCCCGCCATAAAGCTCGGCAACGATAATCGCGTCGGGGGAGCCGGATTGACCTCCACCTCTCCCGGGCGGTCCTGGTCCGAAAACTACTTCGATTTCCGGGTGAGCGGCGGGATGCGTCATGAAAAATTATTTGGAACAGCTGGAGCCGACGCGAGAGGTGCTGCAGAAGCTCGCAATTGTCCTGAGCCGGCACGGCGACGTCGAGACACGCTTTGAGATGGCGGCGTTGTTTCGTGCGCTCGCGCGCGAGCTCGACGACGCGAATAACGATATAACGATACACTGAGCCTCCCGCCGCGGTTTTGGGATCTTCGCCCGCGGCTACCTTGCCCCAGCTGGCTGCGAATCCGGAGGGCGATCACCTTCAAACTGACGGAGACTTGAAATTTCCCGTATGCGGGAAAATTGTGATCTGCATCAAACCAAGCCATCTGCGGCTCCTGAGTTGCTCTGAGGTCCGCGAGGAAATGTGGGCGCGCCGCACAAGGGGCGGTCGTTAGCAAACAAAAAGGGCCCCGCTGTTTGACGAGCGGGGTCAGTTTACCGAGGCGTCGGGGAGCGGTGTCAACGCTTCGAACGCCCCGGATCTCCGCCCCAGCTCAGCCTGGTCCGCATGAGCCGGGGTCGCGCCGTTCGGGGCATATTCTGGGGAGAACTAGACCGCGGACGGCACCGGCAGCGTACCAGTGTTCGCCACGCTGGCAAGCCGCCTCCGGATACCCAAGCCGGCCGAAGTCTAAGAGGGATGCCGCCCTTCCGCTCGCTCGGCAAGCTCACGCCACTGTCGGGCGAGCCTTAGCCATCGGTCCCGGTAGTCTGGGCGCTTAGTCGCGTGCGCCATGTCTGCCCAAAATTCGGCCTGAGCGCGGGAATACTCCGCGTCGCGCATGATTGCTCTCCTAGTAATTCGGTAAAGCTTGGGCGCGGGGGTGGTTCCCTGACTTAATGGGACGTGGGACGCGGCATGATGCAATGCGCAAATGAAAAAGGCCGCCGAGTTGATCGCGCAGCGCGATACTGGGATCACCGACGTGATGGCGCAGATCGGAAACTCGATTATTTGACAAGCAAACCCCGGCAAGCGTCAGGACTAGCCGGGGTCGCGCCGTTCGTGGTGCACTATCCCTGGAGATTGGAATACAGAACGGCACTGGTAGCGTACCAGTGTTCGGCACGCTGGTAAGCCGCCTCGGGATACCTGAAAGAGTACGCTCCTACGGCACTGGCAGACAACCACTGTGGTCGCCTTTCAGGGCTTTTGCTCAGGCGGGCAGGGCCAAGTAGCAAGCAACGCGCGCTCTACCAGATCTTCGAACTCGTCATCCAGTTGCTCGGAATGCGCCTCCAAATACGCAACCACCGTTCGCACGGCCTCCCTGGCGGAAACCGGCGGGACACAGGCTTCGGTCGATTCGGCGAGTATTCCGGACACATAGCCAGCACAGAAACCAGCGCGTAGAGCTTGCTCCGCTGTTGCGTGCTCCAGGAGCCCCGGACCTTCCAAGAAAGCGCGGCAAAGCGGAAGCATTTCGTTCCCTGTGCTAGCGTGTCCCTGCGCGGAGGCCTCATGCGTGTCGGCTCCGACGATCGCCAGTCCAATGACTAGGGCCGCGACTGCTGGCAAAGTCTGCATAGCCTCCTCCCCTAAGCGCAGTTAACCGACAAAATGCCGCCCGGATGATCCGAGAGGCGTAGCAAGTAGCGCGTTCTAGTCTAGACCCATGCCCAAGCGCGAATCGAACCTAAACGGCAAGCTCGCTCACACGATCAAGCCGACCGGCGTCCCGGCTGCGCAGCTGGAGACGCTTGCCGACGCTGCGCAGCTAATTGCGGATCTGGAGCAATTCAGACAGGCGCGGCCTATTGGGATCGGTGCGCCGAGATGCTGATGGTCGCCGCCCGGACCGGCGCGAAGGCCGACATTGCCGAGGCGACACGGTCGCTAGAGGGGGCGCTTGGGGAAAGAGAATTGGCTGAAGGGCTAGCTGATCGGAACTTGGCGGCGGACGCCGAATTGACTTTGACATCGGGCCTCTCCTCCTCTTCTAGTGATGGCCCGAGAACGCCCCAGCTTGGGCCGCGCAACTCCCAAGCTGGGTTTTTTTGCGAAGCCGAACGTGGTGACGGCCACCCAAATCGCGGGTGGCCGTCAAATCAGACCGAATGCTCCTAGGGTCTAATACCCCCAGTAACCTCCATAACCCCCATAATAGGGGTCGCAGACCCAGACCCGTTGCCAGCCACCCCAGTAGGTCGGGACCAGACGCCAGCAGGAGTCGTATCCACCGTAGAACCCGGCGCCAAACCCGACTCCGATGAAGGCGGCATTCCGAAACCCATGGTGGTGGTGGTGCCGACCCTGCCAGTTGCCAGATTTCCAGGTAGACCCTTTCCAGTTAGACCCGCTCCAAGTGCCGACGGGCGCCCCAGTCTTTATGCTGGGGCCAGTATGCATGGCGGGCCCTGCACGACCGACTGACCCCATCGTGGTCGGCCCCCCGCGACTGACTGACCCCATCGTGGCGCTCATACCGTGGCTGCCACCGCTCATACCGTGGCTGCCACCGCTCATACCGTGGCTGCCATGCCCCGCGGCAATTGCGGCCGAGCTCACGCCCAGTGCCCCAACGGCCGTTAGTGCGACAAGTGTTTTGCGCAACATGCTTACCTCCTATTGGTTACACGCCTCCCTAACGCCGTCCCCTCTCAAGAAGTGCCATGCCCAGAGGATCAAAATATGCTGATTATGGCGCGTTCAACCTCCCCATTCATGAACAGCTGTTTAGATCGATGAACTCCGCGTCGCCTATTGGCTGGCCCTCCTGGCTTTTGCACTGGTGCTGGCGGCCATTTGGTTCGGCTGGGTCGCCGGAGTGTTGCGCTAGGCTGCCGCGCGGCTTAGTCCTGCGCGCGAGCTTACGGTTCAAATTCGGTTCACGCTTTGGCATCGAGCGAGTCGATATATCCGACTTGGCAGGGGCTCGCTCATGCTCAGCGCGTTGAGTCGGGGGTGACAGACACTTAGCGGTAGGATACGACAAAACGGCACGGAAGGGACCCGCTTTCATGTATCGGCCGCTCCACGGAACCCATGCTATCCGGGAAGCAGCCTTTGTCATTTTCCCGGCCGAACAAATCAACCCCGCCCTGATCACCTCGATCGGAAGCGATTTGCGCGTCCCCTGGCGAGACTTGGCACCCAAACGTAATGACATTCAGCAATTTCAATTCCGGGTGGGCCCAGGAATTTCGGAGGCTCCGACATCCTTGCAGGCGCCCACCGATGTCATTGAGTACGTGGGCCTGAAGTCAGACGGACAGCTAGCCTGGAGAGTTGCGCTAAACCCGGGGTTTATTGCGATAAATTGTCTTGAATACCCCGGGTGGGAGAGGTTGTGGCCCATGGCCGCAGACTGGCTGAGCTGGATAATGTCGCGCGAATCTGTCAATGGTTTTCCCTCGAGTGGGGCCGCCCTGCAATACATTAATGCCTTAATTTGGGACGGCCCGGTCGAGAAGTGCAGACCTGCCGAGCTCCTTCGTCCCGGAAGTGCAGATGTCCCCCGTCGCTCTACGAGCTTCTTTCTTTGTCGAAACCGCACAGTACGCCAGAATACCTCGCTTGTTCGTTGTTGGTGATGGTGAGATTGGCTTCTCTTGGGAAGGAGCATCGGGTTCAGCTCAGATCAGCTTTCATGACGATACCGATGTCGTGGTGCTCGCGAAATCTGGAGATCTGAGCGTGCGCGGTGTATTTACTGCCGATTCATTGCCGCGCGACAAGGTGGCGCAAATTATCAAACGGCTTTAGTTCCTGTTTGGAAGGCGCAATGGCCTCCGAGCAGGAAAGGAAAGGAGACACCGCTGCCCGTGCAACAGCTCTCCTGGTCCAGTTGCGGACGAGGAAGAGGTAATTCGCCTACTGCGAACTCCTGAGAGCTTTGATCCGAAATCGGGCACTCTAACCGAAAACGCATTCAAGACGTCTCGAATGATGCGTACTAAAATTAGAGAGGCGGATCGCTCGGAAACGTGCGGGGAGTCTTGGGGCGAGTCACTCCAGCGTTCGATTGTCGTCAGCAATACTCGAGTAGCTGAAATGGCGCAGGCCTTCGCTCGAAAACCGGGGCAGCAATCTGCTCCGGTTGCTGTCGCAAAAGTCGATGACATTCGAGCAATTCGAGACGAGAGGACGCCTGAGGAGCAACTGCTCATCGTACTGGACGATGGGCGGGACGAGGATCCAGGACATTCAGTGATGAGGGCGAAAAATGGCTATGACAAATCGTTCGTCCAGGAAGCTCGGAATCAGCTGTTGAAGATTTTTCGAGTGCGACAGTAGTCGTTCTTCAAATCGACCCGGCAGCCAAGGCGGCTGAAGGGACGAGTTCGCGCACTGCCCGCTCGCGGTAGCATATTCAAAGCTTTGCGCGAGGCTGGCAGGCATTTTGCGGACACAGTGCGGACACGGAAGGCCGGGGAGCAGCGCTGCGCCAGCCGGAAACGTGCAACCCCTTGTTTCCGTTGGTGCGGACGGCGGGACTCGAACCCGCACGGGGTTGCCCCCAAGGGATTTTAAGTCCCTTGCGTCTACCGGTTCCGCCACGTCCGCATCGGGCGCTTGTAGCACCGGCGTGGCAGCGGCCGGAAGCGCGGGGTTTTTCACGCGCCGCCCTCGCGCAGCGGCGGCTGGAACGCCAACCCGGTGTCCCAGGGAAAATAGATCCAGGTGTCCTGCGACACCTCGGTGATGAAAGTGTCGACCAGCGGCCGGCCCAAGGGCTTGGCGTACACCGCGGCGAAATGCGCCTTCGGCAGCAGGCCGCGCACGATCCGCGCGGTGCTGCCGGTATCGACCAGATCGTCGACGATGACGACGCCCCTGCCCTCGCCGCCGCCGATCGCCACGACGCGCTCGGCCGGCGGCTTGAGCACTTCGAGCTTGCCCTGGGTGCCGGGCTCGCCGTAGCTCGTCACGCACACCGTCTCGATGATGCGCAGGTTGAGCTCGCGGGCGACGATCGCGGCCGGCACCAGGCCGCCGCGGGTGATGCAGACGACCGCCTCGAACGAGCCGACGTCGGCGAGCCGCCAGGCGAGCGCCCGCGCGTCGCGATGGAACGCGTCCCAGGAAACCGGAAAGGCCTTTGCGGGCTGCGGCTGCGGCATGAACCCCCTTTCGCGCTCGCGCCCGATCCGGCTCAGAGCGCTTGTCTCACCTCGGCGAGCATTCTCTCGACCGCGGTTTTGGCGGCGGCGAGCCGCGCCGGATCGCGCGAGCGCACGACGATGTTGGTGTTGGGCCCGCGCTTGTCGTCGAAGAACGGATAGCTGCCGATCATGGTGCCGGGATGCGCCTTGGCGATTTCGGCCAGCGGCCCGCCGATGTCGCCCTCGCGCGCGTCGGCCCGCAGCGTCTCCGAGAGCATTTTCGCGCCGGTCTTGAGCGTCGGCGCCACGAAATCGAGCATCGCCTGCATGATGGTGGGCACGCCCGCCATGACGAACACATTGCCGATGCGAAAGCCCGGCGCGGTCGAGACCTTGTTGTGGATGAGCTCGGCGCCCGCGGGAATCCGCGCCATCCGCATGCGCGCCTCGTTGAGGTCGGCGCCGCCGAAGCGGGCGCGCAGCAGCGCAACCGCGGTGGGATCATGGTCGATCGACACGCCGAACGCCTTGGCGACGCAATCCGCCGTGATGTCGTCGTGGGTCGGGCCGATGCCGCCGGTGGTGAAGAGATAGCAATAGCGCGACCGCAGCGCGTTCAGCGCCTCGACGATGGCGGTTTCCTCGTCGGCCACGACCCGCACTTCCCGGAGCTCGACGCCAATCGCGGTCAGATACTCGGCGATATAGCCGATGTTCTTGTCCTTGGTGCGGCCCGACAAGATCTCGTCGCCGATGACGAGCAGACCGGCCGTGACGATCTCCGCAGCTTCGCTGTGTCCGGTCATGGCCCTGTTTCTGCGATCGGGTTTACCCGTCATTAGCGACTTGGCTCGAAATACCGGATTTACCCGGCTAACTCGCCGCAAAGCAAGTCTTTGACAGGGAGCTCGACGTAAAGCGTAGCAATCGTGCAATCGGGGACGTGCCGTGTGGCGAGTGTTCCAGAGCCGGCTCGGCGAAGTGAAGGACCGCGCAAGTCCGTTCCGTCCGGGCGCAGTCCTCGGCGTCGCGATCGTCGTGACGCTGGCCATGGCCGGCATCTTGGCGGCGGTCGCGTTTTCCGCCCGGCAGAGCGACGAGATCGCGCTGCATCAGCAACGCCAATTGCTCGCCGGCGCCCTTGCCGAACGCCGGCTCCAGGCGATGCTCGAGGCGGAGAACGTCGCGACCTCGAATCTCGCGGTCGAGCACCTCTGGCGCGAGTTCGATCCGCGCTGGACCCATCACAACATCGGACTGCGCCTCAACACCCTGTTCGGCGCCGCGCATGTGTTCGTGACCGACGGCACGGACCGTTTCGTCTACGCGCTCGGCGGGTCCGAGAGCATCGACCCGCATTCGTTCGGCGACACGCTCGGTCATCTCTGGGCGGTGATCGAGGACGTGCGCGGCCGGCGCGTGACGGGCACCGTGGACGCCCTCGAGCCTGCAACCGTGGATCCAGCATCGAACCTGCGGCGGCCGACGCGCGCGACGCGGCTGCAGACGTTTCTCGGCCGGCCGGCGATCGTCGCGGCCGTCCTCGTCGCTCCGGAAGACGCCGCCATCGCCACGCCGCAGACGAGCCCCCCGGTCGTGATCACGGTAAGCGACATCGACCAGGAATTTCTCCGCCGTCTCGGCGCCCGGCTGGAAATGCCGGATCTGCACATGGTGCAGGCTATCGAGGCGGCGAACGCCTCCAGCTACGAGCTCACGAGCCGGACCGGCGAGACCGTGGCCCGCTTCGCCTGGTCGCCGAGCCGCCCCGGGTCCGATCTGCTGCGCGCGGTCGTGCCGTTCCTGGCGATCACCGTCGCCTGCCTGCTGCTGCTCGCCGGCTTTGTGCTGCGCTACATGCGCCGCACCACGGCGGCGATCGCGGCGGGCGAGGCCCGGCTGCGGCATCTGGCGCTGCATGATCCGCTTTCCGGGCTGCCGAACCGGACCTGTTTCGCCGAGCGGCTTGCCGAAATGATCGAATCGGTGCGCCGCACCGGCTCGCCCGCCGCGGTGCTCTCCATCGATCTCGACCGCTTCAAGGACGTGAACGATACGCTCGGCCATCTCGTCGGCGACGCGCTCATCCGCGCCGTCGCGCAGCGGCTCGTGCGCGTGCTTCCGGCGACGACCTGGTCGCCCGGCTCGGCGGCGACGAATTCGCCGTGATCACCTCCGACGTTTCCGGCCAGGCGGCGCTGCATGCCCAGGGAGCGCGCATCATCGATGCGTTGCGCGTCCCCTACAGCATCCTCGGGCACACGCTGGTTACCGGCGCCAGCATCGGCATGGCGCTGATCGAGCCGCGCTCCGGGGAAGCGGCGGACATCCTGCGGTGCGTCGACGTCGCGCTCTACCGGGCGAAGAACGAAGGCCGCAATCGGGCTTGCATCTACGATTCGGCCATGGATGCCGATCTGCGCCAGCGCAAGCAGCTCGAGCACGATCTGCGCCGCGCCATCGAGCGCGACGGTCTGAGCCTGGCGTTTCAGCCGATCGTCAACCCGAGCGGCGAATGGATCACGGGCGTCGAGGCCTTGTGCCGCTGGTATCATCCGGTCCGGGGCGAAGTGGATCCGGCCAAATTCATTCCCATCGCCGAGCACAGCGAGCTCATCGTTCCGCTCGGCGAATGGGTGCTGCGGGAAGCCTGCCGCGAGGCCGGCGCCTGGCCCGATGTCTCGCTCGCCGTCAACGTCTCGCCGCTGCAGTTCCGCCGGCCGGATTTCGTGGAAGTGGTCGAGCGCATTCTCGGCGAAACCGGATTCGAAAGCTCCCGGCTCGAGCTCGAGCTCACCGAAAGCACGTTGCTCGGCAACATCGAGGAGATCTCGACCGCCATGCGCCGGCTCAAAGCGCTCGGCGTGCGCCTGGTGCTGGACGACTTCGGCACCGGCTATTCGAGCCTGCTCTATTTGCGCTCGTTCCCGTTCCACAGCCTCAAAGTCGACCGCAGCTTCATCGCCAATATCGAAAGCGCCACCGATGCCGCGGCGATCGTCCACGCCGTCGTCAGTCTCGGACGCGGGCTCGGCATGAAGGTCACGGCGGAGGGCGTGGAGACCGCCGAGCAGCATCTGTTCCTGCGCGCCGCCGGCGTTCATTCGCTCCAGGGCTTCCGTTTCGGGCGGCCGGTGCCGGCGCAAGCCATGGCGGAGCGGATCGCACGGCAAACCCGGACGCGGCCGGCCAGAAGCTCGGGGATCAGCGCGCTCGCGGGCTGAGCGCGGCGGACGCACGGCTGGCCGGATCACGCATAAGCCAGTAGAAGGAAGCCTCGCCGAGCAACGATCGGAGCGGGGAGGATCGGACATGGCCGAAGTGCAGAAGGTCGCATTGGTGACCGGCGCCGGCAGCGGCGTCGGCCGGGCGGTGGCGCTCACTTTGATGAAGGCCGGCTATGCGCTGGTGCTCTCGGGCCGCCGGCCGGAGCCGCTGCACAAGACCGCCGAAGCCGGCAAGGCCGCAAAGAGCGTGGTGGTGCCGACCGACGTCGGCGACCCGGCCTCCGTCAAGACGCTGTTCGCCAAGGCCAAGGACAGTTTCGGCCGGCTCGATCTCCTGTTCAACAACGCCGGCATCGGGGCGCCCGCGATCCCGCTCGAGGATCTGAGTTACGAGCAATGGAAAGCCGTCGTCGACACCAATCTGACCGGCGCATTCCTGTGCACCCAGGAAGCCTTCAAGATCATGAAGAGCCAAACGCCCCGCGGCGGCCGCATCATCAACAACGGGTCGATCTCCGCGCATGCGCCGCGGCCGTTCTCGGCGCCCTACACCTCGACGAAGCACGCCATCACCGGGCTGACCCGGTCGAGCTCGCTCGACGGGCGGGCCTACGACATCGCCTGCGGTCAGGTCGACATCGGCAACGCCGCGACCGAGATGACGGAGCGCATGAAGAGCGGCGTGCCGCAGCCCAATGGCTCGATCATGGTCGAGCCGCGCATGGACCCGCAGCATGTCGCCGACGCCGTGCTCTACATGGCGAGCCTGCCGCTCGACGCCAACGTGCTGTTCCTCACCGTGATGGCGACCAAGATGCCGTTCGTCGGGCGCGGCTGAGAAACCCCGAGCCGCCGGGCCGGGCGCATGGAGACGCTGCAGTCAGCCGCCGGCATCGCGGCGTTGCTGGGCTTGGCGTGGCTCATCAGCGAGAACCGGCGCGCCGTCGAGTGGAAGCGCGTCGGCATCGGCCTTGGCGGAAGCTTCCTCATCGCGGCGTTTCTGCTCAAGGTGCCGCAGGCGCAGACGGTCTTCGCGCTCGTCAATGACGGCGTCGACGCCATTGCGGACGCCACCAGGGCCGGCACCGCATTCGTGTTCGGCTACGTCGGCGGCGGCCCGCTGCCGTTCGAGCTCAAGACTCCCGGCAGCGAATTCGTGCTCGCCTTCCAGGCGCTGCCGGTCGTGCTGGTCATGAGCGTGCTCACCACCTTGCTGTTCTACTGGCGCATCCTGCCGCCGATCGTGCGCGGCTTCGCGCTCGCGCTCGAAAAGACGCTGGGCATCGGCGGCGCCGTCGGGCTCTCGACCGCGGCCAACATTTTCCTCGGCATGGTCGAGGCGCCGCTGTTCATTCGCCCGTATCTCGCCAAGCTCTCCCGCGGCGAATTGTTCATCGTCATGGTCGGCGGCATGGCCGGCATCGCCGGAACCGTGTTCGTCATCTATGCGACGCTGCTCCGCCCGGTGATCCCCGAGGCCGCCGGCCATCTGCTGATCGCTTCGGTGCTGGGTGCGCCGGTCGCGGTCCTGATCGGCCAGATCATGGTGCCGGATCCGTCGGACCGGCGCACCGGCGGATCGCTCGAGCTCGGACCGGTCGCGTCCGGGACGATCGATGCGATCGCGCGAGGCACGGCCGTCGGCCTCGAGCTGCTGCTCAACATCTGCGCCATGCTGATCGTGTTCGTCGCGCTCGTGCATCTCGCCAACGCGATCATCGGCCTGTTGCCGGCCGTCGCCGGCGCGCCGGTGACGCTGCAGCGGCTGCTCGGCTACGGGATGGCGCCGGTGTGCTGGCTGATGGGGTTGCCCTGGGCCGAGTCGGTCACCGCGGGCGGCCTCATGGGCGTAAAAACCATCCTCAATGAGTTCATCGCCTATGTGGAGGAGCTCGCGCAGCTTCCGGCCGACGCGCTCAGCCCGCGCTCGCGGCTGATCATGCTCTACGCATTGTGCGGCTTCGCCAATTTCGGCAGTCTCGGCATCATGATTGCGGGGCTTACCACCATGGCACCGGAACGGCGCGACGACGTGGTCTCGCTCGGGCTCAAATCGATCGTCGGGGGCACGCTGTCGACCTGCGTGGTCGGGGCCATCGTCGGAGTGCTGAGCTAGCGTTGCGGCGATGCAAACCGGTCAGCCGAGCACGACCGCGGAAATCGTGGCGTTCTTCCGGGCGCTGGAAACGATCCGGCCTGGGGATCGTCTGTTCGAGGATCCGTTCGCGGCGCATTTCCTGCGGCCGTGGCTGCGGATCATCGTTCGTGGATCGGTCTTGCCGCTCATCGGTGCGTTGCTGCTGCGGTGGATCGATCGTCGCTGGCCCGGCGCGCGCACGTCGGCGATCGCGCGCACGCGCCTCATCGACGATTGGGTCAACGAGAGCGTTGCCGGCGACCCCCAGCAGGTGTTGATCCTCGGTGCCGGCTTCGACAGCCGCGCCTGGCGGCTGCCGGCGCTCCGCAAGGTGGCGGTTTTCGAGATCGACCACCCGGCGACGGCGGCGGAGAAGCGTCGCCGGCTCGCCGCGCTCGGCATCGAGCGCGCGAACGTGCGCTTCGTCCCGGTCGACTTCGAGCGCGACGCCGCTCCGCAGGCTTTGGCGCGATCGGGCTTCGATCCCACCAAACCGGTCGTCGTGATCTGGGAGGGCGTGACCAACTACCTGAGCGGCGAGGCGGTGGATGCAACGCTGCGATGGATCGGCAGCCTCGCGACGGGAACGCGGCTGATCTTCACCTATGTGCATGAAGGCGTGCTCACCGATCCTTCCGCTTTCGAGGGCGCGGCGCAGATTCTCGTCGCGGTCAGCAGCACTGGCGAGCCGTGGACATTCGGACTTCGGCCCGAGGCGCTGGCGCGCTATTTGGAGGCGCGCGGCCTGAAGCTCTTGGCGGATTTGGGAGCCAAGGACTATCGCGCCCGCTACATGGGCGAGCCCGCCAAGCGCATGCGCGGCTATGAATTTTATCGCGTGGCGCTGGCGGAGTTGTTGGGCCCGCGTAACCCGGACGGCCGATCAGTGCAGGCGGAACACCCCGTCGACGGCCCGGATCTCCGCCGGCCGCAGCAGCCGGGAGTGCGCCACCGTCACGGAGTGCAGCGGCCCCTCCAGGTTCTCGCGCCAAAACGCGAGGAATTTCTGCAGCACCGGAAACTCCGGCCAGACGTCGTATTGCTGCCAAACATAGGTCTGCAGCAACCACGGGTGATCCGGCCGGCGGTAGAAGATCCGGGCGGTGGTGAGCCCATAGCCTTGAAGCTGGCGGCGAAAATCCTGCGAGACCATCGATGTCCCCTCCGTCCCCGGTGACATCAATTTTTCTGCGTCGGTGATTCATTGCAAGCCTAAAATCTGAATAAAGTGTTTATTATCAAGGCACTAGCAGCATTGCCCGAAGACTGCTAATAACGCCCCGCCCGGCTGAATTTTCCGACAAAAAGGCTCTGGCACTCATTGAATTGGAGTGCTAATATTTTTCCTCACGGCCTCTTGAAGGCCGTATTCGCGGCGCCTATGTCGCCGCAGGATGGCGTCGGGGAACCCTTCCTGCCGTCCGTTCACCGCCAAAAAACGAAGCTGATCAAGAACTTAGGAGGATGCCGATGAAATTCCGTCCGCTTCACGACCGTGTCGTCGTCAAGCGCATTGACGCCGAGGAAAAGAGCGCGGGGGGGATCATCATTCCCGACACCGCGAAGGAGAAGCCGCAGCAGGGCGAGATCATCGCCGTGGGCCCCGGCGGGCGCGACGAGTCGGGCAAGCTGATCCCGATCGACGTCAAGGCCGGCGACCGCGTGCTGTTCGGCAAGTGGTCGGGCACCGAGGTCAAGATCGACGGCGTCGAGTACCTGATCATGAAGGAAAGCGACATCATGGGGGTGCTGGTCGAGGCCGAAACCCGCCGCAAGGCAGCCTGAGGACCATCCATCCCATCACCAAGGTGTAATTCCACAGCTCGAGGGATCTCCTCCCGGATGGTTTGCCGGAGGGTCCTCTCCGGGCACGGAAGCACGCAGGAAATTCTGTCAGGAGCAGTGAAATGGCAGCCAAGGAAGTAAGATTCTCGGTCGATGCCCGCGACAAGATGCTGCGCGGCGTCGACATTCTCGCCAATGCCGTACGGGTGACGCTCGGCCCCAAGGGCCGCAACGTCGTCCTGGAGAAATCCTTCGGGGCCCCGCGGATCACCAAGGACGGCGTCACCGTCGCCAAGGAGATCGAACTCGAGGACAAGTTCGAGAACATGGGCGCCCAGATGGTGCGCGAGGTCGCCAGCAAGACCTCCGACATCGCCGGCGACGGCACCACGACGGCAACCGTGCTGGCCCAGGCGATCGTCAAGGAAGGCGCCAAGGCGGTGGCCGCCGGCATGAACCCGATGGACCTCAAGCGCGGGATCGACCTCGCGGTCGAAGCCGTGGTCGAGGACCTCAAGAAGAACTCCAAGAACGTCACTTCGAACGATGAGATCGCCCAGGTCGCGACCATCTCGGCCAATGGCGATGCCGAGATCGGCCGGTTCCTCGCCGACGCCATGAAGCGGGTCGGCAACGAGGGTGTGATCACCGTCGAGGAAGCCAAATCGCTCGAGACCGAGCTCGAAGTGGTCGAGGGCATGCAGTTCGACCGCGGCTACATCTCGCCGTATTTCGTCACCAACGCCGACAAGATGCGGGTCGAGATGGAGGACCCCTACGTCCTCATCAACGAGAAGAAGCTTTCCGGGCTCAACGAGCTGCTCCCGCTGCTCGAGGCGGTGGTGCAGACCGGCAAGCCGCTGCTCGTGATCGCCGAGGACGTCGAGGGCGAGGCGCTCGCCACGCTCGTGGTCAACAAGCTGCGCGGCGGCCTCAAGGTCGCGGCCGTCAAGGCTCCCGGGTTCGGCGATCGCCGCAAGGCGATGCTCCAGGACATCGCGATCCTGACCGGCGGCACCGCGATCTCCGAGGATCTCGGCATCAAGCTCGAGAACGTCACGCTCAACATGCTGGGCCGTGCCAAGAAGGTGATGATCGAGAAGGAGAACACCACGATCGTCAACGGCGCG
>DASWCW010000179.1:0-1529 GCA_036395835.1 Xanthobacteraceae bacterium
GTCCTCATGCTCTCCACGCTGATCGCGCCGGACATCGTCGAGTACCTCGACACCGGCAAGATCGGCGCGCGGAGCGTCGCCGGCGAGCGGATCATCTTCGCTCGCCCCGGGCCTGAGCTCGAATACTGGGAAGGCGAGGAATAAAGCCACTTCCGGCGTACCATCACCGCGATGATTCGAATCGGCTCGATCGTTTTGCGCGTGGACGATCTGCAGCGCCAGACTGAATTCTGGGAGGCGGCACTCGGCTACGTGCGCCGGGACAGTGGTGAAAGCGACGACTTCGTGCTGCTCGGCCCGCCCGACGGCGCGCCAGAAGTATGGAGCGTTTATGGAGCAGAGCGGTCGCAACCAGTGGCAACCGGTGGCAGATGGGATGACCTCGAAAGCGGCTCAGACACACGAAAACCGTTGCCGTGGGTTGCCACCAGTTGCCCTGACCCCAAAATGGTAAGGAGGGGGTCGACGGTTCGAGTCCGTCAGAGGGCTTCTTCTTTCCTCCTGCTTAGCTCGTCTTTCCGTTGTCCGAGTGGACGACGGTTGACGCTTCCGACGTCCACGCAGCGTCCACGGCGTGGACGTCGACCGTCTCGGAGTCCGTGAAAGCATCGAGAAGATGGATCGCGTGGTCGCGGCCGTCTCGGGCGAGATGGCCATAGTGGCGGTCGATCATCGTCAAGCTCGCGCCCATGTAGCGGGATAGGTCGAAGGTGGAGATGCCGGCACGAAGGGCGAAGGTCGCGAAGGTGTGCCGTAGATCGTAGACGCGCCGCAGCGGCGTGATGCCGGCAGCGTGCTGGGCGGGTTTCCAGTCGCGGTTGCGGAAGTTGTGCAGATCGAGGTGGCCGCCGCGAGGCGAGGGAAACAGAAGCGCGCTGCCTATGCCGGCTGGCAGTTGGTCAAACGCGGCGAGCGCGGTCCCCTGCAGCGGCACCGCGCGCACGCTCGATTCGGTCTTCGTGCATTTGAGCCGACCGTTCCTGTAAGCGCGGCGCACATAGACGACGCGCGCCTGCCGATCGATGTCGCGCTGCTCGAGCGCGATCCACTCCCCCGGCCGCAGCCCGGTCGCGGCCGCGAACAGCACCATCGGCCCATGGCGCGGCCCGAGCTTGGCCGCGACTGCGGCGAGCTCAGCCCACGACTCGAAGGGCCGCTTCTCGGTGTAGCGCCGCTGCGGATTGTCGACCCCCTGCTTGGCCGGGTTGACGTCGATCATCCCCCAGACGACAGCTCGCGCGAGCACCTGCCGCAGCGCCTGCGTCGCCTCGAAGCGGTGCCCCGGCGGAATCGTCATCCGCCAAGCCGCGATCTCTTGAGAGCGAAGCTCCGGCAGCCGGCGAGTCCCAAAAACCTTGACCGGTTTCGTCAGCAGCCAACGCAGCTTGTCGATCGTCTCCGGCTCGCCGTCGTGCTGAGCCAGGTACTCGTCGACGAGCTCACCGAGCGTCAGCGCGCTGCCGCAGCCTCGTTCCCGGCGCACCCGCTCGAGCGCCCGCTCGAGCGCCTCACTCGCATCCCGCTCGGAC
>DASWCW010000180.1:0-12455 GCA_036395835.1 Xanthobacteraceae bacterium
CAGTCGCTCGGCTGCGCCGCGAATGGCCTCGAGCCGCTTGAGGCGCAAGGCGAGCGCCGCGGCCATTTCCTCGGCGCTCGGGCCCACCGCATCACTGCTCTCGGGCAGCAGCAGACGCGACTTGAGGTAGGCGAGCCACGCCGCCATGACCAAGTAGTCCGCGGCAAGCTCCAGGCGCACTTGGCTCGCCGCTTCGATGAACGCCAAATATTGGTCGGCGAGGGCCAGGATGGAAATCTTGGCGAGATCGACCTTCTGCTGGCGCGCCAGCATGAGCAGCAGATCGAGCGGGCCTTCAAACCCCTCGACGTCGACGATCAGCGCCGGTTCCTCCGAGCCGCGCTCGACCGCGATCTCGGGATCCACCTGGAATTGCTCGGCCGGCGTCATGAGGGCACCCTCGCCGTTGCGGGGCGATCGTCGGCCATCAGCGCGGAAAATTCCGCCCGCGCCGTAGCCGCATCGATCCGTGATGCCGGCCTCCTCCAGGACAAGGCAGCCGCGGCACGACGGCGAGCCTGCCCATCGAGCTTCGGGACGGCAGCGGCCACGGCCTGCATCTCGTCGAGCATGCCATTGCAGTGGAGCACCACGTCGCAGCCGGCCGCAATCGCCGCAGCGGCGCGCTCACCGACGGTCCCCCTCAGTGCCTGCATCGAGATATCGTCCGTCATCAGCAGCCCATCGAACCCGATCCATCCGCGAATCACCTCGCGCACCATTGTCGCCGAAATTGTCGCCGGCGCGACCGGGTCGATCGCGGTGAACACAACATGCGCGGTCATGCCGAGCGGCAGCCCGGCCAAGCGGCGGAAGGCGGCAAAATCCGTAGCCTCCAAGGTCGGCCGTTCGCTGCCCACCACCGGAAGGCTGTGGTGACTGTCGACCCCCGCCCGGCCATGGCCCGGGATGTGCTTGAGGACCGGCAGCACCCCCCCTTCCCGCAACCCCTCGGCGATAGCGGCCGCGATCGCCGCGACCTTCTCGACGCTGCCGCCATAGGCGCGATCCCCGATGATGCTGTCGGCCCCGGGCACCGGCATATCCGCCAGCGGCAAGCAGTCGACGGTAATGCCGAGCGCGCCGAGGTCCGCAGCGATCAACCGGGCACCGAGCCGCGCGGCGGCAACGCCGAGCTCGGGATTGCGATCATAGAGACGGCCGTAGGCGGCACCGGCCGGATATTCGGGCCAATGCGGCGGCCGAAGCCGCTGCACCCGGCCGCCTTCCTGATCAATCAGCACCGGCGCATCCGCCCGGCCCAGCGTCTCGCGGAAATCGGCAACCAGTGCACGGACTTGGTCAGGAGTTTCGATGTTTCGGGCGAAAAGGATCAGGCCCCACGGATCGGCGTCGCGCAGAAAGGCGCGCTCGTCGGGTCCGAGGGTGGGGCCGGCCAGTCCGACAATGAAGGCACGTGCTTGCATCGACGCGGATTAGCCCCCCACTGTCCCGGGGGTCAAGCGATCCGCCCGATCAATTGCGCTGGACGATGCACTGGCCGCCGGCGGCTTTGAGATTGCTGCACAGCTGATTGGCGTCGTCGGCACTCGCAAACGGCCCGACCTGCGCGCGGTAATAAACGCCCTTGTTGCCGAGGTCGGCACGGCGAATCAGCGGCTGCCGGGTCCCGAGCACGCTCGGGTATTTCGTTTGCAAGGCTCGAAACGATGCCTGCGCCTCGGACTCGCTGCGCTGCGACGAGATCTGGACCACGTAATTGCCGGCCTCCGCGCCGCTTGGAAGGGCCGCGGTTCGGTACGGCGCCGGTTGGGCGGGTGCCGTGCCGGAACGAGAGCCGGAGTCCGGGCCTTCGGCGGAAGGATTGAGCGCGAGCGGGGAGCCGCGGGCCGGCTTCGCGGGCTTGCTCTGAGACGGGGCCGGAGCCGGCGAGCGAGCGGGCGGTGAAGCGGACGCCGGGGGCGGGCCGATGCTCGTGGTCGGGACCGAACGCGCGGGCAACGATTCCGGCTGGATCGGGGCCGGCGGACCGGACATCTGATCGGGCCGAATGGTGATGGTGTGGACTTTCTTCGGCTCGTTCGGCCCCGGATTTCCGCCGGTGGGCGCAGGCGGCACGGCATAGGCCGGCGGCTGCGCGCCGATGGTGACGTTGCCGGGGGTCCCGGGCAGGGGAAGCGGCGCGCGGGTTCCGGGCTGGCGCGGCAAGTCGCGCAGCTCGATCGGCTGTTCCTCGCGGGAAACCATTCTGTCGTTCGAGCTTTGGATTTTTTCGCCGATCCGATCGTAGATCTGTTTGTTTTGTGGGCTATCCCCAGTTTGCGCCGGCACTATCTTGGTCGGCGCGGTGTCCGCCTTGATCAGCGGGGGTTGCCCGCCTGAGCTCGAGCCGGCGGTCCATGCCCGATAACCAAACGCCGCGGCAGTGCCGACGGCGGCAAGCCCGAGCACGGCGGCGATAGTCAAGATCCCGCCGCGCCGCCGCAGGCGAGAAGCATGATCCCCGTCCGCAGCGCGATCCATGCGGTCATAGTCGGGATCGAAGGGGTTCATGCGCGACGCGGGACCGGCCGCGTCGTCATATTCTCGCACCGCCGGCAGGCGGTCGTAGCGGCCGTCATGGGCGGCGATCCGATACGGATCGAGGTCCTCGTCCTGCGGTGGATCGTAGCGGGGGTCATGCGGGTCCTGGCGCGCATCATCCCCCTGCCCGCCATAACGGCCCTCGTCCTCCTCAGGGGCGGCATCCCATCCTCCGGGCGGCTGCCGCGAGCGGCGGCCCGTCTCCAACTCGAGATCGCTGAAATAGCCGGGCTCTCGCCGGCCGGTCTCCGCCTCATAGGTCTCCGCCCCGGTCTCCTCGGGGTTCGAACGCTGACCGCTTCGGGCAAGCCAATTCGGCGCCGATCGATCGGCATCCGGCTCGCGTTGCGGATCGCGGTGCCGCTCCCGCGCGCCGTCGCGGCTCGCAGCGATAAACGTCTGATCCTGGCCGATCAAACGCGCCAGTTCCGCAAGCGGGTCATCTTGTGATCCCGACGCGGAGCGGCTCGTGCGATCCCGTGAATAAGGGTCGGAACGCTGCGGGCGGTATCGAGGATCGTCGGCCATCTACTCCCACCGGCGTTTGCGTCGGCTCGGTCGAACGGTGGCGCCCCACAACTCGACACGACACGTTCGAGCGAGATCACCGCATCTCTTCCGGGGCCTTTACTCCCAGCAACTTGAGCCCGGAAGCAAGTACGGTGACAACGCCCTGGACCAGAGCAAGGCGTTCCAGGGTTAGTTGTGGATCATCTTGGATAATGAACCGTAAATGTGGCAAGTCTTTGCCGCGGGTCCATTGTGCATGAAATTCGCTCGCCAGATCATAGAGATAGAAGGCAACCCGGTGCGGCTCATGGGCCACCGCGGCAGCCTCCAATAGGCGCGGATAGAGCGCGATCCGCTTCAGGATCGCCAATTCAGCCGCGTCTTCCAGTCGCACCAGCGAGGCTCGCGCCAGGAGATTTCGACGTTCCGCGCTGCCCGCCGGCAGCTCGGGCACGACCTCGCGGGCATTGCGAAACACCGAATTTCCCCGGGCGTGACCGTATTGGACGTAGAACACCGGGTTGTCGCGGGACTGCTCGATGACCTTGGCAAGGTCGAAATCGAGCACGGCATCGTTCTTGCGGTAGAGCATCATGAAACGCACCGCGTCCGATCCCACCTCGTCGACCACCTCGCGAAGGGTCACGAACTCGCCGGCGCGTTTCGACATTTTCACCGGCTGGCCACCCCGAAGCAGTCTGACCAGCTGGACGATCTTGATGTCGAGGTCGGCCTTGCCTCCGGTGACCGCCTTCACGGCAGCCTGCATCCGTTTCACATAGCCGCCGTGATCGGCGCCCCACACGTCGATCATGGTGCGAAAGCCGCGGTCGAATTTCGATTTGTGATAGGCGAGGTCGGAGGCGAAATAAGTATAGCTGCCGTCGGATTTCATGAGCGGACGATCGATATCGTCGCCGAAGGCGGTAGAGCGGAACAGGACCTGCTCCCGATCCTCCCAATCTTCGGGGAGCTGGCCTTTCGGAGGCGGCAACCGGCCCCGATAGATCAATCCGGCCGCCCGCAGTGCATCGATCGTGGCGGCCACCTGGTCGGTCTCGCCCTCGATCAGGGATCGCTCGGAGAAGAACACCTCGTGCTCGACTTTGACCGCCGCAAGATCCCCGCGGATCTCGTCGAGCATCGCCTCGATCGCCCTGGTGCGTACCAGGGGCAGCCATTCGGCCTCGCCCCGATCGAGCAAAGCGCGGCCATGCTCGGCCGCGAGCACCGCCCCGACCGGCTTGAGATAATCGCCCGGATAGAGCCCCTCCGGAATCGCGCCGATGTCGTCGCCGAGCGCCTCGCGGTAGCGCAGATAGGCGGAGCGCGCGAGCGCGTCCACCTGGGCCCCGGCATCGTTGACGTAGAATTCGCGCGTGACCCGATACCCGGCGAATTCCAGCAACGTGCCGAGCGCGTCGCCGAACACCGCACCGCGACCATGCCCGACATGCATCGGACCGGTCGGATTGGCGGAGACGTATTCGACGTTGACCGTCTCGCCCGCGCCGATGTCGCTGCGGCCGTAATCGTCACCGGACGCCAGGACGGAACGCAGTTCCTCGGTCCACGCCTGATTGGTCAGCGTCAGGTTGATGAAACCCGGACCCGCGATATCGACCCGCGCAAGGAGTGCATCGGGCCGCAATTTCTCGGCAATCGCTTCGGCGATCTCGCGCGGCTTGCGGCCGGCGCCTTTGGCCAGCACCATCGCGGCGTTCGTAGCCATATCGCCATGGGAAGCCTCGCGGGGCGGCTCGACCAGTACCCGCGACTGATCGGTACCGGCGGGCAGGAACCCCGTCGCGATCAGTTCCGCATTCGCCGCACGCACCCGATCGAGCACCTCGGCAAACAGATGGTTCGACGTGCGTTTCAAGTCCATCCGGCGATTGCGTATCTGCTATCAGTGGTGCCCAGAGCGAGCCGGCGGCCTAGACCAGTTCAGGGGTCGAGTCAAAATGTCGCGCATGCTCGATCAGGGCATAGCGATCGGTCATTCCGGCGATGAAATCCGCGATCCGGCGGGCACGCGCCGGCTCGTCCACACGATCGAGATCCTGCGCCCAATCGGCCGGCATCCTTTCCGGATGCACAAGATAATGTGCAAACAGGTCGGCGACGACGCGCTGCGCGGCTTCCATGACGCGCAGGATGCGGGCGTGCCGGTACATCCGGGGCAGCAGGAATTGTTTGATCGCGCGGTCCGCCTCGGCCACGGATCCGGAGAAGGCGATCATCGGGGTCCCTGCCCGTCGCACGTCCTCGACCGAGCGCGGCCCCGCCGCCGCGAAACGGCGGGCGGATTCCGCGATGACGTCGTCGATCATCCGGGCGATGAGGCGGCGGACCAACTCGTGAACGCTGCGCGCCGAATCCAGATGCGGATAGCGCGCGCGAATGTCGCGCAGGATGTCGTCGAGTGCGGCGACCGCGGCAACGTCATCGAGCGCAAACAGCCCCGCTCTCAGTCCATCATCGAGGTCGTGAGCGTCATAGGCGATGTCGTCGGCGATGGCCGCGATCTGCGCTTCCGGGGTCGAGTAGGTCGCCAAGCTCACGCCGCTCGTCTCGGCATAGAGCGCGATGGCGGAGGGGATCCCGCGCTCGCTGTAGCGGCCGAGCGGCCGACCGCCCGCATCGGTCAGCGGCCCGTTGTGCTTCACGATGCCTTCGAGCGTTTCCCAGGTGAGATTGAGCCCGTCGAACTCCGGGTACCGGCGCTCGATCAGCGTGAGTACCCGGAGCGTTTGCGCATTGTGATCGAAGCCCCCGTAGGATCGCAGGCATTCGTCGAGCTGCCGCTCCCCGGCATGGCCGAACGGCGGATGCCCGAGATCGTGGGCAAGCGCCAAGGCTTCGGCGAGATCTTCGTCGAGGCCGAGCGCGCGAGCGAGCGCGCGGGCGACCTGCATGACCTCGAGGGTATGGGTCAGGCGCGTGCGGTAATGGTCGCCCTCGTGGAACACGAACACCTGGGTCTTGTACTTGAGGCGCCGGAACGCGGAGGCGTGGATGATGCGGTCGCAATCGCGGCGGAAGGCGTTGCGGGACGGGCTCGGCGGCTCCGGATGCGCCCGGCCGCGGCTCGAGCCGGGATCGGACGCATAGGGCGCGCGCTCGCGACCCGTCTCGACAGCCATGGCGCCTCGCTTGCCGGTGATTGACCGGGGGCCCGGGCGCACTTAACTATCGGTTGGGCAGCCTGACAATGGATGGATTCGGCATCGGGCGCCAAGACGCCCGGGAAGAGCACCAATGACAGTGACCGTGAGCGAGCGGGCAGCGCGACGAATCGGCGAGATCCTCACCGCCGAGGCTCCCGGCACCATGCTCCGCGTCAGCGTCGAGGGCGGCGGCTGCTCCGGATTCCAGTACCGGTTCGACATGGAGCGAAGCCAGGCGCCGGACGACGTCGTGATCGCGCGCAACGGCGCGACCGTGCTGATCGATCCGATCTCGCTGCGCTACATGGAAGGCGCCGAGATCGATTTCGTCGACGATCTGATCGGCGCCTCGTTCAAGATCGCCAATCCCAACGCCACCGCCTCCTGCGGCTGCGGCACCAGCTTTTCGGTGTGATTTCGGCATGCCCGGCCGTCGTGCCGGGCATCCACGATTCTGAAATCTCGGTCCAAGAAGGCGTGGATGGCCGGGACAAAGCCCGGCCATGACGAGAAGTATCGCATCACTCCGCCGCGATGGCGCTCTCGGGCTTGCGCTCCTCCTCGGCGACCGCTTCGAGCTGCGGCTCGAGGCTGCGGCGCAGCCGGCGATCGATGCGATCGAGGTAGAGATAGACCACGGGCGTGATGTAGAGCGTGAGCAGCTGCGAGAGGCACAGCCCGCCGACCACCGCGATGCCGAGTGGCCGCCGCAGCTCCGAGCCCTCGCCCGCACCCAACGCGATGGGCAGCGCGCCGAAGATCGCCGCGAACGTCGTCATCATGATCGGCCGGAAGCGCAGCAGGCAGGCCTCGCGGATCGCGGCTTCGGCGCCGAGACCGATGCGGCGGCGCTCGATCGCGAAGTCGATCATCATAATGGCATTCTTCTTGACGATGCCGACCAGCATCACGATGCCGATCATCGAGATCACGGTGAGCTCCATACCGAACGCCATCAGCGTCACCAGGGCGCCGATCCCGGCCGACGGCAGGCCGGAAATGATGGTGATCGGATGGATGAAGCTCTCGTAGAGGATCCCCAGCACCACATAGGCGGCGAAAATCGCCGCAAGGATCAGGATGCCCTGGCCCCTGAGCGAATCCTGGAACACCTGCGCGGTGCCCTGGAATCCGGTGTAGATCGTGGCGGGGAGCCGGGAATCCCGCTCGATCTGCTGGATGGCGTCGACGGCGCGCCCCAGGGAGAAGCCCGGCGCGAGGTTGAACGAGATGGTCACGGCCGGCTGCGCGCCTTGGTGATTGACCTGCAGCGGACCGACGCTCGGAATCAGTTTCGCGACCGCGTCGAGCGGCACCATCTGCCCGTTCGCGGCCTTGACGTAGAGATGGGCGAGCTCGGAGGGATCGGCCTGGAACCGCTTCTGGCTTTCGAGTATCACCTGATAATCGTTGCTCGGCGTGTAGATGGTCGCGACCTGGCGATTGCCGTAGGCGTCGTAGAGCTCCTGCCGGATCTGGTCGATGCTGATGCCATAGACCGCCGCCTTCTCGCGATCGATGTCGATGCTCATCTGCGGATTGGTGACATAGAGATCGGTGTTGACGTCGCGCAGGCCCTCGACCTTCGCGATCTTGTCGCGCATCTGCGGAGCGATGCGATAGAGCGCCTCGGTGTCGCTCGATTGCAGGGTATATTGATATTCGCTCTTCGAGATGCGGCCGGTCAGGTTGATGTTCTGCACATTCTGGAAATAGACGTTCATTCCGGGCACGACGCTGACGCTCTTGCGCAGGCGCTGGATGATCGCGGTCGCGTTTTCCTTGCGCTCGGATTTGGGTTTGAGCGCGATGAACAGTCGGGCGTAATTGTTGGTCGGATTGGGCCCGCCGGCGCCCACGGTCGAATTGAAATAATCGACGCCCGGATCGCGCAGGATGATGTCGGCGACCTGCTTCTGGCGCTCCACCATGCCCTGGAACGAGATATCGGTCGGTCCCTCGGTCCAGGCGAGAATGAAGCCGGTGTCCTCGGCCGGGAAGAAGCCCTTCGGAATCGCTACGTAGAACAGCACCGAGCCGATAATCGTCGCGATCGTCAACGCCAGCGTGACGGCGCGCCATGCGAGCACCTTGTCGAGGCTCCATTCATAGGCGCGCAGCCAGCTGCGGAACACCGCCTCGGAAGCCCGCAGCACGACGTTCTGCCTCTCGCCCTCGCGATGCGTGCGCAGCACGCGCGCGCACAGCATCGGCGTCAGAGTGAGCGAGACGAAGCCCGACACGATGATCGCGACCGAGATGGATACCGCGAACTCGCGAAACACGCGTCCGACGATGCCGCCCATCAGCAGCACCGGAATGAACACGGCGATCAGCGAGAACGTGATGGAAATAATGGTGAAACCGATTTCCCGCGCGCCTTTGAGCGCCGCCTCGAACGGCCGCATGCCGCCTTCGATGTGCCGGACGATGTTCTCCAGCATGACGATGGCGTCGTCGACCACAAAGCCGACGGAGAGGGTCAGCGCCAGCAGCGTCATATTGTTGATGGAGAACCCGAACGCATACATCGCCGCGCAAGTGCCGACCAGCGACACCGGAACCGCCAGCGAGGGGATGATGGTCGCACCAGCCGAGCGCAGGAACAGGAAGATGACCAGCACCACCAACCCTACGGCGATCATCAGCGTACGCTGCACGTCGCCGACCGAATGCCGGATCGATATCGAGCGATCGTTGAGGACGTCCATGTTGATCGATGCCGGGACCTGGGCGCGAAACGCGGGCAGCCGCTCCCGGATCGAATCCACCACCGAGACGGTGTTGGCGTCGGGCTGCCGTTGGATCGCGAGCACCACCCCGCGCTTGTCGTTGAACCAGGTCGCGATCTTGTCGTTCTCGACGCTGTCGACGACGCGGGCGATCTCCTCGAGCTTGATCGGCGCGCCGTTGCGCCAGGCTACCACCACGCTGCGGTAGTCGGCGGCGTGCTCGAGCGCGCTGGAGGCGCGCAGCGTCACGTCGCGCTGCGGCCCCGACAAGGTGCCGGCCGGCGTGCTGGAACTGGTTCTGGCGACGACCGAGCGCACGTCTTCGAGCGAGATTCCCCGCGCAGCGGCCGCCACCGGATCGACTTGGACCCGCACCGCGAATTTCTGCGCGCCGTAGACCAGCACCTGCGCGACGCCGGGCAGCTGCGAGATCTGCTGGGCGAGCGTCGTCTCGGCGTACTCGTCGACGACCGACAGCGGCAGCGTCGGCGAATTGAGGTTCATATAAAGGACGGGGAAATCCGCCGGATTGACCTTGCGGAAGCTCGGCGGGGTCGTCATCTCGACCGGAAGCTTGCGGGCGGCGATGGTGAGCGCGGTCTGCACGTCGAGTGCCGCACCGTCGATGCTGCGGTTGAGATCGAACTGCACCGTGACCGACGACTGACCGAGCGAGGACGTCGAGGTCATGGCGCTGACGCCGGAAATCGTCGCCAACTGCCGCTCGATCGGCGAGGCGACCGAGGCGGCCATGGTGTCGGCGCTCGCTCCCGGCAGGGTCGCGATGATGTTGATGGTGGGGAAGTCGACCGACGGCAGCGCAGCGACCGGCAGCAGCCGGTACGAAAACGCGCCGAACACGAGGAACGACGCCGTGATCAGCGTCGTCATGACCGGCCGGCGAATGCAGGCCTCGGAGAGATTCATCGAGATCCGACCTTCATCTCGCGCGGCGCCACCTTGGTGCCGGTGGTGAGCAGCAATTGGCCATTGGTGACGACGATCTCGCCGGCTTCGAGCCCGCTCTCCAGCACGGCTTCGGCGGCATTGATCCGGGCGACCTTCACGGGACGCACGTTCGCGATGTCGTCCTTGACCACGAAGACGAAATTGCCCGCCTGCCCGGTCTGGATCGCCGCGGCGGGCACCACGATCGCTTCCTCCTCGCGCAAGGTCAGCTTGGTATCGACGAGCGCGCCCGGCCAGAGCACCTGATCGGGATTGTCCATGGTGGCGCGCATCGACACCATGCCGGTGGTCGCATCGACGTTGTTGTCGATCATGGTGAGCCGCCCGCCCGCGACTTTGGCGTCGCCGGGAACGCCCGCATCGACCCGCGCGGTGCCGTCGGCGAGCGCCCGGCGGATCGGCGGCAGCGAGCGTTGCGGAGCCGAGAAGTTCACATAGATCGGCGTGATCTGGTTGATGACCGCAAGCGGCGCGTCGTCGCCGGTGCGGACGAAATTGCCGATCTTGACATTGGCTGCGCCGATCCGCCCGGAGATCGGCGCGCGAATGCTGCAATAGCTGAGCTGCACCTTGAGGTTCTCGAGCGCCCCTTCGTCGGCGGCAATGGCGGCGCGAAAAGTGTCCGCCTGGGTCTTGGCATTATCGAGGTTGACGACCGGCGTCGCGCTCTTGGCCACCAGCTCGGTGTAGCGGCGCATATCGCGTTCGGCGCCCGCAAGCTGCGCTTTGTCGCGCGCGACAGTGCCCTCGGCCTGCTTGATCTGAGCTTCCAGTGCCCGGCTGTCGAGCGTGAACAGCGGGTCGCCCTGCCTCACACTTGCCCCGTCCTCGAAATGCACACCGACGATTTCGCTGTCGAGGCGGGTGCGCACCGCAACACTCTGGATCGGCGTCACAGTGCCCAGAGCCTCGATGATGACGGGGGCCGGCTTCTTGACGGCCTTGGCGACTTCGACCGGAACCACCCGCGCGGCCGGCGGCGCCTGGGCGACCGCACCGGGCGGGCTCCAATACGGACGCGTTACCGCGCCGAGGGCCACCAGTCCGAACACCGCTGCGGCCGCAATGACCCGAGTTCCCTGCTTCATATTCTAATCCCGGCGAGGCCTAAACGGCTCTGCCCCTGGTTCCTTCCATATGGGTACCGCGGCGGCGAGGGTCACTCGAATGCTACACCATCGCACCGGGACTTATTCCTAGCACAAGGGTTCCCGCGTCTGTATCCCGGCGCACAGGCCCCGGCGGGACCTTGCGAGCCGAGCTTCCGGCCCGGGCGGAAATCGGCCATTCTCCCGTAACCTTCGCTTTGAACACGGGAAAGCACCTTCCCATGCGCATCGCCAGCTGGAACGTCAATTCGATCAACCAGCGGATCGACAACATGGTGAAGTGGCTGTCGGATCGGCGGCCGGACGTCGTTTGCCTGCAGGAAACCAAATGCATCGATGCGGGGTTTCCCAGCGAACCGTTCGAGGCGCTCGGCTACAACCTTGCCACCCACGGCCAAAAGGCCTTCAACGGGGTCGCGATTTTCTCCAAATTGCCGATCGACGAGGTGACGCCGCGGCTTCCCGGCGACGAACTCGACGAGCAGGCGCGGTTTCTGGAAGCCGTGGTTTCCACCAAAGCCGGCGCGGTGCGGATTGCCTGCCTCTATCTGCCCAATGGCAACCCGCCGCGCACGGAGAAATATGCCTACAAGCTCAAATGGATGGAAAGGATCATTGAGTACACGCGTGAACGGCTCCTGCTGGAGGAGCCGTTGGTGCTCGCCGGCGATTTCAACGTGATTCCCGCCGAGATCGACGTGCACGACCCGGCGCTATGGCTCGGCGACGCGCTGTTCCTGCCGCAGACCCGAGCCAAATTCCGCGCGCTGATGCATCTGGGCCTCACCGACGCGGTTCGGGCGGCGAGCGATGATCCGGGCCTCTATACCTTCTGGGACTACCAGGCCGGCGCCTGGCAGAAGAACAACGGCATCCGGATCGACCACCTCGTGCTCTCGCCGCAAGCCGCCGACCGGTTGACCGCGGTCGGCATCGATAAGCACGTGCGCAGCTGGGAAAGGCCTTCCGACCACGTCCCGGTTTGGGCGGATTTTTCGATCGACGCCTAGGCGGCTACGCGCGTGAATTGCGCTAACCTCGCCGGTCACCGACTCGTTTGGCAGCAGGGGATTTCTGTCGGCGATGTCGTCAGCGATGCTGTGAATATCCCGGCGTGCCTGCGGGGTGTACCGCAGCCTCTAGACCGAATTTCTTCCAGGTCTCTCGCATTTCGTCATCCGACGCGAACTCCTGCCGATCGGCCTCGGCAAGACCAATTTTGACGTTGTCGATTTGCTCCCCCGTAAGCCGCAAATCTGCTCGCCTGCGACCCGCGATCGCTAGCAACATCTCCCCAGCAAAATCCTGATTTTCATCGGGAAGCTGGCGGATGGCGTCAATTCCTTGTTCAAGCAGTTTGCTCATCGCGGCGCTCAATCGCGGCGGGTCTTGAGCCAGCGTTCGAGATACACCAGCGCCGT
>DASWCW010000181.1:0-29144 GCA_036395835.1 Xanthobacteraceae bacterium
GAACTGTCGAATCGGCAGATCGGCGAGCAGACCAAGAACCATCACGCAACGGTGGGCAAGGCTCGGAGCAAACTGGAAGCCGGCGGTCAACTGGATAAAATATCCAGTTCAATCGGGGCGGACGGCCGGAAGCGACGACGCAAGAGCCCCACGAAGTCCGCCGCCAACACCACCACCAACACCACGGCAGACAAGGAGCTGACCGGCCCGCAGAAGAAGCTGCTGACCCTGCTCAACGCCGATCCAGGCCTGCTGACATCGACCATTGAGAACTTCCTGCCAGGGTTGGAGCGATGGGTGGCCCTGCTCTTTGACAGCCCGGCGCTGCAGGACGGGCTCCGTGCCATCGTGGAGCGGAAGCGATGGTTCGCTGCAGTGGACCAGCAGGAGACGGACCAGGACGCCGAAAGGCGGCGTTTGGACGACGACAACAGCAGCACGGACGGCATGGTCGTCTTTGAGCTAACCGCCGCTCCGGAGCCGACCCCTGTATTCTTCGATAATCCCGAGGAGGAGCCTACACCGCCGTTGGCGCCGGCCGACGCGGACGAGTGGCCAGAAATGCCAGAAGACCTGGACCGCAGGAAGCAGATCGAGGCCGCCCAGCTCAAGACCCAGCCATGGCTGCGTCACCAACCCGAGAAGCTGAGGAAGCAGGTGCTGGCCAGGATCAGGTAATGGCAGACCCGACCTATCTGACCGTCTCCTTCCAGCACCAGACCCCGGCCGAGACCAAGCGGCTGCTGACCGTCTTCGCCTCCTACCATGCGGGGGCGACGATGAATCATCTGTTGGAGGGGACTTACGACGTCCATGCCTGGGTGTTCCGGGGAACCGCATCCGATGCCGAGATGGAGCGGTTCAAGACGTTGGCCAGGGAGGCCGGGGCAATAGTCATCGTCGACCATAGCCGGGCGGATGCATTCCCCGCCCTGGCGGAGAAGCATGGGGAACAGGCCATCCTGGAAAGCTATGGGCGGGTCGGCCCGAGGCCGTGGTGGAATTAGCAGCGAACGCGGTTGTTTGGATCAGGCCCGCTGCATGGGAACGACGTTGCCGACATCGGTCGCAGTCCGTCCCATGGCAAACGCCCCGAATGCGGAGCACATCGCCCGCCTACGCTCAAGCCAGTCCTCGATCAACCGATATGAGCGGTGAACGATCCCGCCGACGGCGTGCCCAAGCTGCTCGTCGATCAGGTCCCGATCATATCCCGAGAAGGTCGCCCATTCGGTCATGGTCTGGCGGAAGCCGTGGACGTGGAGTCCTTCCCGCACCTTGGCCAGGACCTCCCGCATCGCCTTTTCCCCGATCGGGAACAACCGCTTGCCGTTTCGATCGCACTTGGCCAGCACCGCCATCGCATCATCCGAAAGCGGGACACGCATGGCGTTTCCCCGCTTCATATCAGCGGCGGGTATCGACCAGATATGGTTGACCTCATCGATGGCGGACCAGGTTGCCTTCAACACCGACCCCGTCCTGGCCCCGGTCAGGATGGTCCAGGTCAACGCCGCCGCCTCCACGCCTTCTATCTGCTTGAGGGCCGCCATGACCTGCGGCAGTTCTCGCCAGGGACAGCCCCGCATGTGAACGACGGGAGCCACGTCCCGTCGGTTCGGGAACACGAAGCGAAGGCTCAGCTTCCACGACGCCGGGTTGGCCTCGTTGGCCGGGCGCTTGTCATGCGCCGCCGCCCAGGCCAGCACGGTCTCGATCCGGCCCATCACACGCCTTCCCGTCTCGGGTATGGTCTTCATCAGGGGGCGGAGCGCCTGGATCACCAGCTCCCGGTCCACATCGGCGACGTTGACGCCGCCGAACACCGGGCTGATGTGCTGCTCCAGGGACGATCCCCAGAGCGCCGCATGACGGGCCGACTTCCACTTCATGTGGTTGTCGGCGATGTAGGCATCACGGCATTCGTCAAAGGTCATCGCCGCCTTCGCCTTGGCCAACGCCACCGCCATCCGCTTGGACTCCTTGACCGCCAGCGGATCCCGGATGCCATCCACCAGTTTGGACCGACGCAGTTCGGCCGCCCTGTTTCTGGCGTCGGTCAGGGAAATGTCCGATGTCGACCCCAGCCCCATCCAGCGGCGGCGGCGCTTCCCGGCCGCGTTGGTCTCCCCGGTCCCCACCCGATACAGATACGAGCGGTGAACGGTGCCGTCGGGGCCCATCCGGACCTGTAGGTATAGGTTTCCACCGTCATTGAGTAAGGTGTGCTTGTAGCGGACGATGGCCCCGTCCCGAACGGTCCCGCCGTCAAGCAGGACGGGGGGATTCCCCACCGCCACCCGTATGCGGGGATGCTTGCGGGCCATCTCCAGGGCATGGTCGAGACCTCCGGATGCAACGGCCACCTCCCGGGGCTGGACCGTTCGCACCTGGTGTTCCGTGAGCTTGTGAAGCCGTCGACTGCCCATGGGGTCCTCTCGGCCAGCCTACCCACCAGCCGACCCAGGATGGCACAACCGGGGGCCTGGGCAAGGGAGTCGGGAGAGGCGGCCAATGGCCGGGATGTGGCTGCAATGCCTGGGGAAATGACCGCCGGGAACCGCCCTTCCCCGACCGGCCGGAGCGACGGCGGCGTAGAGCAAACCTCCGCGGAAACCCATTCGATGTTCGCCTATGTGGGATCGTTCACGACCGCGCAGCGCAAGGCGCGCGGCGACGGCATCCATGTCTATCGCGCCGATCCCGCGACCGGCGCGCTTGCCCACGTCCAGCACATCGGCGACCTCGTCAATCCCTCCTTCCTCGCCTTGAGCCCGGACCAGCGCTTTCTCTATTCGGTTCACGGCGACCTCGATTATGCCACCGCCTTCGCGCTCGACGGCGCCACCGGCCAGGCCAAATTGCTCAATCGGGCCGCCACGGGCGGCAAGAACGGCGTCCGCCAAGCGGTCGACCCCAGCGGCAAGTTCCTGATCGTGGCCAATTACACCAGCGGCAGCGTCGCGGTGCTGGCGATCGCGCCGGACGGGTCGCTGAAGGATCAGCATCAGCTCATGGCGCTGCCGGGCGAACCCGGTCCGCACAAGACCGAGCAGCCGAGCTCGCATCCCCACGACGTCGTGTTCGATCCCGCCGGCCGCTTCGTGCTGGTGCCGGACAAAGGGCTCGATCGGGTCTTCGTCTTCCGCTTCGACGCCGCGGGCGGCCGGCTTTCCCCGGCCGAGCCGGATTCCGTCAAGACGCGCCCGGGCGCTGGTCCCCGGCATCTGGCGTTCCACCCGAAGCTCCCGGTCGTGTGGATGCTCAATGAGCTCGACAGCACGGTTGCGACCTACCGCTGGGACGCCGAACGCGGGGCGCTGACGCCCACGCAAGTGATCACCACGCTGCCGACGGATTTCACCGGCTACAGCACGACGTCCGAGATCGCGGTCACGCCGGACGGCCGCTTCGTGTATGGCTCCAACCGCGGTCACGACAGCGTCGCCATCTACGCGGCCGACGCGAGCCAGGGATCGCTGGCGGCGATCGGCTGGCAACTCACGCAGGGCCGCGTCCCGCGCTTCGTCGGTCTAGACCCGGCAGGGCGTTTCCTCCATGCGGCCAACGAGCAGGGCGACACGATCGTCACGTTTCGCGTGGATAGCGGGTCCGGACGTCTCGCTCCGACGGGCCAAGTCGTCAACAACGCGAGCCCCGTGACGATCGTGTTCGCCGGAGCGCGGTGAATCTCACCGGGCGCAAGCTGCCGGCCCGCATTGGGCACCGCCGGCCGCGTGAAAGATTCGTCGCGAATTCCCCGGAAGTCCGCATGAATGCAGGACAGGCATGCCTGCATCGCCGCGCGAAGCTCGCGCGAAGCTTGACAGCCAAACGCAGAGTCCTACGCTGCATGAAATGATTTCCTGAGGATGCGGTCGGCCCTGGAAAGGGGGAGGCGTACACCAATTCTGCAGGATGCCGTGGGACAGGAAACGCTCGCGCTTCGGCCGGCGATCTAACCAGAAATACGCGTGCGGCCAGGCGGGACCGACACGCTTGCGTCACCCGAGCTCGGCCGCCGACCGTGCCGGCGCATTCCTTCGGCAAATGACGACGAATCCGGCTTCCGGGGCGGGGGAGGAGGTTGTCATGGAACGACGGACATTCTTGGCTACCGCCGCCGCTGCCGCGGTGACTGCGATCGCGCCCGATCCTGCCAAGGCGGACAAATTGCCCCTCGGGAACTTGCCCAATTGGCGCTATCCCGACCCGCGGGTCGAGGCGCTCGACAAGAAGTTCAAGTACAAGGTCGGCAATGCGGCGATCGAGCGGATCGCCACCGGCTTCCGCTGGGCCGAGGGGCCGGTGTATTTCCGGGACGGCGGCTTTCTGGTGTGGAGCGATATTCCCAACAACCGCATGATGCGCTGGCTCGAGGAAGACGGGCATGTCAGCGTGTTCCGCACGCCTTCGAACTACACCAACGGCAACACCCGCGACCGCGAGGGGCGGCTCATCAGCTGCGAGCACGATGCGCGGCGCGTGACCCGGACCGAGCCGGACGGCACCATCACCGTGCTGTTGGACAGCTACGAAGGCAAGAAGCTCAACGCCGCCAATGACGTGGTCGTGGCCTCGGACGGCGCAATCTGGTTCACCGATCCGGGCTACGGCATCCTCGGCCATTACGAGGGCCACTTGGCGGAGTTCGAGCTGCCGCCGCGCGTCTACCGGATCGACGCGAAAACCGGCCGGGCGACGATCGTGGCCGACGATTTCGACAAGCCCAACGGGCTCGCGTTCTCGCCCGACGAGAAGAAGCTCTACATCATCGACACCGGGCTCACGCACGGCGGCCGGTCCAACATGCGGGTGTTCGATGTCGTCGGCGACAAGCTCGCCAACAACAAAGTGTTCGCCGAGGATTTCGCGCCGGGATTCACCGACGGCGTGCGCACCGACATCGATGGCAATGTCTGGTGCAGCATGGGCTGGGCCGATCCCAAGGAGGACGGCGTGCGCTGCTACGCGCCGAGCGGCGAGCTGATCGGCAAGATCCACCTGCCGGAGACCTGCTCGAACCTGTGCTTCGGCGGCAAGAAGCGGAACCGGCTGTTCATGACGGGCAGCACCTCGGTCTATGCCGTCTACGTGGAGACCCAGGGCGCGCTCAAACCGTGACGGCGCGTGCGCGGCGGCGGACCGCGTTCGACCGGATGGTATGACAACATCGATAGAGCCTCAGAGATCGCGATAATCCAAACACCGGAGGAAACACCATGGCATTTCGTGCTCGCCAGCTTACGACCTGCGCCGCCATCGCCATCGCGGCGATGGTTACGGCGGCCCCCGCGGCGGAGATCGATTCCTCGCGCCTGCAGTCGGCCGAGCAGAATCCCGCCGACTGGCTGACCTACCACGGCGGCTACAAGTCCTATCACTACAGCGCGCTCGACCAGATCAACGCCGGCAACGTCAAGAACCTGCAGGTCGCCTGGACTCATCTGCCCGGGCGCTCGACCCGCGGGCTGCAGGCGATGCCGCTGGTGGCCGACGGAGTGCTGTACTACTCCGGCTCCTACAGCCGCGTGTTCGCGCTCGATGGGGCGACCGGCAAGCTCATCTGGTCGTATTTTCCGGAGCTCGACGAAGATCTGATCTCGATGCAGACGCATTCGCCGTACAATCGCGGCGTCGCGCTCGGGCATGGCAAGGTCTACGTCGGGACCGTCGACGGGCGCCTGATTGCGCTCGATATCAAGACCGGCAAGCCGGTGTGGGACACCAAGCTCGTGAACTCGCAAAAGCTCACGGTCGGCTTCACGGGAGCGCCGCTGGTCGTCAAGGACACGGTCATCATCGGCAGCCAGGGCGGCGAGTGGACCTCGCGCGGCCCGATCTTCGGCGTCGATGCAAATAGCGGCCAGAAGAAATGGGAGTTCTTCACCGTAGCGGGCACCGAGGAAGCCAAGCAGACGTGGGGCGGAGATTCGTGGCGCACCGGCGGCGGCGGCGGCTGGATGCCCGGCACCTATGACGCCGAGACCAACACCATCTGGTGGGGCACCGCGAACCCGGCACCGCTCTACGATTGGGCCGGAAGCGACTGGCAGAAGAGCGGCCCGCGTCCGGGCACGAACCTGTTTACGAGCTCGGTCATCGCGCTCGATCCCGATACCGGCAAGCTCAAGTTCTACCATCAGGAACTGCCGCACGACGCCTGGGACTTCGATTCGGCGGTGGGCGAATTCCTGCTGATCGACCGCGACGGCAAGAAGCTGGTCGTGCACCCCAACAAGGGCGGCTTCATCTTCGTCTACGACCGCAGCAACGGCAAGGTGGAGAACGTCTGGCGGCTGACGAAGAACATCAATTTCGTGAAAGACATCGATCCCAAGACCGGCGAGCTCATCGGACGGCGCGACCTCTCGGCCGGCGCGGTGAAACCGCCGCTGTGCCCGGCCATTGCCGGCGGGGTGAGCTGGAACGCCGGCGCCTACAGCCCGAAGACCGGGCTCTACTACAAGATCTCCCAGGAATGGTGCATGGACATGGAGGTGGTGAAGACCACGCCGATCGTCGAGCCGATGGCGCAGCTCAATATCGGGGCGAACTTCAGCTTCGTGAAGCCGCCAGACGGCGATGCGATCGGCCGACTCGACGCACGCGATCCGATCACCGGCGCCAAGAAATGGGAAGTCACGTTTCCCGAGCCGCCGCTCGGCAGCGTGCTCGCAACCGGCGGCAACCTAGTGTTCGTTCCTGATTCCCGCGGCGTGCTGCACGCCTATAATGCCGAGTCCGGACAGGAGCTGTGGTCGCATTACGACGGTGTCGGCCACAACGGCGGCATCATCACCTACAGCGCCGGCGGCAAGCAGTACATCGCCGTGCCGGCCGGATGGGGCAGCATGGTGGCCGATGCCTATGCGGACCTTTACGGCGAGCCTTACAAGAGCATGCCGAAGGACGCGGGCGCCCTGGTCGTGTTCTCGCTGGGCCAATAGGCGCGGCAGGAGCACCGCCCGGCAATGATGCGGAACTTCGGGGCGGCCACGTTGGCGTGCGTCGCGTTTTCGGTCCTGCCATTCGCTGCGCCCGCGCAGCAGCCTGAGAAGCCTGCGCCGGGCCCGGGCGGCGGGACCGAGGCGCCGGCGGAGGCATCGCCCAACGACATCGACGGCCAGCAGATGTTTGCGACCTTGTGCGGCTTCTGTCACCAGGACGGCGGCCGCAAGGCCGGCAAGGCGCCGAAGCTTGCCGGCAGCCCGCGCACCGACGATTACCTGATCGAGCGCATCAAGAAGGGCAAGCCCGGCACCATGCCGGCGTTCGGCAAAGTGTTTTCCGAGGGTCAGATGTACGCGATCCTGGCCTATATTCGCGGCCTCGAGGAGTAGCGGGAAGCCTTGCGCACACGGCTCACCAACGCGAGAACGAGCGGCCGGGCCATCAAGCTCGGCAGCGCCGCCGCCCTGCTGCTGGGACTCGGTGCCGGCGGCGCGCTGCCGCGTTCGCTCGAAGCCATCGGCCAGCGCGGATCGCTCGCGGTTTGCGCCCACCCCAACGCGCTGCCGTACTCGAGCAAGCGCGGCCCGCTGCCCGGATTCCAGATCGAGCTTGCCGAGGCGCTCGCGCAACGGCTCGGAGTTTCGCTGGCGCGGCACTGGGTGATCACGAGCTTCCAGTATCGCCGCGCCGATTGCGACGTGGTCCTCAACGCCATTGCTGACAAGGCCGCGCTCGCGGAAGTGGGGCTGCGCATGTCGCGCCCGTATCAGCGCACCGGGGTGGTGCTGGCGGTGCGCGAGGATTCGACGCTGTTCTCCCTGGCCCATATCGGATCGGCGCGCCGGGTCGGCGTGCAGGTCGGCTCTCTCGCCTCGATGACGCTGTCGAAACGCGGGATCGAGACGACGCCGTTCGTGTTCGAGGATGAAATGATGGAGGCGCTGGCCAATCGCGAAATCGAAGCCGCCGCGGTCACGCCGGTGGCGATGGGCTGGTTCCGCAGCAATCATCCGGACACCCGCATTCGCCGCATTGCCGCGTTCGAGGCGGATCCGGACCTCAATTGGAACGTCGCGGTCGGCATGGTGAAGCCGGATGAGAAACTCAAGCAGGGCATCGATGCCGCCTTGGAGGCCATGCTGGCCGACGGCACCATCGCCGGTATCTACGCCCGATATGGCCTCGAGCTGCAGGCCCCGGAATGAGGCGACACGCATCAGACCAACGAGGTTCATCAGGGAGGAAGAGATGCAGATTTGGAAACTCGGTTCGCTCGCGCTCGCTTGTTCGTTCGCGTTCGGCCCTGCCGCGCTCGCCCAGGTCCCCGGCCCGGAGCAGGGCGGTTATGTCGGACAAATGTCGGAGGAACAGATCCGGCAAAAACTCGCCGGCGAGGGATTCTCGGAAGTCACCGAGCTCAAGAAAATCCCGGTGACCCGCTATCGTTGGACCGGCACGGCGGTGCGCGCCGGCAAGACCATGCAGATCACGATCGACGAGCGCGGCCAGGTCTCGGCGAAATAGGATTCCGCATCAGGCGCTTTCCTCTCGCTTGGGCCCGCAATCAAGCGCTGGACGTTGCCGCTTCCGCTCTTCCCCTCTCCCCTTGCGGGAGAGGGTGGCGAGTTGCGAGCACAGGCGAGCAACGAGCCGGGTGAGGGGTTCTTTCAGCTATCACCCCTCACCCGGCTCGCGGACTTCGTCCGCTCGGCACCCTCTCCCACAAGGGGGAGCGGGTGAGCGACCGACCAATTTTTACGAGATCTTTATTTGACAGCAAAACGGCGCCTTGGGAGCGTTCCGGTGGCCGCCGGGCCGCCGGCCGGGTGGTCATTTCATTCCCATCTTCACTCCAGAGGGCCGAAGCTCAGCCAGGCCCTCTTTTTCTTCGCGGCGCCGATTCGGGTATGCCGGATCACCGGATGCGCTTCTGCCGCGGAAATCCGCGGCATGCCCTTCCCGGAAGGCTTGCGTAGCGCGTGTCCGCTCATTGAACCGGCAGCATGGCGACGGCCTCGATCTCGAACAGCGCGCCCGGGCGCGCGAGCTCGGGCACGCCGACCGTGGTGCTGGCCGGCGGCGCCGCGATGTTGAGATGCGCATCGCGCACCTCGCGGAATGCAGCGATGTTCCTGCCGATATCGACGAGGTAGCTGTTGATCTTGACGATGTGGTCGACCGTGGCGCCGACGGCGGCGAGCGCCGCCTTCAAATTCTCGAACGCCTGCGCCGCCTGCGCGCGAAAATCGCCGGGAGCGCCGGCGAGCTTGCCGTCAACATCGAGGCCGAGCTGGCCGGCGATATAGACGATGCGGCCGGGGCCGGTCACCTCGACCACATGGGTGTATCCGGGCGGCGTGGCCATCGTGGGCGGATTGAGGAAACGGATGTTGTCGACCAAGCTCGACCTCCTGGGCTACGGTGGATGGCCGCAAACGGGCCGTCGCCGTTCCGCGCCAGCATAGCAACGGGCCGGGGCGGCGGCACCCAGCCTCGCGCCGCCGGGGCGCTGGAACGACGATGGCGGCTTTCGCTGGCGACGGTGCGACGCCGATGGCGGCGGTGGCGGCGGAATGTAACAGGGCCTAGGCATCGGGCGGCGGCCGTGCTCAAGTCCACGCCTCGAGCCCACACGCCGCCATCGAGCCCTCCATGCCCGTCCAGATCCAAATCGGCAGCATAAGCATCCAGCGCATCGTCGAACAGGAGGCGCCGTTCTTCGAGGCGCTGCAATTCTTCCCGAATCTGACGAAGGAAGTCCTTGCCGAGAACCGTGCCTGGCTGCGGCCCAGGTTTCTCGATTCGGAAGACAAGCTCGTGCTCTGCATCCAGAGCTATCTCGTGCAAACGGCCGACCGCAATATCCTGATCGATACCTGCGTCGGCAACCACAAGCCGCGACCCACTCGCGCCTTTTGGCACATGCGCAATTCCGATCAATACGAGAAGAACCTGACGGCTGCCGGCTTGAGCGCCGGCGATATCGACTTCGTCATGTGCACGCATTTGCATCCCGACCACGTCGGCTGGAACACGCGGCTCGAGGATGGCCGCTGGGTGCCGACGTTCCCGAAGGCGCGCTACATTTTCGCCGACCGCGAGCTTGCGCATTGGACCGCGCGCCAGAAGGAGGATCCGGAGGCGTTGCCCTGGATCACGGATTCCGTGCTGCCGATCATGGCGGCGAAGCGCGCCGATATCGTCAAGAGCACGCACGCGCTCGACGATCTGGTCACGCTCGTCCCCACGCCCGGCCACACGATCGATCATTATTCGGTGCGCGTCGGCAAGCCGGGCGCCGATGCGGTGATCAGCGGCGACATGATCCACTCGCCGCTGCAGGCGAGATACCCGGAGCTGAGCGCAAGGCCGGACTACGACGGCAAACAGTCGGCGCAAACGCGGCGAAAGCTGTTCGGGGAGATCTGCGATACCTCGACGCTGCTGTGCACGGCGCACTTCCCCTCCCCTTCCATCGGTCGCCTGGTCCGCTGGCGCGACGCCTTCGACTTCGTCGCGATGTGAGAAGGCCAAGCGGCGCATCGCGGAGAACTCCATGTGGCTCGGTGCTTCCGCCGGCGAGCTCGCCCTGCTTGCGGCCGCGATCGTCCTCGGCGGCGTGATCACCGGCATCCTCGCCGGATTGTTCGGGATCGGCGGCGGCGCCGTGATCGTGCCGGTGCTCTACGAGGTATTTCGCATCCTCGGCGTGCCGGAAGAAGTGCGCATGCAGCTTTGTGTCGGGACCTCGCTGGCCATCATCGTGCCGACGACGATCCAGTCCTACCGCGCGCATCGCGCCAAGGGCGCGGTGATCGAGAACATCGTGCGGCTGTGGGCGATCCCGGCCGTTGCCGGGGTCGCGGTCGGTTCGGTCCTCGCCGCCTTCGCGCCAGCCGCCTTGTTCAAGCTCGCGTTCGTCGTGATCGCGAGCCTCATCGCCGCGAAGCTCCTGTTCGGGCGCGAGACCTGGCGGCTCGCCCACGAATTGCCGGGCCGCGTCGCCATGGCCGCATACGGCTTCCTGGTGGGGCTATGCTCGGCCCTCATGGGGGTGAGCGGCGGCTCGGTCTCCAACATGGTCCTGACGCTGCACGGCAAGCCGCTGCACAATGCGGTCGCAACCTCGGCGGGGCTCGGCGTGCCGATCACGGTCGCGGGAACAGCCGGCTACATGCTGGCCGGCCTGCCGCACCAGGCGCTGCTGCCGCCGCTTTCGGTCGGCTTCGTGTCGCTGATCGGCGTTGCGGTGATGGCCCCGGTGTCGAGCTTCACCGCCGCCTACGGCGCCCGCCTTGCACACGCGCTTTCCAAACGCCGGCTCGAGATCGCCTTCGGAGTGTTCCTGCTGGCGGTGTCGGCACGTTTTCTCGCGAGCCTGATCGGGTGACCCCTGGCGTGCACCGTGCGGCAAGCAATGCGTTCACGGCACCAGGATCAGAAAGAACACCACGACGACCGCTGCCAAGAATCCGGCAAACGCGTTCCTGAGCCACGTTGCCGAAATGTGCCGCGCCAAAGCTGTCGGATGAACTGACATCTTCTCCTCCCTGTCTCGGTGAGTTGAGAAGCTACTCCACACCGGCAGCTTAGGATCCGTGGCGCATATGCGTTGTGACAAAGCTCACATCCGCAGGAAAAATCGCACGAGGCGGACGGCGGAGCAATGGTGTGAGCTGCGTCACACCGGTGTCGGTAGTTTCCATCGCACGCGCGGGCCTGAGCCGCCCATCCAGGCGGCTGCTCCGCCTGCGACAGCGTTGATTGGATTGCCCCGCAACGGCGAAGCATCCTGCGCCGAGGCGGTTCGGCCTCGGCGCAGGATGGTCGGATCGATCGAGTGCTCAGCTCCTGGCGCGCATGCGGATGATGAAATTGTCATAGGAAAGCTCGGCGACCTGCATCCAGATCGAGCTTTCGCCGCGGAACGGCACGACGCTGTCGAGCAACTTCTTGAACAGCGGATTGGTCTTCGACAGGTCCGCGTACACCTCGTTGGCGGCCTTGTAGCAATCCTCCAGGACCTCCTGCGGGAACGGGCGGAATTGCGTGCCGTTCGCGATCAGCCGTCGCAGCGCGGCCGGGTTGCCTGCATCATATTTTCCGAGCACCCAGCCCCAAGTCTCGTGGGAAGCGGCGAGCACCACGGACTGGTAGACCTTCGGCAGCTCGTTCCACTTGCCGAGGTTGACGATGTTGTGGGCCTGCCCGCAGCCTTCCCACCAGCCCGGATAATAGTAGTTCTTCGCGATCTTGTAGAACCCGAGCTTCTCGTCGTCGTAGGGGCCGACCCATTCGGCGGCGTCGATGGTGCCTTTCTCCAGCGCCGGATAGATGTCGCCGCCGGCAAGCTGCTGCGGCACGCATCCGAGCCTGGCCAAGATGGTCCCGGCGAAGCCGCCGACGCGGAACTTGAGGCCCTTGAGATCCTCGGTCGTCTTGATCTCCTTGCGGAACCAGCCGCCCATCTGGGCGCCGGTGTTGCCGGCCGCCGTGCCGAAGCAATTGAAGTTCTTCAGCACCTCGTTGAGCAGCTCGTTGCCGCCCGCATGGTGCAGCCAGGCATACATCTGCCGGCTGTTGAGCCCGAACGGCAGCGCGGTGCCGAATGTCATGGCGGGGTCCTTGCCCCAGTAGTAATACATCGCGGTATTGCCCATCTCGATGGTGCCGTTCTGGACGGCATCGAGCACTTGGAGCCCCGGGACAAGCTCGCCGGCCGCGAACGGCTGGATCTGGAAGCGCTGATCGGTGATCTCGGCAACCCGCTTGCAGAAATGTTCGACGCCGCCCCACAGCGTGTCGAGCGACTTCGGCCAGCTCGCGGCGAGCCGCCATTTGATTTCCGGCATCGACTGGGCGATGGCCGGCGCGGCGACCGCGGAGGCGGCGAGACCGAGGCCGGTGGCTTGCAGAAATTCGCGGCGTTTCATGTGCGTTTCCCCTCTGTTGAGACGACTGACCGGCGCGCGGGGAACGGAACCGAGCGGCGCAATCCGCTTCCCCGCGCCGACGACCGACGGCGCGATCTTATCCGGAATTTCCCGGATCGGCACCCGTCTTGCGAGTTTCTGGCGGGGCCGCGCTCGAATGGCAAAAACACGCTGTCCTGAGGCCGCCTGCCGCCGAAGGCGCTTTCCTCGGTCACGCCAAGCTCGTGTTTCCAGCGCAACTCGTGCCGAGGTGTTGACGACCGGGTTCCAAAGCAGCAGGAACCGATGCCACTTCATGCAATTGATTGCTCGGGAGACCTTGCATGCAGACGCAGGAGACCGACCGCGAACGGCACATGCGGCAATTGGCAGCCATGCTGCTCTTCGAGGTTCAGAAGCAAGGAAACCGGTTCACGCTTTCACGCAGGATCGACGTATCAAAGCCTCTCCGGCATGAAAACCTGACGCTGGAGGAGGCCGAAGAGCTGCTCAACACCTGGAAGCTGCGCGGCCTGCACGGGGGCTGATGCAGCCGATTTCCGCCGGCTGAATCTTTCGCTTCCGCGTGGAGCGCCGCATGTTCGCCGGTAGCGATCCGGTCGCTCGGCTCGCGCGCCCTCGCCGGTTGGTTCGACACGATCTACAATGGGTTGACCGGCGTCGTGGACCGCACCACCGAGGTTCGGCGCAAACCGTTCCACGACAACGCGGTGCGGATCCATCGACCGTGCGCGCGGCGGGTGGGCGGATGACGCGAAGGGCATTCTTGCAGGCGGCCGGCATCGCAGGCGCCTCCCTGGTCGCGGCCGGTGCCGGGTGGAGCCATCGCGAAGGCGTCTTCTCCGTCGGCGAGGGTCCGGCCTACGAACCATGGCGCAGCTGGCGCACCGACGAGGCACCGCTCGCCCTCATCCGAGCTGCCGTGCTGGCTGCCAATCCGCACAATACGCAGCCATGGCTCTTCAAGATCGCCAACGAACGAATCGAGATCTATGCCGACACGGTCAGGAATCTCGGCACGTTCGATCCCTACCTGCGGGAGATGCACATCGGTCTCGGATGTGCGCTGGAAAATATGGTGCTTGCCGCGGCGGCCCATGGTTATGCGCCCAAGGTGACGCTGGTCGACGGGACTCTCGAGCCGATTTCGGCGGCGCCCCGGCCGAGCCTCATCGCGACTATCGATTTGGCACCCGGCCCAGCCCGGCAGGACGAGCTTTACGCCGCGATCCCTCGCCGTCACACCAACCGCGCCCCCTACGACCGCGGCCGCGCGATCGCGCCCGAGTTGCTCCATTCCTTGCAGTCGGCGGCAGACGAAAGCGCCACGCTGAAACTGTTTCTGTTCGGCGCCGAAGGCGACCGAAGCAAGCTCGGCAACTTGATGGTTACGGCCACCGAAACGATCATCGCCGACAAGAGCATGGTGGACGACAGCCAGCGTTGGTTCCGGCAGCGCTGGGCGGACGTGCAGAAATTTCGCGACGGTCCGACGTTGGATACCGCCGGGCTGCCCCCGCTGCTCACGGCGCTCGCTAAAATCGCCCCGGCGCCGTCCCCGGAACGCAACCATCGCTACTGGCTCGATGCCACGCGCGACGTGCAGGTTCCATCTGCGCCCGTCCTCGGCCTGATCGCGGTAGCGGCGCCGTACGACCGGGCGCAGGCGATCGAGGCCGGACGCGCCTGGCAGCGGATGCACCTGCTTGCGACCGCACGCGGCCTCGCCATGCAACCGATCAACCAGCCGGTGGAACTGGTCGATCGCGAGCGGGAGCTGGCGCGGCAGCCGCTCGCCGCTCGCGCCCTGGCGAGCCTGGTCGGCGATCCGAGATGGAAGCCGACCTTCGCGTTTCGCCTGGGATTCCCCACGCGCCCCGTGCCGCCGAGCCCACGGCGTCCCGTCAGCGACGTCGTGATTTAGGAACGAGGACGGCGAGGAGATGCCCGCCATGGAGCGTGCGGAAATCATCAAGCGAGAGATCAGGGTGCTGATCTTCGACCAGTACGGCACGATCGTGGACATGCAGAAAGGGCTGACGGAAGCCGTGACGCCGTTCCTGCAGAACAAGCGCTGGGCGGGTAAACCGAACAGCTTCGTCACCTGGTGGCGGCGCACGCATTTCGAGAGCTCGATGATCGACGCGCTGTGCGACCGGGGCCATACGCCCTACCGGCAGATCGGCCAACGTGCCGTATCGTACGTCATGGACCGTTGCGGCATCACCTACACGCAGGACGAGGTGCGCTGGCTGGTTGCCCAGATCGAAACGCTAAAGCCGTTCCCCGATGTCGTGCCGGCGCTCGAACGGCTGCGCGCCGCAGGCCGCAAGCTCGCGATCCTTTCCAACGGCGATCGCGACATGCTGGAGGCGGCCGGGCCGCACATCGGCTTTCGCTTCGATCGAGTGATTTCGGTCGAGGAGGCCGGCACTTTCAAGCCGCACTGGAAGACCTATGCCAAAGCCGAAGAGTTGATCGGCGAAGACCGTGCGCGTTGCCTGTTCGTCGCCAACCATGCGTTCGACTGCATCGGCGCCAAGGCCTACGGCATGCGGACGGCCTTCGTCGACCGGCGCAACCGCCCGTTCGGAGAGACGCCGCACCAGCCGGACATCATCGTCCGCGATTTCACCGAGCTCGCCGCGTTGCTTTCTTGAGGCAAGCCGTGCGACCACTCGACTTGCCTCCATTCCGGAGCGATGCAAATGAACGTGTTACAATACGCGATATGCGCGGCGGCCGTGGGCTTGGCGACCTTAGCCGCGGCGCAAGCTCCGGGACCGGACGTGCAGAAGACCAAAATCTCTCTGGGGACTGCCACGCCGGGCGGCGGGTTTCCGCTCTACGGCGGCGCCGTCGCCGATGTCGTCAACGCGACCGACCCCTCGCTCCTCATCGAGCCACGCAACACCAAGGGCAGCGCCGAGAACATTCCGCTGCTCGAGGCGGGAAGCCTCGACCTCGCCCTGGTGGCGGGGGAGCCGGCCTATGAGGCGCTGATGGGCGTCGGCCGGCCGCGCACGCCGCTCAAGATCGTTGCGGCGATGTATTCGACGCCGGGCATGTTCGCGGTCCGCGGCGACAGTCCCGCCCGATCGATCCGCGATCTCGTCGGCAAACCGGTCGCCTTCGGCGCGCGCGGTTCCGGATTGGTGATCCTGTCGCGCTACGTGCTCGACGGGCTCGGGCTCGAGCAAGACAAGGACTTCCAGGCGATCTATCTCGATCGTGCGGGCGACGGCCCGGCGATGGTGCTCGACAGCCGCGCCGCGGCACTATGGGGCGGCGGCGCCGGCTGGCCCGGCTTCACCGCGCTCGCGCAGGCGGGCGGCCGGTTCATCGCGCCGGACGCGGACGAGCTCAAGCGCATCCGCGCCAAGCATGCGTTTCTCAAGCCGCTGACGGTGCCGGCCGGAAGCTATCCCGGACAGGCCGCGGAGATCCATTCGGTCGGCTCGTGGAGCTTCATCCTGGCGCGGCCGGCGCTCGAGGACGATGTCGCCTACCGGCTGGCCCGCGCGCTCCACCGCGCCGAGGACGCGCTCGGCCAAAAGCTGCCGCAGGCGCGCGAGACGACCGCGGCCAATACGTTCGCCGCCGCACCAAGCCCCGATCTCATTCACCCGGGCGTGCTACGCTATCTGCGCGAGATCGGGGTCGCCAAGTAGCGGGCGATTGGCTGCGCGCGAACCTGCCGGCCCGACCGGTCGGCCCGCAACGAGAACGGCCGGGCAGCGAATTCATGAATAAAGATTCGCGAGCCCAGCCGAGGCCCTCACATATGATTGATATGATTGAGGCCAACGCCGGCTGACGGCGATCGGCTGCTGAGATACCATGGGCAACTTTACGGGGGATCGCGGGTTGTTGTGACCGGCGGTGAACATCGGCGCCGCCAGCGCGACCGCTTCGAAGCGGCGCATTCGGGAGGAAGGACGATGCCAAACCTCCATGTCATCGCCGGGATCGGCGAAACCCCCTCATATCCCCTCGTTCGCAGGATCGGGCTCGCGGACATCAAAGCGGCGTTGGCCAAAGGCTTCGACGATTTCTCGGCGATGCCGACCCACGTGCTGTTCCTCGGCATCCTCTACCCGGTCGTCGGCCTGTTCCTGTTCTGGGCGACGGTCGGTTACGACATCATGCCGCTGCTGTTTCCGCTCGCCTCCGGCTTCGCGCTGATCGGCCCGTTCGCGGCCGTGGGCCTCTACGAGCTGAGCCGTCGGCGCGAGCAGGGCTTGGAATCGTCCTGGACGAATGCGTTCGACGTGCTGCAATCCCCCTCGCGCGACGCGATCCTCGCGCTGGGGTTCCTGCTGATGGCGATATTCCTGATTTGGCTCGCCACGGCGCAATTGCTCTATCAATCCCTGTTCGGGTTCGACACCCCGGCATCGATCACGCAATTCGCCCGCGATGTCTTCACGACGCCGGCCGGTTGGACGCTCATCGTGGCGGGCAACGCCATCGGCTTTCTATTCGCCGTCCTGGTCCTGATCATCAGCGCGGTCTCGTTCCCGTTGCTGCTCGATCGCGAGGTCGGCGCGGCCGTGGCGATTCACACCTCCATCCGAGCCGTTCTCGCCAACCCGCTGCCGATCGCAGTTTGGGGGCTCATCGTCGCGCTTGCGCTCCTCCTCGGCTCGCTGCCGTTCCTGCTCGGCCTCGCCGTGGCGATGCCGGTTCTCGCCCACGCGACGTGGCATTTGTATCGCAGGGTGGTCGAGCCCGATCTCGGTCCTCGACCGGAGCATCGGCGCCCGCTGAAAGCACCGCGCTACGCCGCAGACTTCCCGGCTGCCCTGTTTCCCTCGCCGGCGATCGAGGACCAACCTCCCGGCTCTCCGGTTTCGCCCTCCGCGGCGCCGGACACGTCGGCCGGGCACGCTGCCCGATCGGTGCAGGAAAGCTCCAAAGCAACCAGTTCCTCGTCCTGATCGGAAGAGAAGAACCGTTCATTCTTGCTCGTCGTGCGCGGGCTTGCCCCGCGCCTGCGACCCAATCGCCTGCGACCCAATCGCCTGCGACAAGGTTGAATGGATTGCGGGGGCGAGCCGGGCAATGGCGCAGGGGCGTACTTGGGATTACTTCTCCAGCCAGACGTCGTCGAAGCGCCAATTGTTGTAGATGCCGTTGTGGTGCAGGACGAAGCCCTTGACGTACGGCTGCCAACATAGGCCGGCGACGCCCTGCATGATGATCGGCCGAGCCACGTCCTCCGCGAGCTTTGTTTCCACCTCCCAGATCAGGGTCCTGCGCTTCGCGAGATCGGTCTCCTGCGACTGCCGCTCGATCAGCTTGTCGACCGCCGGGTCGCAGTAATTCGTATAGTTGCGCTCCGACCCGCAGGCGTAGTTTTCGTAAAAGTTCACATCCGGATCGTCGAGCGCGGCGGCGGTCAGGTTCAGGCCGACGGAGTAATCCCCGCGCGCGACCTTGGCGAACCACTGGTTCGTCTCGATGGGATCGAGTTCGCCCTCGACGTATATCTTCTTGAGCTGATCGATTAGGATCACCGCCGGGTCGCGGTAAAGCGGGATGTTGCGCGGGGCAACCTTGAGCTTGAGCGGATTGCCCGGTCCGTAACCGAGGCCCTCCATGATGTCGCGCGCCTGCGCCCGGTTCTTCTCGATGTCGGTGCCGTAGCCCGGCAGCGCTGCCACCATTTCCGCCGGCATGCCCCAGCTCCCCTCCGGTCCGGGCAGCATGACGGCGCCGATTCTGGCGTGGCCCTCGGTCAGGATGTCGATGAAGGCCTTGCGATCGAGCGCCAGCGCCAGCGCCCGCCGGATTTTTGCATCGCTGAACGGCGAGGTGTTGCGGTTGACGATCAGGTTGGTCGTATTGTTGGTCGGCTGCAATTCGCAAATCGCGTTCGGCAGCTGGGATTTGATGTCCTTCACCAGAGGAACGGTCAGATCCAGCGAAAACGTCATGTCGAACTCGCCGGCGATGAAGGCGAGAACCCGGGTCGATCGATTGGCGATGATGCGCCAGTCGATGGCATCGACGTAGGGGTGTCCCCGGCGCCAATAGTCGGCGTTCCGGATCAGCTTGACCGTTTCGTTGCCCTTGAACTCGACGAACTTGAACGGGCCGGTGCCGACCGGCTTCGTGCGCATGTCCTGGGCCGAGACGTGACAGGGATAGATCGGGGTGTAGCCGGTCGCGAACAAGGCGAGGAAGGAGGGCTGCGGGCGCTCGAGGATGAAGCTCACCTGAAAATCGCCGTCGGCAACAACCTCTTTCAAATTGTGCCACCAGATCTTTCGCGGGTTCTTGCGGAATTTGTCCTCGGCCTTGCCTTGCAGCTTTTCCATCGTGCAGACGACGTCCTTGGCGGTGAACGGCCTGCCGTCGTGCCATTTCACGTCCTTGCGCAACTCGAACGTCAGCCTGGTCTTCTCCTCGTTCCAGCCCCAGCTCGTTGCCAGCTCCGGCACGATCCCGTCCATGGTGTTGAGTTTTTTCGCCTGGTCGTAGAGCACCAGGTTGTTGAACAGCGCCATGAACGGCATCACCGTCGAGACGGTCGCCTCCTCGTGGATCGAGGCGCTCGGCGGATTGTCCCAGAGATACATGCGCAAGGTGCCGCCCTGCTTCTGCGCGAACGCCGGGACGGCGAGGAGCGCCGAGGCGGTTGCAAGCGCCGCGACGATGGCGATCGGTCGATGGTGCACCGCCCTCCTCCCGCTCGGGAGCCTGCGATAGCGTGCGCCGCTTTGGCCCGCGCGGCAACGAATATCGAAAGCCGTGCCCGAGCGCCGGTGAGGTGCGGCGCTTGGTCGAGGCTGGCGAGGCGCGGATGTCAGCTTGCCGCCGACTCCGGCGAGGGATCGCATTCCCCTCCCCGGCTCTTGTCGGAACAACTAAGCAGGCTGTCCATTTGCTGCAAAAATTCCCGGTGCGCGGCAAGCAAGCGCCAATGGCGCGCCATGCGAAGGTAAGTCTCGCGGGATCGAGCGTCGGTGGCCAGCTCGGCCAAGCGCTCGCACTCGCCGGCCCGCTCCAGGCAGAGCTGGAGGCCGGGCCTCGGTGGCTGGAGCATGCCGTTCTCCCCGAATGCGCAGTTCACGATTGCCTGGGGTACTCGGCTCGACCACACTCCGGGTGGTGCTATGCGACAGCGGCCGGCCTCGATGGGGGTTGGTCGCGGCTGGAGGCGGATCGGTTCATTTGCATCGGCCGGTTCGCGATTCTGGGGTTCGGCCCTTGCAGGGGGTGACGAGTGCTGCGGGCTCGATGCAAACGGATCGAACCGGATCTCGTATGATGCGCTGGCCGTTTCAGGGCAAAGCTTCTCCGCGCGAGAGCTTCCCGATCGGCGGGTACAAGCTCGACGGTTCCGTCGAGGGGCTCGGCGGATTGATCGAATTCTCGCCGACCGAATACGCGGCCATCGGGCGCCAGTTCGTGGGCGAGAAGAACTACAACGCGCTGCCGGTCACTTTTCTAGGCCGCCCGTGGGAGGTGATGGTGCAGGCGGTGCACGGCCGGATCTGCGCGATCGCTCCGTATGTGCTGCTGGCAAACCGGCGCGAGGCGGACCGCACCGCGATGGAGATCTTTCGATATTGCATGGAGGCGCTCGGCGAGCCCGCGGAACGGCAGACGGATTCCTTCCTGTGGCGCACGACCGACGGAACCGTGATGCTCAGGACCGAGGAAACCGCCGATGGATTTCGCATCGGCCTCGTCCTCACCTCGAACTCGATCGGCCACTTTCAGCGGCTGTGATTTTGCGCCGAGACCAGCAGCGCGGCGAGCCTTTCCGCTGCGGCGCCGGCGCGTGCCGGCTCGAGTTGCGCCGGCGGGCGGCTGAAGGTCAGCCGGCCGCGCTTGAGGCCGAACAGCGGCGGCACCAATTCCGCCACGGCCGCGCGAGCATCTGGACAATCGAATACCGTGAGGTCCGCGGGATTGCCCACGGCGATTCCATAACGATCGCGGCGCAGCAACCTGGCCGACCGAGTGGTCAGCATGGCGAAGCATTCGACCAGCTCGGCCGGGCGGCTCACATGACAGACGTTGGCATAGAGATTCGCCATGCGGATGAGCGAGGCATCGCCATAAGGCGTGAATGGATTGAGCACGTTGTTGGTGGAAAGCGAGCAGTTCACGCCGGCCTCCAGAAGCTTATGCGCGGCGGTGACCCCGCGCAGCACGCTGTGCTCCTGGTTTCTGCCGGTGAGATACAGATCGGTCGAAGGCAGCACCGTGACCGCCACGCCGGCAGCGGCCATACGTTTGGCGATCTCCTGAAATTGACGCGAGGGAGCCGTCGAGAGCTGGGTGACGTGGCCGACAGCGACACGTCCACCATAGGCGTGCTTCTCGGCCTGCTCGCAGACGTAGCCGATCTGCATGCCGTCCGGCGTGTCGCCGAGATCGAGATGCATGTCGATGTCGACGTCGTATTCGCGGGCGAGCGCAAAGATACGATCGATCTGCCCGCGCGGATCGCTGTCGGTATAAGGCACAGCGCCCAGCACCGGCGCTCCCCTGCGCAGGCACTCTTGAAGCAACGCGTCGGTTCCCGGATTGTTGAGCAGTCCTTCCTGGGGAAACACGCAAATCTCGATGTCGATTGCCCAAGCGTAGTCACGAGCGAGCTGCGAGACGGCATCGAAGCCACGCAATCCGATCCCGGGATCGACCTCGACATGCGTGCGCATCAGCATGGTGCCGTTCAGCAGACACTTGTGCAGCGTCCGCGTGGCGCGCGCGAAGATATCGGCTTCGGTGAACGTGCGTTTCGCCGCCGCGGTCTGGGCGACCGCTTCGGCGACGGTTCCTTGCTCGGTCTTGCAGCGCTCGATGATGCAGGTCTTGTCGAGATGAATATGGGTCTCGACGAGGCCGGGCGCGACGAGGCGGCCGCCGAGGTCCAGCGCGGGCGCGTCAGCCTCGAGCGATGGCGCGATCGCCGCAATCCGCCCCTCGGATATGCCGATGGCGACGGGCTCGCCGCCATCGAGCCCGAATGCACGCGCGTTGCGCAGGATCAAATCCATCACGGCGTTCCTTGCACGGAACCGGCGGCCGGGCGTGCGCCGAGATAGGCTGCTTCGAGTGCCGCCGTGCGCGCAATTTCTTCAGCCGGGCCCGCGTTGGCGATCCGGCCGGTTTCGATGACGTAAGCGCGGTCGGCGAGCGCGAGCGCCAGCCCGGCCATCTGCTCGACCAGAAGCAGGGTCGTGCCCTCGTCCCGAAGCTCGGCGAGCGCGGCAAACAATCTTGCGATCACTGCCGGCGCCAGCCCCAACGAGGGCTCGTCGAGCAGCAGCGCGCGCGGCGCGGCCAGCAGTCCGCGCGCCAGCGCCAGCATCTGCTGCTCGCCCCCGGAGAGCAGCCCGGCACGATGGAACCGGCGCTCGCGAAGCGCGGGAAAGCGCTCGAGCATGGTTTCGATCTCGGCGTCGATGCCGCGCCCGGGGCGGCTGTATGCGCCCAGTCGGAGATTGTCGATGACGCTGAGCTCGGGAAAGATCTGCCGGCCTTCCGGAACCAGCACCAGACCGGCGCGCGCGATCCGGTGTGCGGGCAGGTCGGAAATGCTGCGGCCCTCCAGCTCGATGCCGCCGCGCACCGGCCGCAGCAGCCCGCTCAACGCCCGCATCGTCGTCGATTTCCCGGCCCCGTTCGCTCCGAGCATCGCCACGAGCTCGCCCGGCTGGACCACGAGATCGATGCCGGTGAGAACCGGCAGGTCCCCGTAGCCGGCATGAAGCGAGCGCACCGAGAGGAGCGGCGGGCGGCCCTCCGGCAGGGCTTTCCGGCGCGGCGCCGGCGTGAGACCGGTCTCGCCCAGATAGGCCTTGATCACCGCCGGATCGTTCTGCACCGCTTCCGGCGGACCCGCCGCGATGGCGCGCCCCGCGTCCAGCACGACGACGGCATCGGAAACATCCATGACCAGACTGACGTCGTGCTCCACCAGGACGACGGCAATGCCGATCTGCGATAGGCGCCGCAGCAGCTCGCGAAGCTGCGCCTTGTCCTTCTGGCCGAGGCCGGCCGCAGGCTCATCGAGCAGGAGAGCCTGGGGGCCGGCGGCGAGCGCGCGGGCGATCTCGACCAGACGCCGGTCGACATGCGGCAGCTCGGCCGCCGCGCGTTCGACCGCTCCCCGGTAGCCGACGAACGACAGCAGGCTTTCGGCGAGCGCTCGATCGGTGCTCGCTTGCGCGCCGCCGGTGCGACTTGCGATCGGAACCCCGAGCCGATCACCCCGCAATCCCACGAGGACATTGTCCAGCACGGAGAGCCCGGAAAACAGCTCGCTGGTCTGAAACGTCCGGGCGATTCCGGCGCGGGCAATCTCATGGGCCGAAAGGCGGTCGAGCGTTCGGCTTCCGAGCGCGATCGCGCCGGCATCGGCCCGATAGAATCCGCTCAGCAGGTTGAGCAGCGTGGTCTTTCCGGCGCCATTCGGCCCGATCAGGCTCGTGACCGTGCCGGCAGGCGCGACGAAATCGACGTCGACGAGCGCCCGCACGCCACCGAAGGCAATGCCGGCGCCGCGCGCCTGAAGCGCCGCGCCGCCTAGTCGCTTGGCCAGGAATGCGCTCACGTCGATCGAGGGACGCGGAGCTTGCGAAGCCGGCGGCCGACCCAGGCGTCGCCGCACCTCGCCCACGATGCCGCCCGGGGCGAGCCACAGCACCAGCAAGAGCACGATGCCGAAGAACAGGAGCCGGTACTCGGCCAAGCCGCCCAGAAACTCCGGCACCAGCACGACGACGATGGAACCGGCGAGCGGGCCGAGCACGGTTCCCGAGCCGCCGATGATGACGACGAGCAGAAACAGGATGGACTGGTAGAAGCCGAAACCGCTCGGGCTCAGGAACCCGGAAAGCGGAGCAAACAGCGCACCGGCTAGTCCGGTTGCGGCGGCCGAGAGCCCGAATGCCACGATCCGTACCTTGACCGGATCGAGCCCGAGCGACTGCCCGGCGACTTCGGATGCACGAATGGCGCGCATGGCACGGCCCCATGCGCTGCCGTCGAGCCGTCGAAACGCGAGCAGCACCAGCGTGGCGGCAACGATGGCCAGCAACGCGACGTCGCGGGTCTGAAATTCGTAACCAAGGATCGCCGGCGTGGGGAGATTCATCATGCCGTTGGCGCCCCCGGTCAGGGAACGCCACTCGATTGCGCCGTTCTCGATGATGAAACCGAACGCGATGGTCACCATCGCCAGATAGGGGCCCGCAACCCGCAACGCGGGAAGCGCCAAAGCGACGCCGACGGCGCCCGCCAGCACGATGGCGATCGGCATGGCGAGCCAGAAGCTCGAGCCCAAGTTCGCGGTCAGGATCGCGGTCGCGTAGGCCCCGATCGCGAAAAACCCGACATGACCGAGCGAGACCTGGCCGTTCAGTCCGAGCAGCACGTTCAGCCCCGCACCGACCACCGTTGTCAGGCAGACGATGGCGATCAAATAAACTTGATAGCCGTTGCCCAGAAAGCAGCCCGCCAGAGCGAGCAGCAGGGCAATGGCCGAGCCTAGGATCGCGGACACGCTCAAACCTTCTGCACTCCTGCGCGACCGAACAGTCCGTTGGGCATCAGGGCGAGCGCGAGGATCACCACGGCGAAGGTGAGGATCTGGGTATAAGTCGAGCCCAGCAACCCCGTGATCAGGGCCTCGAGGATCCCGTAGAGCAGTCCGGCGAGAATGACGCCCCAGGCGCTGGTGATGCCGCCGACGATGGCGACTGCGAACGCTTTGATCCCGAACAACGTCCCCATGTCGGAGGACACGTTGAAGAGCGGCGCGATCAAGATGCCGGCAATGCCGGCGAAGACCGTCGAGGCCGCGTAGGAAAGCGAGATCGCGCGCGCCACGTCGATGCCCATGAGACGCGCGGCATCGGCATTCTGCACGATGGCGAGCAGGGCTTTGCCGGCCTTGCTGTGCCGCGTCGCCGCATGCATGACGGCCGCGGTCAACAGGCCGACCGCCGGGATGATCAGCTGCAGCGGCTGAAGCGAAAATCCGGCAATCTCGACCGGAGTGTCGGCGAGCACCGAAGGGTAATTGCGCGGTTCCTTGCCGAACACGAACAAGGTGACGTTTTCGAGCACGATCCCGAGCGCAACCGTCGCCATCAGCCAGGCATTGGAACCGCGCGCCACGAATGGCCGCACGGCGATCCGCTCCACCAGCATGCCCCACAGTGCGCACAGCACCAGCGCCAGCACGATGCTGAGCGCCGGATGCCAGCGCCAGGTGACTGCGAATGTGTAACAAAGCACCGCGCCCAGCATCATCGAGCTGCCCTGGGCGAAGTTCACCGTGTTCGACACCGAGTAGGTGACGTAGAACCCGAGCGCCAGCAGCCCGTACATGCTGCCGAGACCGGCGCCGGAAATCAGGGCGAGCGTGATCAGCACGGCGTGCGTGCCTTGCCTTGCGTGCGGCCAGGGAGAACGGCGCGCGCCGGGGAAAGCGACCGCCGCGCGCCGCGGCAAAAGCTACTTCATGGCGATCGGCTCGATATTGTCGCCGATGTAATGCACCATGATGTAGTCGTTCTCGTTGAGAGCGTCGTGGTTCTCCGCCGTGAAGGGACGCGCGTAGTTCTTGATCAATCCCTCGTAGCGATCGATGCTCTCCAGGGCCTGGCGCAGCTTGTCCCCGTTCGTGGTGCCGGCATTGGCGATCGCAAGTGCGACCATGCGCATCGCGTCGTAGGCGTTGGCGACGCCCACCGGCGGCACCACGTCCTCGGGTCCCTTGATGTCGGAATATTTGGCCTTGAGCGCGGACAGCACCTTCTGGCCGACGGGATTCTGCGGACCGAAGAAACTGTAGGTCTGGATGAAAGCGACCTTCTGCGACCACGGGCCGGCGAGCTCGGTGAACCGCCCGCCCGAGATGCCCCAATGCGAGATGACCGGCGCGCTCCAGCCGATGCGCTGCAGCGATTTCATCACCTGCGCGCCCGGGGCGGCGTTCGCCACCAGCACGATCACGTCGGCATTGGCGGCCTTGAGCCGGGTAAGTTGCGGCACCATGTCGACGTCGCGATCCTCGAATTTCTCCACCGCCGCGATCTTGATGCCCTGCTCCTGCGCCGCCGCGGCGAGGCCCTTCTCGTTCGATTCGCCCCACGGATTGTTGACGAGCGCAAGCCCGAGATTCTTGGCATCGAAGGTCTTGCGCGCGTATTGGACGAGCGCCTTGTCGACCAGCGCGTCGACCGCGGAGACGCGAAACACGTAGTTGGGATTGGCGCCGTTGCGCGTGATCGGGGTCGCAGCCGCCCACACGCTGAAGAACGGCACCTTCTCCTTGTTGGCGAGCGGCACGATGCCGAGCGCAACCGGAGAATCGATGCCGCCGAACATGGCCGCGACCTTCTCCTGATCCATCAGTTCGCGCGCCGCCGTCTGGCCATTGGCCGGATTGGATTCATCATCGCGGCGCAGCAGCATGAGCTTGCGCCCGCCGAGCAGCCCACCCGCTGCGTTGATCTCGTCGATCGCGATCGTCAGCCCGCGGGTGATGCCCTCCCCCGATTTCGCGGAGCCGCCCGAGAGCGCCGCGACCAGCCCGATCTTGATCGGCTCCTGCGCCGGGGCTGCCGACGCGCCGACGAGGAGCGAAACAACGACACCGCAGCCGGCTGCGAGCCGGCGGCCGGTCGGATTGAGCATATTGGCCAAAATGGTCATGAGCCTATCTCCCAGAGCCGGCGGGCCGCCATTGTGGCAAACCTCCGGGGCCGTCACCAGCCCCGTGCTGACGAGGCCGGTCACGCTCGGAACCGGTCGCCACATGGACGTTGCCGGGCCGGCATGCGTGACGGGACGGGCGGAAGGCCGCGAACGGCCGCCTAATCCTGAACGGCAGCGATGATTTGCTCGAACAACTGATTGACGGTGCCGACGATGGCGGGATCGTTGTAGTCGCCCGCGGTGATGACGACCGCCACGTCCAGGTCGGGGACGACGAACAGGCGCTGCCCCCCGTTGCCGAAGCCGCCGCTCCAATTAAGTTCCCTCCCCTGCCGGTCGAGGCTGCCGGCCCACCATTGATATCCATAGTGCAAGCCCCTGTCGGTCGCGACCCGGGGCTGCAGCGATTGCGCCACCCATTCGGCGGGCACGATCTGCCGTCCGCGCCACTGCCCGTGATCCAACAGCATGCGGCCGACCTTGAGCAGATCTCGCGGGCGCATGCGCAGGCCCGCAAACGCGAGCGGCCGCCGGTAGGGATCGCCGACCCACTCCCAATCCTCGATGCCGAGCGGCGCAAACAGCGACGCGCGGGCCAGATCCCGGAGCGGCTGCTTCGTTGCGCGCACCAGTATGTCCGCCAGCACGGCCGTGCCGCCGCCGTTGTAATTGAATTGGCTGCCTGGGGGAGCCGCGATGGGTCGGCTGAGCACGAAGCGAGTGGGGGCCCAGTCCCAATAGAGACGCGTTTCGTCGTTGCCGAGACCGCCGTAGGAGGTGATGCTCTCGTGCCACTCCAGACCGCTGGTCATCGTGAGCAGGTGCTCCAGCGTGATGGCATCGCGAGGCGCGGTGCGCAGATCGGCGAATTCCGGATAGAAATCCAGCACCGAGGTGGCAACACCCGGCAATTTGCCTTGCTGCATGACGATGCCGACGAGCAAACCGATCACACTCTTGCTGACGGATCGCAGGTCGTGAGCGTCGGTCGGACCGAAGGAGACATCGCTCGCAAACAGACTGTAGATCGAGCGGTCCGTACCCCGCTTGTACAGCTCGGCGACCAGCCGGCCGCGGCGCTCGACGAGCACGCTGTGAATGTTGGCGCCGCCCGTGGCCACCCGGCTCAAGCTTGCGCACAGCGCTGGCGCGTCGAAGCTGGACGCGACCAGGCCAGCCGTCTCCCATCCGTCGGCGATATTCGCCGGAGCCGCGCAATCGACCGTCTCCGCGCGCACGCCAGATGGCGGCATCGGCAGCAGGCACGGGGCGCACAGAACGGCGCACGCGCACGCACGCCGCAGCGACCTCGGAGGATCGCGGCGGCCGGCCGGCAGCAGAAGGCACATGAGCAACGGGAGCATGCGCGACCTCGCGTCTTGCAGAACTGGACATCGCCCGGACCAACGGTTTGGCCCGAGCCGATAATGCGAGCTATGCTCGGTTTTCGCTACTCGGGTTTCAGCGCAGGAACCGGATCATGACCAAGCGCAAGCAGGCTATTGTTTTGTCTAGAAGAAAGCCGACGCAGACGCGGGCGCGCATCACCGTCGAAACGATCTTCGAAGCCACGGCTCGGATTATCGAGCGCGACGGCGCGGGCGCCGTGCACACCAACGCCATTGCCGAGCGCGCGGGAATCAGCGTCGGGACGCTCTACGAATATTTCCCGAACAAGGAAGCCGTGCTGATCGCCATGGCGCGGCGTCAGCTCGCGAAGGATGAGCAGGTCATAGGCAATGTATTGGCCGAAGTCCTGGGCCGCCCGGGCGCGCCGCTCGTGCGCCTCGTGATCCAAACGCTGATGAAACTGTTTCGGACCGGCCCCGAGGTTCGCCGCGCCATCATGACGGCCCATATTTCCAGTGGGCTCGGCGCCGAGCACGCTCGGCCGGTGCAAGAGGTGGCGGAGATACTGGCGTCTCGCGGCGATCGCATCCTTCCGGAGCGCGCGGAACCCATCCCGCCGGCAGCGCTCTTCGTCCTGACTCGCGCCGTTATCGGCGTGCTGCGTGCCGCCTTCGAGGAGCAGTCATCGCTGCTGGGGCGGCCCGAATTGGAAGATGAGCTCACTGCGCTTATCGAAAGCTATCTCGCCCGCCTTCGAACCGCACCGGGTTAATTCCTTACAAACCTCGGTCGGTTGCGGCCGAGCCGGACCGGTCGAGCGGCGGCAGCCGGCCGGGATGGAAGCGCGCGAGGTCGATCGTGCGTGCGGCGCCCTCGACGATCAGCTCCGCCATCGCTTCCCCGGTCGCCGGCGCGTTGAGAATACCCCAGACGCCGTGCCCGGTCGCCACATGGACATTGTCGAGGCCCGACACCGGGCCGATCAGCGGCAGGCCGTCGCGGGTAACCGGACGATAACAGGCCTGCCGGGCGAGGATCCTGCTCTTCCCCAATTCGGGCGACACTCGCGCGCACATCGCCTCGAGTAGCTCGATCGCGCCGGGATCGGGTGCGACCTCGGCGGGGTTTTTCGGCAGCGGGCTTTCGCTGGAAATGGCGCACACATAGGTGGTGCCGTCCGGGCGCGGAAATACCTCGGGCGAATGCGCGACCCCGCTC
>DASWCW010000182.1:0-4048 GCA_036395835.1 Xanthobacteraceae bacterium
GGCTCCGGCCGGGACGGGCTCCAGAACGAGCGTCGGCGCAGCGCGCGATTCACGGCCACGACCGTGAGAAACGTGAGGCCGACCGCGGCGAGATGCCCGAGCCGCGAGAGATCGTCGAGCCGGTTGGGATTGACCACGAGCCCCGGCGGCAGGGCTTCGTCGGCTAGGTGGTGATCGATCACGACGACATCGAGGCCGAGCTGGCGCGCCTCCTCGAGCGGAGCGATGCTCGTGGTGCCGCAATCGACCGTGACCAGCAGGGTTGCGCCGCGCTGGGAGAGCGCGCGAATCGCCTCGAGATTCGGCCCGTAGCCTTCGAAGATGCGGTCGGGAATGCGGATCAGGGGCTCGAGCCCGCCATGACGGAGGAAGCGGGCCAGCACCGCGGCCGAGGTGGCGCCATCGACATCATAATCGCCGAAGATCGCCACCTGCTCGCCGCGCTCCACCGCATCGGCGAGGCGTTGCGAAGCCGCGGCCATGTCGGTGAGAATTTCGGGATCGGGCATGAGCCGCTTCACGGTGGGGTCGAGAAACCCCTCGAATTTCTCGAGCTCGACGCCGCGGCCGGCGACGATGCGCGCCAAGAGCTCGGGGACCCCGTGGCGCTGCACGATCGAGAGCGCGCCGGCCGCCGTGCGCTCGTCGAGCCGATCGCGCCAGGCGCGGCCGGTCACCGAGCGCTCCACGTCGAGAAACAGGCGGCGTTGCGCGAGCATGCGCGATCCCGTGCGGCTGAGCTTCGCTGCGAATCGATGTCCGAGATTAGAGGAATTCTCAGCCGCGCAGCACACCCGGCCACTTCTCCCGCTTGCGGGCGAGGTCGACCGCGAAGCGGTCGGAAGGAGGTCCCTCAATCCAAATGGAACTTGTCGACGTCGCGGTGCTCGGCGCGGATCCAGCGCACCGTGCCGGTGACCGAGCGCATCACCACCGTCTCGGTCTCGATGACGTGCTTGCGGAATTTCACCCCGCGCAGCATCGGACCGTCGGTCACGCCGGTCGCGGCGAACAGGCAGTCGCCTTTGACCATGTCCTCCATTTCGTACTTCTTGCGCGGATCCCGGATGCCCATCTTGGCGGCGCGCTCGCGCTTCTCCTCGGTGTCGAGCACGAGCCGTCCCTGCATCTGGCCGCCGATGCAGCGCATCGCCGCGGCGGCGAGCACGCCCTCGGGCGCCCCGCCGCTGCCGAGATAAATGTCGACCCCGGTGCCCTCGGGATCGGTGGTGTGAATGACGCCTGCGGTATCGCCATCGGTGAACAGCCGCACCGCGGCGCCGGCCTTGCGCAACGCCGCGATCAGGTCGGCATGCCGCGGCCGATCGAGCACGAGCGCCGTGATATTGGCGGGCGGCACGCCCTTGGCCTTGGCGAGCGCCGCGATGTTTTCCTCGGGCGGCACATCGAGGTCCACGAGGCCCCGCGGATAGCCGGGACCGATCGCGACCTTCTCCATGTACACGTCGGGCGCGTTGAGCAGCGTGCCCTGTTCGGCCATGGCCATGGTGGCGATCGCCCCGGGCAGGCTCTTGGCGCACAGCGTCGTGCCGTCGAGCGGATCGACCGCGATATCCACCTTGGTGGTGCCGGTCTCGAGCCCGACCACCTCGCCGATGAACAGCATCGGCGTCTCGTCGCGCTCCCCCTCGCCGATCACCACGGTGCCGCGGATCGGCAGCTTATTGAGCTCGCGCCGCATGGCGTCGACCGCCGCCTGGTCGGCCGCCATCTCGTTGCCGCGTCCGCGCAGGCGTGCCGCCGACACGGCGGCGCGCTCGGTCACCCGCACGATCTCGAGGGAGAGGATGCGGTCGAGCAGCTGCGGCTGCACGTTGATCGCTGCCATGGTTCCATTCCTTGGCCGGGGGGCGGGGGCCGATGGCAAGAAGGCCACCCGGCGTTCCTCGGCGATACCCGCCCGCAGCCGGATGGTAGCAGGCATGGGCAGAATGCGATTGGCCGATTTTCACGTCTTTTCGATGCGGATCAATTGCGGCTTGCCCTCGATCACCCGTTCGGCCTCGACTTTCGCCAGCGCCCGGCGCACCGCGTCCTCGGTGGTCGCATAGGTGATGAGAATGACCGGCACCGGCCGCGCCGCGCTCGGATCCTCGCCGCCCAGCGGCCGAGGCCCGAAATGCCGCTGCATGATCGATTCGAGCGAGATGCTCTCCTCGGCGAAGCAGGTCGCGATGCGGGCGGCGGTCCCCGGCTTGTCGACCGCGAGCATGCGAATGTAATAGCCGCCCTCGTGGCGCTGCATCGGCGCCTTCTCGACCGATGCGAGCCGGGCCGACGGGCGCCCGAACGGCGCCGTGCGCACGCCGCGGGCGATATCGGCGATGTCGGAGACCACCGCCGAGGCGGTTGCCTCGCCCCCGGCGCCGGGACCCACCAACGTGATCTCGCGCACGGCGTCGGCATCGACGGTGACCGCGTTGGTCACGCCCATGACCTGGGCGATCGCCGAACCCTTCGGCACCATCGTCGGATGCACGCGCTGCTCGATGCCGTTCTCGGTCTTCACCGCGACGCCCAGGAGCTTGATGCGGTAGCCGAGATCGTCGGCGGCGCGCAGATCTTCGGGCGTGATCGAGGCGATGCCCTCGACGTAGACCGCGCCGGGATCGACCCGGGTGCCGAAGGCGAGGCTCGCGAGGATCGCCAGTTTCTGCGCGGTGTCGTGACCCTCGATGTCGAAGGAAGGATCGGCTTCCGCATAGCCCAGGCGCTGCGCTTCCTCGAGGCTCTGCGCGAAGGACAGATTCTCGCGCTCCATCCGGGTCAGGATGTAATTGCAGGTGCCGTTGAGGATGCCGTAGATCCGCGCCAGCGAATTGCCGACGAGACCTTCGCGCAGCGTCTTGACGATGGGAATGCCGCCGGCGACCGCCGCCTCGAAGTTCAGCGCGACATGGTGTTGTTCGGCGAGCGCCGCGAGCGCCACCCCGTGCCGGGCGAGCAGCGCCTTGTTGGCCGTGACCACCGATTTGCCGGCCGCAAGTGCCGCCTCGACCGCGCGCTTGGCCGGATCGCTCTCGCCGCCGATCACCTCGACGAAGACGTCGATCTCGCGATCGCCGGCTAGCGCCACTGCGTCTGCGGCCCAACGAAATCGGCTGAGATCGAGGTCGCGCCGTTTGCTGCGCGAGCGGGCGGTAACCGCGGCGACCTCGATCGGGCGGCCGCAGCGCGCCTCCAGCTCCTCGCGCTGGCGCTCGATCAGACGCACCACGGAGGCGCCGACCGTGCCAAGTCCGGCAAGACCGACTTTCAGCGCCGCGACCATGGGCCGTCTCGGGGAGAGCAAAGCGGGCGCGTCAGCGCCGCGTGGCGAGGGGAACGACGTTGTGCAACTTTTCGACGCCGGTTTCAAGGAAACGGCGGACGTTGCGGGCGGCCTGCCGGATGCGCTGCTCGTTCTCGACCAGCGCGATGCGCACGAAGCCCTCGCCATGCTCGCCGAAGGCGATGCCGGGCGAGACCGCGAGCTCCGCCTTCTCGACCAGCAGGGTCGAGAACTCGAGGCTCCCGAGCGGCTGGAATGCCGGCGGGATCGGCGCCCAGGCGAACATCGAGGCGCGCGGCGCCGGGATCGGCCAGCCGGCGCGGCCGAAGGATTCCACGAGCACGTCGCGCCGGCGTTTATAGGTCGCGCGCATCTCCTGGATGCACTCGTCCGGGCCGTTGAGCGCCGCGGTCGCGGCAACCTGCACCGGCGTGAACGCGCCGTAGTCGAGATAGGATTTCACCCGCGCCAGCGCCGAGATGATGCGCTCGTTGCCGACCGCAAATCCCATGCGCCAGCCCGGCATCGAATAGGTCTTCGACAGCGACGTGAACTCGACCGTGACGTCGATCGCGCCCGGCACCTGCAGCACGGACGGCGGCGGATTGTCGTCGAAATACACCTCAGCATAAGCGAGATCCGACAGAATGAGCAGGCCGTGCTTTTTCGCGAAGGCGACGAGATCCCGATAGAAGTCGAGGCTCGCCACGTATGCGGTCGGGTTGGCCGGATAGCAGACCACGACGGCGATCGGCT
>DASWCW010000183.1:0-26733 GCA_036395835.1 Xanthobacteraceae bacterium
ACCCAGGCCGAGATTCATGGCGACCGGACCATAGAGCGAAGATGCCGCACCATGCTGAGCCACATAGTCGACCGCCTCTGCCCAGGTCACCCTCTCCTGTTGCCCGTAGCTGGCCGGTGACATCGAAAGCGCAACGGCCGCCAACGCTCCGGTCGTCCAATGCCGCATCGACATGCTCGCCTCTCATGAGCTGGCTGAACGTGCTTGCAGAGATTAGAGTAGCGCAAAATCATTGCATGTGAGCCGGCTCACTATCGCAAGCGGGGGACGATGCTTGGCGGTCTTGAGGTTGATGAAAGCTCGAGTTTGGTGATCTGCGGTACCGGCCGATCGGGCTTGTCGCCCTTGAGGATGCGGTCGATGTATCCTGCCCCTTGGCGCGAAACCGTTCGGCGAAGTCACTACCAAAAACGATCAGGCCGCCTGCTTCCGCAAAAAGGTAGCGACGGGATGCCGTAGCGCCCCAGATGCCGAATGGCGCGTCCGACTCCCGACCCGTAAAGGCCATCACGCGAACCTGTCCGAGCTTCGGATCGGGCGTATAGATTGCCGCCAGATTCTTGGCGCGCACTTCGGGATGGCGCGCAAGGAGGCCAAGGGTAAGCAAGTTGTGCGTCTTGCCGCCCCCCATTGCTTGCTTGAGATAAAAGACACCCTGTTCGGACTTGCCTTCAAGCCGCCGGAAGGCCTCGCCCAAAAGCGTCGCCATTCCCCAATTTTCCTTAAAGAATTCGCTGGGCTCGATCCGATGCTCACTCAAATCCGTGAGGTCGAGGACCGTATCGCGCTTCGCCGTATCGAAGACGGACTCGCGCGGTTTACATAGCTCACCAAGCGGCTTCATTCCCCCTCCCGAACCACTGCTCCCGACTGTCTTCGTCGGACGCGCGTATCGCATTGCCTAGGTTCCCCCGATTCTCGATATTCTGCCCTGTCAGCGAGGCGAAAGTCGACCATTGGTCGACCTTCTTCGGCGGCAATGCCGACTGATCGCCGCCAGCGAGGCCCGTGCGATTTTGCATCAGGGGAAAGGCCCTGGACGGCCCCGCGGCGCTTCGGTGCCGAGTTCCCTTTTTAGCCTGTCGCCAGGGAAGGCCAAGGGCGGCCGGGTGCCCGAACGCCCAAAAGTAACCCTTTCACCGCGAGGCTCGCGCGACGAGCCCGCGTCGATTTCCCACCATCATTGAGTTCGCGCGTAGATCGCCGGATACTCCCGCAAATCATTCAGTCGGGAGGAAACCATGCGCGAGTTCTCACAAGCCGACCAGGTGCTCCACGAGGCGGCCGAGGCCGGAGCGGTGCCGGGCGTGGTCGCCATGGCGGCGACGCGGGACGGTCCGGTCTACCAGGGTGCGGCGGGGCATCCTAAGGCGGAAGGGTGCCTCCCGAGGTTCCCCCAGCGCTAAACGGCAGAAAAACGTCGCGTCTTCAATGGTGGGGCGCCTTGGTCATGGAAGCGATCCAGAACACCGTGTCGACCGTCATGGCGGGGCCCGACGGCAGCGCGCGCTTGCCGAACGCCGCCTGATAGATCGGCCCCTCCCGGCTCGCCGCCATGGCAACCACCCCCGGCACCTTCGCGGCATCGGCCGCCTCGCGGAGCACCCGATCGGCTTGTGAAAATTCGCGCATGCATTTCCTCCCGCTGATTGGTTTGGCGGGAGTATCCGGCGATCCGGACTCCCGCTGATTGGTTTGGCGGGAGTATCCGGCGATCCGGACGGGAACTCAATGACTGCGCGACATCGGCGAGCCCTGGCAGAACCAACCCCGTTGCAAGGTCACTTCTGTGCGCACTCGGTCGGGCGCTGGACAGGACCGCGCTTCTGCGGCGGCACGCGGCAGTCGTCGACCCGCTGATTGTCCGATGCCTTGTCGCCCAGCCGTTCTTTCCCGGTCGTCGCCGGGGTGGTGGCGGCCGCCATCACGATACCGCCCTGGAGCTGCGCGTCGACCGGCAGGGCCGAGGCTGCAATCCAGATTCCGATCGCGGCAAACATTTGCAGCATCGCGGCTCTCTGCACTGACGTTGGTTGTGCCCGATGTCCGGTGCCCTGCAGCATTACCGTGATGTCTTCGGCCCGCCCACCCGATTTCGGGCGAGGCGGGCTTTATCCGCGACAGCCCGGGATCACAGCGAGAGCGCGTCGGAGCGCGTCGATCCATGGAAGCACAGGGAAGAGAGGAATTCCTGCCGGGTTTGGGGCTGATCGCGAAAAACCCCGAGCATGCGGCTCGTCACCATGGTCGAGGCCGATTGCCGCACTCCGCGGGTGGTCATGCATGCATGCACGCCTTCGACCACGACGGCGACGCCGTGCGGTTTGAGAATCCGGTCGAGCGTGTTGGCGATTTCCGCCGTCAACCGTTCCTGGATTTGCAGCCGGCGGGCATAGGCGTCGACGAGGCGCGCCAATTTCGAAATGCCGACCACGCGATTGCGCGGCAGGTAGCCGATATGCACGCGGCCCACGATGGGTGCGATGTGATGCTCGCAATGGGATTCGAAGCGGATGTCGCGCAACACCACCACTTCGTCGTAGCCGGCGACCTCCTCGAACGTCCGCTGCAAATATTCGGCGGCATCCTCGGTATAGCCCCAGAACCATTCCTCATAGGCGCGCACGACCCGGCCCGGCGTTCCGCGCAAGCCCTCGCGATCGGGATCGTCCCCGGCCCAGCGGATCAGGGTGCGCACTGCATCTTCGGCGTCGCTGCGGGAAGGGCGGAGATCCCGCTCCGGCTCGGATTCGGAGCCGCGGGCCGCGCGTCGATTGCCCATGTTCACCAGCTTGGTCATGCCGACCTCTCATGGATTTCGAAACACGAACATTGATTTCCGGGATCAAGAAAGGTTCCCGGCCAGCCCTCATAGCACGATCATACCGCCGTGATCCCGATCCCCGCCGGGTCTGGCAGGAGGATGAGACATCAGCGGGATGCATGCATCGGCTGCCGCGAGCGCATGACTCGGACAGGCATTGCCTCGGCTCTATTGCGTTCCGAGCGAGGCTGCGCTACGGTTCTGATCCGAACAAACGCCGTGGATGCGGCCCGAAAAGGTGAGGAAACATCATGACTTGGACCACCCCGACCCTCGTCGAGATCTGCATCGGCCTCGAGATCAACGGCTATCTGCCGGCCGAGTTCTGAGCAAGCCTTTCCGGCCGCTCTGCGCGGCCGGCGCCTGACCGCGGTCATTCTGGGCTCCGGTGCCGGCGGCGGCTATCCGCAATGGAATTGTCGATGTGACGTGTGTCGCTTGGCCTGGGAACGCGACCCGCGAGTGAGGGCGCGCACCCAGACCAGCGTTGCTATTACGGCCGACGGCAATCAGTGGATCATCCTGAACGCCGCGCCGGACTTGAAATCCCAGCTCGATCGTACCCCGGCGCTGCACCCTCAGGGCGGCTTGCGGAGCAGCCCGGTCAAGGCCGTGGTGCTGACCGGAGGTGAAGTCGATCAGATCGCCGGGTTGCTGACGTTGCGCGAGCGCCAGCCGTTTGCGCTTTGCGCGACTGCCGAGACTCTGGACCTGATCGAGGCCAATCCGATCTTCGGCGTGCTGGCCCCCGCCCTGGTGTCGCGGATTGCCGTGCTCCCGGGCGTGGCGTTCGGCCTGCCGGGCGGAATCGAAGCGGAAATGTTCACGGTCCCGGGCAAAGCGCCGCTCTACGTCGAAGGCGATGCGCCGGAGATCGGCGGTGAAAGCGGGGTCAGCGTCGGCATCGAGGCTCGCGCCGGAAAGTGCCGGCTTGCGTTCGTGCCCGGCGCCGCCGCGATCACGCCGATGCTCCATGCGCGGCTTTCCCGCGCCGACGTCGTCTTGTTCGACGGTACGCTGTTCACGGACGACGAGATGATCCGCAAAGAAACCGGGACCAAGACCGGACGCCGCATGGGACATTTGCCGATCGACCGCGCCGACGGCTCGCTTGCAAGCCTTGCCGGAATTCCCGGCCGGCGTATCTACATCCACATCAACAACACCAATCCGGTGCTCGTGGATGGTTCGCCCGAGCGGCGCCGGGTCGAAGCGGCCGGATGGGAGATCGCCGAGGACGGAATGGAGATCGTGCTGTGAAGCTGCTCTCCGCCGACGAGCTCGAAGCGCAGCTGCGCGACATCGGCGCGCGCCGCTATCATCGCCTGCATCCGTTCCATCGCATGCTGCACGGCGGCGAGTGCAGCAAGGGCCAGGTCCAGGCCTGGGCGCTCAATCGCTATTATTACCAGGCGATGATCCCGCTGAAGGATGCGGGCCTGATCGCCCGCTGCGAGGATCCGGCGCTTCGCCGCGAATGGCGCAGCCGTCTGGTCGACCATGACGGCACCGCCGAGGGCGAAGGCGGCATTGCGCGGTGGCTGAAGCTCACCGGCGGATTGGGGCTCGATGCCGATTACGTAGTCTCGATGCGCGGGATCCTGCCGGGCACGCGGTTCGCGGTCGACGCCTACGTGCGGTTCGTGCGCGAGCGCTCGCTGCTGGAGGCGATCGCGTCCTCGCTCACCGAGCTGTTCTCGCCGGCGATCATCGGCGAGCGCGTCGAAGGCATGCTCAAGAACTACGATTTCATCACGCGGGAGACGCTGGCCTATTTCGAGAAACGACCGCCGCAGGCGGAGCGCGACTCAGGCTTTGCTCTCGCCTATGTCAAGGCCAACGCCGTGTCACCCGATGCCCAGCAGGCGGTGCTCGCCGCGCTCGAGTTCAAATGCGACGTGCTGTGGGCGATGCTCGATGCGCTCTATCATGCTTATGTGGCGCCGAAGCACGTTCCGCCCGGTGCCTTCGAGCCGAAGGAGTGAGGGAATGCAGGGCCGGGCCCGCGGACGCGCTTTACCCCCCTTCAGGGGAGGTCGATCGCGCAAGGCGCGATCGGGTGGGGTCGCCCGCTCTCACCCCACCCCGGCTCGACGCTGCCCGCGTCTCGCCGACCCTCCCCCTTCGGGGGGGATAAGCGCGAGCCCCCGGAACACACTCCTGTGAGGTAACGTGGCTGAGACTTCCTCGACCCCAACCCTGCTGCCAGACGCCAAGCCGCGGCTGCCGCGCGGCGTGCGTCTCGTGCATAACGAGGCGCAGGGCGGGCTGGTGCTGTTGGCACCGGAGCGGGTGTTCAAGCCGGACGCGGTCGCCATCGAGATTCTCAAGCGCTGCACCGGCGAGGCCACGCTCGAGGCGATCGTCGATGACCTGGCGAAAACCTATTCGGCGCCGCGCGAGCGCATCCTGGCCGACGTCTCGGCGCTGCTTCGTTCGCTGGCAGACAAGAAGCTCCTGGAGCTCTGATCCATGACCGCGGCGGAAACGATCTTCAAACCGCTTGGGCTGCTCGCCGAGCTGACCCACCGCTGTCCGCTCGGCTGCCCGTATTGCTCGAACCCGATCGCGCTCGACCGCGACGAACTCGATGCCGCGACCTGGGCCCGAGTGTTTCGCGAGGCGGCCGACCTCGGCGTGCTGCAGGTACATCTCTCCGGCGGCGAGCCGGCGGCGCGGCGCGACCTTGCCGACATTACCGCGGCCGCGCACGATGCCGGCCTCTACACCAACCTCATCACGTCCGCGGTCGGCCTGACGCCGAAGCGCTTCGCCGCGCTCGCCGACGCCCGGCTCGACCACGTGCAGATCTCGATCCAGGACCACGAGCCGAATTCGGCGGACCATATCGCCGGTTACGCGGGCGCCTATGAACGCAAGCGCACGCTCGCCGCCGAAGTCGTGCGGCACAAGATCCCGCTCACCGTCAATGCGGTGATGCACCGGGCCAACATCGATCACGTCGCCGAGATGGTGGAGCTGGCGATGGAGCTCGGCGCGAGCCGGGTCGAGATCGCGCACGTGCAATATTACGGCTGGGCGCTGAAGAACCGCGCGGCGCTGATGCCGACGCGCACCCAGGTCGAGCGCGCCGTCGCAGCGGTCGAGGCGTTGCGCGCGCGCCACCAGGGTCGCATCGTCATCGACGCGGTGGTGCCGGATTATCATGCGCGGTTTCCAAAGCCGTGCGTCGGCGGCTGGGGCCGGCGCTCGCTCAACGTGACGCCCGTCGGCAAGGTGCTGCCGTGCCATGCGGCGGAAAGCCTTCCGGGCCTCGAGTTCTGGTCGGTGCGCGAGCGCTCGCTTGCGGACGTCTGGGAGAACTCGCCGGCATTTCGCGCGTTCCGCGGCACCGATTGGATGCAGGAGCCGTGCGCGAGCTGCCCGCGCCGTTTTGAGGATTTCGGCGGCTGCCGCTGCCAGGCGTTTGCGCTCACCGGCGATGCGCGCGCGACCGATCCGGTCTGCCAGTTTTCACCCAAGCATGGGCTGGTGGCGGCCCTTGCCGAGGAGCAGCGCCAGGAGCCTTATGTCTACCGGCGTCTCGAACGCGAGCGCGCCGCCGATCCAGCCTTGTAGTCCGCATGGAGCGAAGCGGAATGCGGGTTCTCGGATTTCGCTCCGCTCCATCCGGGCTGCGAATGCACCATGCAGGGAGGAACTGATGATCAAGGTCACCATACTTTATCCGAGTGACAAGGGCAGCAAGTTCGACATCGATTATTACTGCAAGAAGCATATGCCCATGGTGCAGCAAAAACTCGGCGCCGCCTGCAAGAAGATCGCGGTCGAACGCGGCCTCGAGGGCGGCGCCCCCGGATCCAAGCCGGGCTTCGCCGCCATGGGCCATCTCTATTGCGATTCGGTCGAGGCGTTCCGCGCCGCCTTCGGACCGCACGCCAAGGAGATCATGGCCGACATTCCCAATTACACCGACATCCCGCCGACCATTCAGATCAGCGAAGTGAAGGTCGGCTAGGCCGCTCCGCGCTGAATTTCCGGTAACTCACCGAACCGCCGGTTGGCGCGCCGGCGCCGGCCGGATTTTGATTTTTAGCAAAACCGAGGCGTCGCGGCCCGGTTATGAGTATTCGCTGCCGCTCGCCCTGCATTCCTCAACCCAAACGGAACCATTGTCATGAACTCGCCCGTGCTCCTACTTGCCGCTTTCCTGGTTTGGCTTGCGACGCCGTCCTGGGCCCAACACCAGCAGCATGGGGCGTCGCCGGCTGCGCCATCCGCGTCCCAGATGGCGCAGGCGCCGGCACCGCCCTCGCGCGCCGCACCTGTGGCCGCTCCCGGCGCCGCTGCTCACGGCGACATGCACGCTCCGACGGTTTTCACGTTTCGCTCCGGCATTGCCGAGGGCCGCATGGTTTTTCTGGGGGTCGGCGGCGACATCAACGCCAAGGTCAATCCCACCCTCGTTGTGCAAGAAGGCGAGGTAGTCCAGATCAATCTCATCAACGGCGAAGGCGCCGAGCACGACATCGTCGTCGACCAATACGGCGTGCGCTCGGACCGGGTGGTCGGCAAAGGCGCGAGCAGCATCATATCGTTCACGGCCGACCGTACCGGCGAGTTCATCTACTTCTGCTCGGTGCCGGGCCATCGCGACTCCGGGATGCAGGGCCGCATCCAAGTCGTGCCCGGGCCGCGCGCCGCGGGCGTGGCAACCGCCCCGGATATCGTGCGCGATCCAACCGATCTGCCGGGGCCGCTCCACTCGCGCCCGCCGCAGCTGGTGCGCGTCGATCTCGATACGGTCGAGCTGGTCGGCCAGCTCGACGACAAGACCCGGTACAATTACTGGACGTTCAACGGCAAGGTGCCCGGCCCCTTCCTGCGCGTGCGCGTCGGCGACACCCTCGAGGTGCACCTGAAGAACCACGACGACAGCGTGATGGTGCATTCGGTGGACTTCCACGCCGCCACCGGTCCGGGCGGCGGGGCAATGTTCACGCAAACCGATCCCGGACAGGAGAAGATCGTCACCTTCAAGGCTCTCGTCCCCGGCTTGTTCGTCTATCATTGCGCCACGCCCAGCGTTCCGCACCACATCACCAACGGCATGTACGGCCTGATCCTGGTCGAGCCGGAAGGCGGGCTGCCCCAGGTTGACCGCGAGTTCTACATCATGCAAGGCGAGCTCTATACTGCCCAGCCGTTCGGAACCCAGGGCGACCAGGAGATGGACTACGAGAAGCTGATCTCCGAGCGGCCGGAGTATTTCCTGTTCAACGGGTCCGTCGGCGCTCTGACCAAGGGGCATCCGCTGCGCGCGCGTCCCGGCGAGACGGCGCGGATCTTCTTCGGCGTGGGCGGACCGAACTTCACCTCGTCGTTCCACGTCATTGGCGAGATCTTCGATCACGTCTACGAAGGCGCGAGCCTCGGCGCGCCGCCGTTGACCGGCGTGCAGACCGTGTCGGTGCCGCCCGGCGGCGCCACCGTCGTCGATTTCAAGATCGACCGACCGGGTCGCTACACCATCGTCGACCATGCGCTTTCGCGGCTCGAACGCGGCCTCGTCGGCGCGCTGATCGTCGATGGGCCGATGGACGATGCGATCATGCACCAGGGTCCGGCGAAGCCGTGACCGCGGGCCACACGTCGCCATCCCGCGGGGCTCAAGCCTGATCCCGGCGAGGTTGCGGTAAGTCGGTTCCTTCGCGTGTCGGCTCGCGTCGCCACGCGCGCTGGTACCGGTCCTGCGCGCTCACCAGCCAATAAACGGCGCCGAGCGCCAGGATCGCCGCCGCCAGCGCGAAGAGGTGCAGCGCCTCGGTGGTGGCGATGTCGAGGATGAGCAGCTTGCGCACGACCGCCAACAGCGCGATCAGGATCACGCTGCGGACCTGCACCACGTTGTCCCGGCGCTCCGCCACTACGAGCAGGGATCGCTTGAACTCCAGCGCGATGATGACCGTGAAGATCATCCCGAAGATCGTCTGAAAAACCGAATAGTCCGTCGGATCGAACGAGCCGGAAACCACGATGCTGAGCGCGACCTTCAGCATCAGGTTCCATACTGCGAACACGACCACGACGGCGATCAGTCCGGTGAGGATGAGCACGACGATGTGCTCGAATTTCTGGTAGAGCGTCAAAACGCTCCAGCGGGCACGGGCCGCGGCGAACTCCTGCTTCAGCCGCACGTCACACCTCCTGAATGCACCTGCCGGACCCGCTGGGCGCACAGCCTGATGTCAGGCGAGAAAAGCGCGCGGGACAACGCCGCCCCGCCAACCGGGTTTCGCCTTCTGGCAAGGATTCCCGGCGGCGCTGGGCGATTAGGTCATCGCCAGCGGCATCTTTCGCTTGGGCGCGGGGAAGGCACGATCGAGATCTTCGAGATCCTGCTCGCCGAGGCGCACATCGAGCGCGGCGAAATTCTCGCGCAAGTGGTCCGGGCTCGCCGATTTCGGAATGGCGATGACGTTGTTTTGCCGTGCGAGCCACGCAAGCGCCACCTGGCTGGGGGTCGCCCCCAGTCGTTGCGCGATGCGCCCGACTTTGCGCGAGCGCGCCAGCTTGCCCTGATCGAGCGGCGAATAGGCCATGATTGGGATCCGCCGCCGGCGGCACCAGGGCAGCAAATCGTGCTCGATGCCGCGGCGCTCGAGGTTGTACATCACCTGGTTCGCCGCGACCGCCGCGCCGCCGGAAAGCCCAAGAAGCTCCTGCATGTCGGCGACGTCGAAATTGCTCACGCCCCAGTGGCGGATTTTTCCCGCGCGCACGAGCGCCGTGAACGCTTCGACGACTTCCGCGAGCTCGACTTCCTCCACGCGCCAGTGCAGCAGGTAGAGATCGATGCGGTCGGTTTCGAGCCGCTTCAGGCTGCGCTCGCAGGCTTGGATCGTGCCGCGACGCGTGGCGTGCTCCGGCAGCACCTTGCTGACGAGGAAAACCTTGTCGCGCCGGTCCGCGATCGCCGCGCCGACGAGCTTCTCGGCGCCGCCGTCGCCGTACATTTCCGCGGTGTCGATCAGGTTCATGCCGAGATCGAGGCCGAGGCGCAGCGCCGCAATTTCCTCGTTGCGCCGCCGGCGATCTTCGCCCATGCCCCAGGTGCCTTGCCCGAGCGCTGGCACGGTCTCGCCGCACGGAAGCTTCGCCAGCGGAACGGGCTGCATGGCGTCGATCTTAATACAAAAAAGGCCGCTGGCTCTGCGTCGTCATGCCTGCCTCGGATCAAGTCCGGGGGAGACGTGGATGGCCGGGACGAGCCCGGCCATCCTGGGAGAAGAGATCACGTCGTCGGCAGTATGAAGGCCAGAATGCGGCCGCGGCTGTAGACCGATTCCGCAACCCTATGGCCGTGATTGCCTGAGATCACTTTCACGTTGCCGTTGGGCAGCACGCCGCTGACCACGCCGACGTGGCCGCCGCCCTGCCGCGCCATGACGGCGACCGCCCCGACCTGCGGGCCGGAGAGGCGGCGGCCGTAGCGCGCGAACGACAGCGCGAAATTCGAGCCGGTGCCGCGATGGCCGGTGCGCTCCAGCACCAGGTTCATGAATCTTCCGCACCAGTCGTGCGCCCAGCCGGTGGGATTGCCGCCGAGATAGCGCCGCGCCTCGGCCACGAGCGAGGAGTTGCCGCTCGATCCGGTGCTCCCGGTTGACGCGGTCCGGTGCGCGCGGCGGGCGGACGCGAAGCGCCGGTGCCCGAACCGCGCCAACCGTCGGCTGCCGTGCGCGTGCCGAACGCCGGCGCCGTGGCGCGCATGCTGGCGCATCTGCGCGTCGCGGCCATCGCCGACAGAATGGTGGGAAGGTTTGGCGAGCGCCGGCGAGACCAGGCTCGCCGAGGCAACAACGCCGGCGGCAAGCAGGGTTTGTTTCCAAGCAAGGTTCATGATTGTACTCCGGTTACGCAACTCGACGCCCCGGAGCGGACTTGCGCGATGGAATGCGGCCATGCGGTGGCAGCAAGCGCCATCAGGATCTGTCAAGAACAGGCAAATAGAACGATTCGTGCGCTGATTGCGCGTCAGCGGTCATGATCTTGCGAATAAACTCTTGTGAAAGTACGAAAGCAACCAAATAGGCTGTCATGCCCATTCAGCATTGCTGCTATGGAGAAATAGCAGGTGTCGGCGCGGACAGGCATCGGTCCGGCACCAAGCAACTTCGTCAGAGAGTATTGACGGATGACGGTCGGCCCCCTACTCCGCCGCCTCTCTTACCGCGCCGACCCGCTCCACCTTCGCGGCGCAGAATTTGAATTCCGGGATTTTGCCGAACGGGTCGAGCGCCGAGTTGGTCAAGAGATTCGCGGCGGCCTCGACATAAGCGAACGGGATGAACACGACGCCGTCCGGGATGGCGTCGTCCTGGCGCGCGTAAAGCTCGACCGAGCCGCGCCGCGTGGTGACGCGGATGCGGTCGCCCGGGGAAATTCCGAGCTTTGCGATCTCGCCGCGCGAAAGGTTCGCGACTGGGCCCGGCTCGAGCGCATCGAGCATCGAGGCGCGGCGCGTCATCGCGCCGGTGTGCCAATGCTCGAGCTGCCGGCCGGTCGAGAGCACCATCGGATACTGCGGGTCCGGCAATTCGTCGGGCGGCGTGATGCGCGCCGGCACCAGCTTGCCGCGCCCGTCCTGGGTCGGGAAGCGGTCGCCGAACACGATGTCGTGCCCCGGCTGATCGGGCGCGTCGGACGGATAGATCACGGCGCTCTCGCGGAAAATCCGGTCCCAGGAAATATTGTCGAGCGAGGGCATCAGCGACGCCATCTCGGCATAGATCTCGCGCGGGTGCGCGTAATTCCAATCAAGCCCCATGCGGCGCCCGATCTCCTGGGTGATCCACCAGTCGGCCTTGGTCTCGCCCGGCAGCGGCAACGCCTGCCGGCCCATCTGCACCTGGCGATTGGTGTTGGTGACGGTGCCGTCCTTCTCCGGCCATGCGGAGGCCGGCAGCACCACGTCGGCATGGAACGCGGTCTCGGTCAGGAACAGATCCTGCACGACGAGATGCTCGAGCTTCGCCAGCGCCTCGCGCGCGTGATTGAGATCGGGATCCGACATCGCCGGGTTCTCGCCGAGGATGTACATGCCCTTGATGTCGCCGGCCTTGATCGCATTCATGATCTCGACGACCGTGAGCCCGCGTTGCGGATCGAGCTTCTGGCCCCAGGCCTGCTCGAATTTTGCGCGGATGCCGGCGTTGTCGACCGCCTTGTAATCCGGGAAGAACATCGGGATCAGGCCGGCGTCGGACGCGCCCTGCACGTTGTTCTGCCCGCGCAGCGGATGTAGCCCGGTGCCGGGCCGGCCGATCTGGCCGCACATCAGCGCGAGCGCGATCAGGCAACGCGCGTTGTCGGTGCCGTGGACGTGCTGCGACACGCCCATGCCCCAGAAGATGATCGCCGATTTCGCCCGCGCGTAGGTGCGCGCCACCGTGCGGAGCAGGTCCGCCGGAATGCCGCAGATCGGCGCCATCTCCTCCGGGGCGAAATCGCGGATGTGCTCGGCGAACGCCGCAAATCCGTCGGTGTGCGCCTGGACGTATTGCTTGTCGTAGAGCCCCTCGGCGACGATGACGTTGAGAATGCCGTTGAGCATGGCCACGTCGGTGCCGGGTTTGGCCTGCAGCATGTGGGTGGCGTGGCGCTTGAGCGCCTGGCCGCGCGGATCCATCACGATCAGCGTGGCGCCGCGCTTGGCAGCGTTCTTGAAATAGGTGGCGGCGACCGGGTGATTTTCCGTCGGGTTCGCGCCGATCACGATAATGACGTCGGAATTGGCGCATTGGGCGAAGGTCGCGGTCACCGCGCCCGAGCCGATCGTCTCCATCAGGGCCGCGACCGAGGAGGCGTGGCACAGCCGCGTACAATGATCGACGTTGTTGTTGCCGAAGCCGGTGCGCACCAGTTTCTGGAACAGATAGGCTTCCTCGTTCGAGCCCTTGGCCGAGCCGAAGCCGGCGAGCGCGCGATCCCCGTCACGATCGCGGATTTGCTTGAGGCCTCGGGCGGCGCGGTCGAGCGCCTCCTCCCAGGTCCCCTCGCGGAAATGCGTCCACGGGTTGGCCGGATCGACCGTATCGTCGGCGCGCTTTTTGACGCCGTCCTTGCGGATGAGCGGCTTTTTGAGTCGGTGCGGATGGTCGATGTAGTCGAAGCCGAACCGGCCCTTGACGCACAGCCGGTTCTCGTTCGCCGGCCCGTTGCGGCCGGCGACGTAGAGGAGCTTGTCGTTGCGGATGTGATAGGTGAGCTGGCAGCCGACCCCGCAATATGGGCACACGCTCTCGACCGTGCGGTCGGCGACGCCGACCCGCACGTTGCGCTCGTCGACCACGCTCGCCGGCATCAGCGCGCCGGTCGGGCAGGCCTGCACGCATTCGCCGCAGGCGACGCAGGTCGAGCGGCCCATGGGATCGTCGAAGTCGAACACGATCTTCTCAGCCGCGCCGCGCCCGGCCATGCCGATGACGTCGTTGACCTGGACCTCGCGGCAGGCGCGAACGCAGAGATTGCACTCGATGCAGGCGGTAAGATTGACCGCCATGGCCGGATGGCTGCGGTCGGGCGCGGGTATCTCGCGCGCCGGGAACCGGCTCGCATCGATCTGGATGCGATCGGCCCAGTTCCAGAATTTCGAGATCGGGTCGGGCGAGTGCTCACGCTCGGGCTGGTCCGAGATGAGCAGCTCGAACACCATCTTGCGCGAGGCCTTGGCGCGCTCGGACGCGGTCTTGACCTTCATGCCGGCCGTCGGCTTGCGGATGCAGCTTGCGGCGAGCACGCGCTCGCCCTCGACCTCGACCATGCAGGCGCGGCAATTTCCGTCGGGCCGGTAGCCGGGCTCGGGCGCATAGCATAGATGCGGAATGTCGACGCCCAGCCGCCGCGCGACCTGCCAGATTGTCTCGCCATCGTGCGCGACGACTTCGCGGCCGTCGAGCACGAAGCTGATGCCCTGTGACTCGCGCTCGCTCAGGCGGCCCTTGCCGCCGCTTTTCTTGTCGTGACCGTAGCCGAGCGGCGCTTGCGGGCGCTTCTTCTCGCCGGATCCGTTGGTCGTGCTCATCACTTCATCTCCGCCTGCCAGCACCTGTGGTGCGGAGAGTGCACTCGACGGCAGCAGTGGTCTCCCCTCTCCGTTGGGTAAAGGTCGGCCGCGCGGCCGGGTGAGCGGGTTCCGACCTAACGATAGGTCCGCTCCCCCTCACCGCACCCTCTCCCCGACGGGGAGAGGGAGACCACGGCCTGAGCGAGCCGCTCCATTCCGCCACCGGTCTGCAAACAATATAATTCAACGCCATCACCATTGCCCCAAAGGCTGCGCCAAATCGTCCCGGAAATACTTGAACACGCAGAGCAGCGGATTCGGCGCGGCCTGGCCGAGGCCGCAGATCGAGGCGTCGCGCATCGCCTGCGACAATTCGGTCAGCAGTGCCTCGTCCCAGGGTCCGTTGCGCATCAGCTTGACGGCTTTCTCGGTGCCGACGCGGCATGGCGTGCATTGGCCGCAGCTCTCGTCCTCGAAGAAGTGCATGAGATTGAGCGCAACCGCCTTGGCGTCGTCCTTGTCCGAGAGGATCACCACCGCATGGGAACCGACGAAGCAGCCATAGGGTTCGAGCGTGCCGAAATCGAGCGGCAGGTCCGCCATCGAGGCCGGGAGAATGCCGCCGGAGGCGCCGCCCGGCAGATAGCCCTTGAAGGCGTGGCCCGGCAGCATGCCGCCGCAGAACTCCTCGATCAGCTCCTGTGCGGAAACGCCGGCGGGCGCCAACTTCACGCCGGGCTCGCGCACGCGGCCGGAGACCGAGAAGCTGCGCAAGCCCTTGCGCCCGCGCCGCCCTTGCGAGGCAAACCAGCTCGCGCCCTTCTCGACGATGTCGCGCACCCAGTAGAGCGTCTCAACGTTCTGCTCGAGCGTCGGTCGGCCGAACAGGCCAACCTGCGCCACATAGGGCGGACGGTGCCGAGGCAAGCCGCGCTTGCCCTCGATCGATTCGATCATTGCGGATTCTTCGCCGCAGATGTAGGCGCCGGCGCCGCGGCGCAGGTGCAGCTTGATATGCGGCAAAAGGCCCGCCTGCTCGATGTTTGCCAGTTCCCGCTCGAGCATCAGGCGGATGCCCGGATATTCGTCGCGCACGTAGATGTAGGTCTCGGCCGCCTCGACCACCCAGGCGGCGATCAGCATGCCTTCGAGAAACCGGTGCGGGTCGCGCTCGAGATAGAAGCGGTCCTTGAAGGTGCCGGGCTCGCCCTCGTCAGCGTTGACCGCGAACATCCGGGGCTTGGGCTCCTGGCGCACGATCGTCCACTTGCGCCCGGTCGGAAATCCGGCGCCGCCGAGTCCGCGCAGATCCGCATCGCCGACCTGTGCGATGATGTCCTCGCGGGCGCGCGCGCCCGACAGGCAGGCTTTGAGCAGGCCATAGCCGCCTTGCGCGACATAATCGTCGAACGAAGCCTGCGGCTCGACCGCATGGGCGTGCGCAGGAGCTTTCGCGGCCGCCGCTATCTTCTCGGCGGTCGCGTGCGGGACCTGCTCGTGTCCGACGGCGGCGACCGGCGCGCGATCGCAGGCCCCCATGCACGGTGCCCGCAGCACGCGGACGTCCGGCGCGGAAGATTTCGATAATTGCTCGATCAGCTGCTCCGCGCCCGTCATCGCGCAGGACAGGCTCTCACACACCCGGATGGTGACGGCGGGCGGCGCCGCCGCATCCTCCTTCACTACGTCGAAATGTGCGTAGAACGTCGCGACCTCGTAGACCTCGGCGAGCGCGAGCCGCATCTCCTGCGCCAGCGCCACGAGATGCGGCGCGGACAGATGGCCGTAGCGGTCCTGGATCAGATGCAAATGCTCGATCAAGAGATCGCGCCGGCGCGGACGCTTCTCCAGCAGCGCGCGCACTTCCTCGAGCGCGCGCGGATCGACCTGGCGCCCTTTGGGAGTTCGCGGGGGTTTCCGCCGCCCGCTGCCCGGCTTGTCGTTGACCGCGTGTATCGCGTTCTCTCCCTTGCCAACTTGCTCCACCCTCCCCTGGCGGGGAGGGTCGAACTGCCGCAGGCGGTTCGGGGTGGGGTGAGTCAGCTTCACCCCCTCCCGGCTCGCGTCCTTAGCGACGCTCGCCGACCTCCCCCCTCCAGGCGGAGGTGATCCGAGCGAGCCTACTCAGAACAGCCCGACGATGCGGCCCTCCGCGGTGACGTCAATGTGATCGGCCGCCGGCACTCTCGGCAGTCCCGGCATCGTCATGATCTCCCCGCAGATCGCCACCACGAACTCGGCGCCGGCGGAAAGCCGCACCTCGCGCACCGGAATGACGTGGTCGGCGGGCGCACCTTTGGCGTCGGCGTTGGTGGTGAAGCTGTACTGCGTTTTGGCGATGCAGACCGGCGCCTTGCTATAGCCCATCGCCTCGAACTGCGCGAGCTGCTCGCGTACCGGCTTGCCCACCTCGATGTCCTTGGCGCGATAGATTTCCTTGGCGATGGTGCGGATTTTTTCGATCAGCGGCATGTCGTCCGGATACAGCAATTTGAGCTGACCCTTGCTCTTCTCGGCCACGGCGACGACCGCACGCGCCACGTCGGCCGCACCGTTGCCGCCCTCGGCCCAATGGTCGGCCATTACCGCCTGAACCCCGAGCGCGGCGCAGCCTTTCCGGACGAGGTCGATCTCGGCCTCGGTATCGGTGGTGAAGCGATTGATGGAAACGACCGGGGTCAGGCCGAATTTCTGCACGTTCTCGACGTGGCGCTTGAGATTGGCCATCCCGGCTTCGAGCGCCTTGAGATTTTCGGTCTTGAGGTCCTCTTTCTTGATCCCGCCGTGCATCTTCAGCGCGCGTATGGTGGCGACCAGCACCACGCAATCCGGCTTGATCCCGGTCTTGCGGCACTTGATGTCGATGAATTTCTCGCCGCCGAGGTCGGCGCCGAAGCCCGCTTCGGTGACGACGTAATCGCAGAGTTTCAGCGCCGTCGTCGTCGCCAGCACGGAGTTGCAGCCGTGGGCGATATTGGCGAACGGTCCGCCGTGCACGAACGCCGGGGTGCCTTCGAGCGTCTGCACCAGGTTCGGCGCGAGCGCGTCCTTGAGCAGCGCCGTCATGGCGCCATGGGCGTTGATCTGTCCGGCGCGCACCGCCTTGCGGTCGCGGGTGTAGCCCACGATGATGTTGGCGAGCCGCTGCTTGAGATCCCCGACGTCGCGCGCGAGACAGAAGATCGCCATGATCTCGGACGCGACCGTGATGTCGAAGCCGTCTTCGCGCGGGAAGCCGTTGGCGACGCCGCCCAGCGAGGAGACGATGTGGCGCAGGCTGCGGTCATTCATGTCGATGGCGCGCCGCCAGGCGATGCGCCGCGGATCGATGCCGAGCGAATTGCCCCAATAGATGTGGTTGTCGATCATGGCCGCGAGCAGATTGTTGGCGGCGCCGATGGCGTGGAAATCCCCGGTGAAGTGCAGATTGATCTCGGCCATCGGCACGACCTGGGCGTAACCGCCGCCGGCCGCCCCGCCCTTCACGCCGAAGCACGGTCCGAGACTGGGCTCTCGGATGCACAGCATCGCCTTCTTGCCGATGCGGTTGAGGGCGTCGGTCAGCCCCACCGTGGTCGTGGTCTTGCCTTCGCCGGCGGGCGTCGGCGTGATCGCGGTGACCAGGATCAGCTTGCCGTTCGGCCGATCGTGCAGCGTCTTGATGTAATCGAGCGACACCTTGGCCTTGTAGTGGCCGTAGGGCTCGAGATTCTCGGCGGCGATGCCGAGCCTCTCGCGCGCGACGTCGAGGATCGGGCGCTTCTTGGCGGCATCCGCGATCTCGATGTCGGTCTTCGGGTTGAGATGCTGCGGCGCAAGCTGGGAAGCGGCGGATTTCTTGGCGGGCTGAGCAGAGGACATTCGGACACCTTCTTCGAGAGAAACACGAAAATCACGTCACGTCAGGCGAGTCCCGACGGCAAGCTTGGCGGTCGAGACAAACTCCGCGGCGCCGACTTTGCCGCCGTCCGCAGCCTTGACGCGGAGCACGCGGATGCGACCGTCCGCGCAGGCGACCGTGAAGCTCTCGGAATCGATTGCGACGACTTCACCCATTTTTCCGGCGATGCCGGCAGGCTGCTTCGCCGGCAGCGGCCTGGAATCGAAGATCTGCAATTTCTTGCCTTCGTGCATCGTCCAGGCGCCCGGCTGCGGGTTGCAGCCGCGGATCAGATCATAGATCTGCGCCCACGGCTTGCCCCAGTCGATGCGGGCGTTGTCGGCCGAGCACCAGCCTTCGTAGGTCGCTTGCGAATCGTCCTGCTTGATCCGCCGCGCCTTTCCGGCCTTGACGAGATCCACGGCTTCCAGCACCGCCTCGACTCCCATCGGGAATAGCCGGTCGAAATACACGCTGCCGAGCGTGTCGTCGGGCGAGATCGGTGTTTTTTTCTGCAGCAGGATGTCGCCGGTATCGAGCCCGTTGTCCGGCCAGAAGATCGACAGCCCGGTCTCGGTCTCGCCTTTGATGATCGGCCAGTTGATCGAGCTCGGGCCGCGGAATTTCGGCAGCAGCGAGGGATGGTACTGGATCGAGCCTTTGCTCGGGATCTTCAGGAATTCTTCCGGCACGAACAGCGTCACATAGGCCATGACTTGCAGGTCGGGCTTGAGCGCGCGGAATTGTTCCCCCACTTCCGGCTTGCGGTAGGACGCCGGCTGGTGCACCGGGAGGCCGGCGGCGAGCGCCGCCTCTTTCAGCGGATCGACTTTCTGGCCCGGCTTCTCCGGCGCGGCATAGACGGCGATCACTTCGTCGCCGCGCTTCGTCAGCGCCTCGAGCACCGCCTTGCCGAACGCCTGCTGGCCGTGGACCACGATACGCATCGGTATCACGCCGCGTCCTTGCTGGGCATGCCGCCGGTCGCGCCCGAGCTCTTGATCTCGACGACTTCCTTGTCGCTGAAGCCGAGCATTTTCCCGAGGATCTCGTCGGTATGCTCGCCGAGCAGCGGCGCGCGCTTCACTTCGCTGATGCTGTCCGACAATTTGATCGGATTACCCACGCTCAGATATTTTCCGCGCGCCGGATGGTCGACTTCGACGACCGTGCCACTCTTGCGCAGCGACGCCTCCTCGGCGAGCTCCTTCATCGACAGGATCGGCCCGCACGGAATGTTGTACTCGTTGAGGATCTCCATGGCCTCGAACTTGGTCTTGGTCATGGTCCATTGCTCGATCGTGCGGAAGATGTGCTCGAGCCGCGGCAGCCGCGCCTCCGGCTTGGCGTAATCCGGATCGGTGATCCATTCCTCCTTGCCGATCACCTTGCAGATTTCGGCCCACACCGGCGCCTGGGTGATGAAATAGATGTAGGCGTTGGGATCGCTCTCCCAGCCCTTGCATTTGAGGATCCAGCCCGGCTGGCCGCCGCCCGAGGCATTGCCGGCGCGCGGCACCGCTTCGCCGAATTTGCCGTTGGGGTATTGCGGATATTCCTTGAGCGGGCCGTGCGCAAGCCGCTGCTGGTCGCGCAGCTTGACCCGACACAGGTTGAGCACGCCGTCCTGCATGGCGACGTTGACCTTCTGGCCGCGGCCGGTCTTGTTACGCTGATAGAGCGCGCACACGATGCCGATGGCGAGATGCAGGCCGGTGCCGCTGTCGCCGATCTGGGCGCCGGTCACGAGCGGCGGGCCGTCGTCGAACCCGGTGGTCGACGCCGCCCCGCCCGCGCATTGCGCGATGTTCTCGTAGACCTTGCAATCCTGATACGGCCCCGGACCGAAGCCCTTGATCGAGGCGACGATCATGCGCGGATTGAGCTCCTGGATGTGCTCCCAGGTGTAACCCATGCGCTCGAGCACGCCGGGCCCGAAGTTCTCCACCAGCACGTCGCAGCTCTTCACCAGTCGCTCGAGCACCTGCTTGCCCTTCGGGTGCTTGGTGTCGAGCGTGATCGAGCGCTTGTTGTGGTTGAGCATGGTGTAATACAGGCTGTCGGCGTTCGGCACGTCGCGCAGCTGACCGCGGGTGATGTCGCCGGTCCCGGGGCGCTCGACCTTGATCACGTCTGCGCCGAACCACGCCAGCAGCTGGGTGCAGGTCGGGCCGGCCTGGACGTGGCTGAGGTCGAGGATGCGCACGCCGTCGAGCGCCTTGCCGGCACCGCCCCACGGCTTTGTGGAGGGACGCCGCAGGCCGTTGGCGGGTACAGCGGCCTTCTTCGGAGCGAGCTTCACGACCTTCTTGGCCGACTTCTTGGCCGATTTTTTCGCCGCCGCCTTGGTCCTGGGTTTGCTTTTCTTGCGGGTTGCCATAGTGGTTCCTCTTGATGAGAGTCCAACCGATGCGGCCGATCTATTTCTTGCGAACCACGCTTTGCGGGTTGAGGTTGCCGATACGGCCGCTCTCGGTGCCGGCCGCCGGATCGATCACCGCATTGATAAGGGTCGGCTTACCGGAGTCCATCGCCTTGTTCACGGCGCGACTCAACTCATCGGGCGTTGTCACATGGGCGCCAACGCCGCCGAATGCTTCCGCAATCTTGTCGTAGCGCGCGTCCTTGACGAAGACGGTTGTCGCAGCGTCCGAACCGCCAGTCGGATTGACGTCGGTTCCGCGGTAGATGCCGTTGTTGTTGAAGACGACGATGCAGACCGGCAGCTGGTAGCGGCAGATCGTTTCCACTTCCATGCCGCAGAAACCAAAGGCGCTGTCGCCTTCCACCGCGAGCACGGGTTTGCCGGTCTCCACGGCGGCTGCGACGGCAAAGCCCATGCCGATGCCCATGATACCCCAGGTGCCGACATCCAGGCGTTTGCGCGGTTGATACATGTCGATGACGCCGCGCGCGAGATCGAGCGTGTTGGCGCCTTCGTTGACGAGGGTGGCATCCGGCCGCTCTTTGATGACGGTGCGCAGTGCACCGAGTGCGCCGTGGTAGTCCATCGGCGACGAGTTCTTCATCAGCCTCGGCGCCATCTTGGCGATGTTTTCTTCCTTCTTCGATTTGACGGCGCCGACCCAGTCAGCCGGCGGAGGCGGCCACTTGCTGCCCATGCCCGCAAGGAGCGCGGATACGCAGGAGCCGATATCGCCGACCAGCGGCGCGACGATCTCGACATTGCTGTCCATCTCCTTGGGCTCGATGTCGATCTGGATGAACTTCTTTGATCCAGGCTCGCCCCAAGTCTTGCCCTTGCCGTGCGACAGCAGCCAGTTGAGGCGGGCGCCGATCAGCATCACGACATCGGCGTCTTTCAGCACCGTCGAGCGCGCCGCACCCGCCGATTGCGGATGCGTGTCAGGCAAGAGGCCTTTGGCCATGCTCATCGGCAGGAAAGGAATGCCGCTTTTCTCGACCAGGGCGCGGATATCGTCATCGACCTGCGCGTATGCCGCGCCTTTGCCAAGGATGATCAGGGGGCGTTTGGCAGTCTTCAACACGTCTAGCGCGCGCTTGACCGCAGCCGGGGCTGGAATCTGCGCAGGGGCCGGGTCGATGACCTTGACGAGCGACTTCACGCCCGCCTCTGCGTCGATCACCTGAGAGAAAAGTTTGGCCGGCAGATCAAGATAGACGCCGCCCGGACGCCCGGAAACCGCAGCGCGGATCGCGCGCGCCAAGCCGATGCCGATGTCCGCGGCATGCAGCACGCGGAAGGCGGCTTTGCACAGCGGCTTGGCGATAGCCAGTTGGTCCATCTCTTCGTAGTCGCCCTGCTGCAGGTCAACGATCTCACGTTCGGACGAGCCACTGATCAGGATCATCGGAAAGCAGTTGGTCGTGGCGTTGGCCAGTGCAGTCAGACCGTTGAGAAAGCCGGGGGCTGATACCGTGAGGCAGATGCCGGGTTTTTTCGTCAGGAAGCCGGCGATTGCCGCTGCATTGCCGGCATTCTGCTCGTGCCGGAACGAGATGACGCGTATGCCTGCAGCCTGTGCCATGCGGCCCAAGTCCGTGATCGGAATGCCGGGCACGCCGTAGATCGTGTTGATGCCGTTGAGCTTGAGCGCATCGATGACGAGGTGAAAGCCATCCGTCAGCTCCTGCTGTCCTTCCGCGATGGCGGTCGCGGGTTTCGGCTTGGTTGCTGCATCAGACATTGTGCTCTCCCGTAATCTTCTAAAGCCGCGGGTGTTTTCCCCGCGCGTCGTCATTCGTTCGATCAGTCCAAGTAGTCGGCGTATTTTGCCACGTGCTCGGCAAGGCCGAGCGCGTGCTGGCGCACCAGGGTTTCCGCCCTGTCGGTATCGCGGTTCTCCAGCGCCTGAATGATGTTCATATGGTCGCGGATCGAGCGGTCGGCGCGGTCCTTCTCGCCGATCGTCTTGCGCCGGATGATCCGCATGTGCGCGAACAGGTTCTCGGCGAGATCGATCAGGACGCGGTTGCGGCTCATCGCGATGATGGCTTGGTGGAACTGGATGTTGACCTCGGAATATTCGTCGAGCTTGGCGTGGAGCTGGCCGTTCTCGAAAGTCGTGAACATGGCGTGCAGCTTGGCGATTTCCTCATCGCCCGCGTTGAGCGTGATCAGCCGCGCCGCCATGCTTTCGAGCGCGGCCCAGGCGGTGATCATCTCGATGACCTCGCGCTTGGTCTTGCGCACCACATAGACGCCGCGGCGCGGGATCGACCGCACGAAGCCCTCGCGCTCGAGCTGCGCCATCGCCTCGCGCACCGGCGTGCGGCTGATGCCGAGATCCTGGGCGAGCCGGCGCTCGTCGAGCCGTATCTCGCCGGGCTGGCCGTACACGTCGAGCGAAACGATAACGTCGCGCAGCGCCCGATAGGCGCGCTCGGCAAACGTCGAGGTGTCCTCGAGGCGGGCCAGCGAAACCCGCGCGGCGGATTCGGCATTTCGGTTGCGATTCGAGAGCGAGCTCATCGGACCCGGATGGTTTTCAGGCTGAGCGGCAAGTTTAGCCGAATGGCCCCTGTAATACAATATACCAAGCCACGCATACCCGTTACCTCAAGCGAAAAGCGCGCCCCACCGTCCTGTCCCGAAAGGGGTCTTTGAGCCTCCCGGCCGGAATCGATACCGCCCCGGAGAGCCACCGGCACCGCGGCCCAGCGGCGGCGCCGGTGCAAGCTTGGTTGCGTTCAGGCTTGCGCCATCGCGCGCAGGCGCATCGGCTTCAGGGCGACCAGGGCCAGGATCGCGGCCCCGATGTTGAGCAGCGCCGCGACAATGAACACCGCATTCCAGGTTCCGGTCGCCGAGGTCAGCACGTTGGCGAGCGGCACCAAGAGGGACGCCGTGCCCTTGGCCGTATAGAGCATGCCGTAGTTCGTGGTGGCGAATTTCCTGCCATAGATGTCGGTGCAGGTCGCCGGGAACAGCGAATAGATCTCGCCCCAGGCGAAGAACACCACGCCGGACAGGATGACGAACAGCAGCGGATTGTTGGCGACCAGCAGTAGCGCGTAAATGCCGATGCCTTCCAGCAGAAACGCGATGAACATGGTGTTCTCGCGGCCGATCTGATCGGACACCCAACCGAAGAACGGCCGCGTCAGGCCATTGAGCACCCGGTCGATCGACAGCGCGAACGTGAGCGCCGGCAGGGTGATCCCGAGCAGCGAGACCGGGACGTCGGCGATCTTGAAGTCCTTGGCGATCGGGGCGAGCTGCGCCGTCGCCATGAGACCACCCGCTCCTACCATGACGAACATCAGGTACATCAGCCAGAACGGCGGCGAGCGCAGCACTTCCTTCCATTCGTAATCGCGCCGGGTCTGCTGCACGGCGGGTGCCGCGGGCGCGGGAGCCTCACCGGGCTGCGGCGCGCGCAGCAATAGCCCCACCAGAACCACGATGATGCCTTGACCCAGGCCGAACCACAGGAACGCGGCCTCATAGCCGCTGCTGCTGATCATATTGGCGATGGGCACCACGGTCAGGGCCGAGCCGGCGCCGAATCCCGCGGCGGTGAGGCCGGCCGCAAGGCCGCGCCGATCCGGAAACCATTTGAGCGCGTTGCCGACCGAGGCGCCGTAGATCACGCCGGCGCCGATGCCGCCGATCGCCGCGCCGAGGTAGAGCAGGAACAGCGAGTCGGCGAGGGAATTGATGACCCACGCGATTCCAACCAGCACGCCGCTGCCGCACACCATCACCTTGGGACCGTACCGATCGACCAGATAGCCCTCGATGGGCACCAGCCATGTCTCGGTGAGGACGAAGATCGTGAAGGCGACCTGAATGGCCGCACGGCCCCAGTGATATTTCTGATCGATCGGATTGACGAACAGGGTCCAACCGTATTGCAGGTTGGCGATCATCACCATGCAGATGATGCCGAAGATCAACTGACCCCAGCGCGTCGCTTCGGAAGCAACTGCGCGGGCTTCCGCCGTTCCTGATGTCGTGGCCATTTCCGTTCCCTCACCTTTTGTGGTTGAGCAGGACGAGCGCCGCTCTGGCATACAATATACTCAGGATCGCGCCGCCTGCATAGTTCGTGGGCACCCCCCGTGAAACGACAGGGTTCGAACGCGTTGGGGGAAGGGGGAAACAGTCCAGCCATATCGGGCCGGAAAAAATCTTGTCAAAACAGTGGCAGGAATGCGCCGCCACTCCGAAGGGGTCCACCGGCCCGCAAAATTGCAGCGGGCCTGGCTTACGGCGCGGCCGCCGCGGCAAATCGCCTCCTGGCTCCCGCGCGGCAGTTTGGCAGGAGGCCAAACCTGCTGCGGAAGCCTAAAACGCGCTCCGCAAGTTAGAAGTCGGACGCTGCCTCGGGTCGCTGGATCAGTCGATACGGCCGCCGCACCGGGATCGGGGCACGTGATCGCATGTCGGTGCGGCAGATCACGCATTCGGGCGAACGGCCGACGTTCGTCGCCCGAGCGGACATCACCTCGTATAGGGCCCCGCAATGGGGGCAGAAGAATTTTCCGGCCACGCCCGTTCTCCACTCCTGGGCCATGTCGCCCTCCCGTTCGGTCCGAAGCGCATTTCCCCCGGGGGGAGCGCGTGAGCTATTATGTATTATGTATACCAGAAATTCTGCAAGAAGGAAAGACCCCCGGACGCGCCGTTCCGGACGTTTGCGGCTGGGAAACGCCGCCCCTCCCAGAACTCGAGAGAAAAGTCTGTACCCCCTCATGCGTCTGGAAGAGGTTCAGCCGTTCGGCCGCTTCGCCTGCGGCACCGGCAGGGGCGGGTTGGCGCTATTGAGGAACTCGACGGTCGCAAACACCAGCTCGGTGTCGCCGATGTTCACGAGATCGTGCACCTTGAACTCGCCTTTCCGATAACTTTCATGCCGGGTCTCGCCGGCTTGATATGCATGCTCGACCGTCGAGCCGTCCTGCAGGTGCTGCCGCCCGCGCCCAGGGGTGATCGCCGACCAGAAATAATCGAGCACGTGGCGGTGGAATCCGACCCGTTCGCCGGGCTTGAGGCGGATCGTCCACACGCGCACGCGGTCGCTCTCGGACAATAGCTCGGTGCCGACGCAGCCGTTCGGACGCTGGCGTTCCTGCTCGAATTCCTGGCGGAGCCATTGCGGCCACGCGGTTTTCTCGGCCTGAACGGCCTTCTTGTCCATCATGGTCAGGGCCATGGTGTTACTCCCGCGGATGCGATCGGTCCGCGTCAATGTATAACCCTCGACAGCGTTGGCAAGAAAGCGAAGAGCCGCAGGGCTCGGGAAGGCAAACGTGGGGGGCTCGCGGCGCGCGCTCGTGATCGGCGGCTCGATGAGCGGGCTGTTCGCCGCGCTGGCGCTCTCGCGCCGCGGATGGGACGTCGAAGTGTTCGAGCACGTGGCCGGCGAGCTCGCCGGCCGCGGCGCCGGGATCGTAGCGCAGCCGCAATTGCGCGCCGTGTTCCGTGCCCTGGGGCTCGATCCCGACGTCGAGCTCGGGGTCGAAGTGCGCCGGCGGCGGACCTTGGACCGCGCCGGCCGAGTGATCCGAGAAACCGAATGTCCGCAGACCCTGACCTCGTGGGACCGACTGTTTCGTATGCTCCGCGACGCCTTTCCGGCCGATCGCTATCATCGCGGCATGACGCTCGCCCGCGTCGAGCCGCGCGACGGCGGCGTGATCGCGCATTTCGCCGAAGGTGCGACCGCCGCGGCAGCGGTCCTGATCGGTGCCGACGGCCTGCGCTCGAGCGTTCGCCAGCAATTCCTTCCAAAACTCGCGCCGCTCTATGCTGGATACGTCGCCTGGCGGGCGCTCATCCCGGAGCAAAGCATCGCCAGCCCGACCCACCGCGATCTCTTCGAATACATGGTGTTCTCGCTGCCGCCGGGCGAGCAGATCCTGGGCTATCCGGTGGCAGGTCCGAACGATGATCTGCGCCCCGGGCATCGCCGCTACAATCTGGTCTGGTATCGGCCCGCGGACGAGAACACCGAGCTCCCGGACGTGCTGACGGACGCGTCCGGAACGACGCATTACATTTCCATTCCGCCGCCCCTGATCCGCCCCGAGGTCATCGAGGCGATGCGCAAGGCGGCGGCAGAATTGGTACCGCCGCAATTCCAGGAGATCGTGCGCCTGGCGGCGCAGCCGTTTCTGCAGCCGATCTACGATCTGGAAGCGCCGCATCTTGCGTTCGGCCAGGTGGCGATCCTCGGCGATGCGGCATTCGTGGCGCGCCCGCACGTGGCGGCAGGCGTCCTCAAGGCGGCGGAGGACGCGCTGGCGCTCTCCGAGGCGCTGGACGCCTCCGCCGACGTCGAGCAAGCGCTCCGCCGCTACGAAGCCGCGCGGATCGGTGTCGGCCGGCGCATCATCGAGCGGGCGCGGCATCTGGGCGCCTATCTCCAGGCGGAGCTGCGCACCATGCAGGAACGTGACTTTGCCGCGCGACACCGCACGGTCGACGCGGTGATGGCGGAAACCGCCCTGATGGATTTTCTGTATCGCTAGGCGTCGTCATTCCGGAAGCCGCGTCGCGGCGCCCCGGAACGA
>DASWCW010000184.1:0-2626 GCA_036395835.1 Xanthobacteraceae bacterium
AACGGCACCCGCATCCTCGGCCGCAAAACGGCCGAGTACATGCTGTCGAACCAGCTTGCGCCCGAGGTCAGGAACCTGATCGTGAACGGCGACCCGACCCGCGCCGACTATGGCTTCGGTCTCGGCCTGGCGGTGCGCACCACGCCTGGCATCGTGCGCCTGATGGGCTCGGTCGGCGATTTCTCCTGGCCGGGCGCCAGCGGCACCAACTGGTGGGGCGACCCGCGCGAGGAGCTGGCGGTGGTCTGGATGGCGCACTCGCCGGGAACGATCCGCTGGAAGTACCGGCAGATGATCAACGCGCTCGTCTACCAGGCGATCGCCGATTGAGGCACGATCGCCGAAGTAGGTTGGGTCGAGTTCTTCACGAGACCCAACATTGATCCGTATTCATTGCTGTTGGGTCTCGCGCCCGTGAGGCCGAGACCGTGGCAAGACCGAGCGACACTCGACCCAACCTTGTATGGGGCTTGAAGAGTCAAGAGGCAATTCTGAGGCTACGTCACTTCTCTATCTTCCTTGATCAGTTTCTTGGTTCGACCGAGGCGTTTCTTCGTCCCGACCGCGGTTTGGCAAGAGCGCCGCGCGCAGACGCGGTCAAGCCTGGCCGAAGGCCACCGCCGGAGGCGGCGCGAAGCGGGCTTGACGGCGTCGAGCACGGTGCGAGCATGGCGGGGTCGGGACGATTGGTCGCGACCTGAGCCGGCGACATGATCCAGGACTGGGCCGTGTGCGAAGCATGCGGCAACACCGCATCACCTTGTATCCGGTCCGGGCTCGAGGGCGCCGGTACCCTAATCTTTCATGCACGAGTGAAGGCAAGGCCCAAAGAAGACGGGACCCATCTACATGAGCGGTGTCGTTAGACCCTAGGTTGGGTACGGTCACGCGTCTGTCCTTGGTCACGTCGGCCGACATGGGTCGCGGCCATTCAAACGCCGGGGCGCAGCACGGCGCCGGCGGGCACTACGCCGGTGGTCAGATAACGCCACAGCGCCACCATCAGCTTGCGCGCCAGCGCCACGATATTGATGCGGCGGATGCGGCCCTTGAGCTCGCCCACCCGGGCGCAGAACCAGCGGGTCAGGTCGCTGTTGGGCTGATGCCTGACCCACAGCCAAGCGAGCTCGATCGCGAGCGCGCGAGCGCGCCGGTTTCCGGCTTTGCTGATGCCCTGATCGCGCTGGCTTTCCCCGCTGTCGTAGGGCGTGCCGGTCAGCCCGAAACAACTCCCGACCTGGCGGCGATTGGCGAACGAACGATAAAACACCTCGTTGACCAACTGCTGGCTGCTCGCCAGGCCGATCCCTCTCAGATCAATCAATTGCACGATCTTGGCCTCCGCCGAGCCTGGCGCGGCGCGGCGAACCTCCGCTACGCTCTTGGCTTCGAGCTCCCGAAGCTGCTTGTTGACCAAGCACAGCCGCTCGTGCTCGCGCACAATCTCCTCCTTGAGCCGCGGCGCCAGCGCCCGCCCGTCCCCGGTGCGCAGCGTCGCAAGCCCGGCGATGAAGCCGCGCTTCATCGGCATCGCATCGCGAACCCCCTGCGCGTGCAACAGGCCCTTGATCCGATTGGTGTGGGCCGTGCGCTCCTTGAGCAGGCGCTCCCGCTCGCGGGTGCGCCGCTTGCGATCCTCCTCTTCCTCCGTCGGCACATGCACCACGCTCAAGGCCCGCGGCTCGCCCCGCAGATGCGCCAGTAATGCCCGCATCATCTTCTCCAAGTCGATCCGATCGGTCTTGGCCCGGCGCGCCCGCCGGCTGACCTCGATGCTCGATGGGTCGATCTCGTGATTGATCACCCCTTGCTGGCTCAGCCACCGATGCAGCCAGTGCCCGTCAAAACCCGCCTCGTAGCACGACAGGATGCGCACCGGCTTGCCGCACCGGCCAGCCTTCGCTCGCGCATCCGCCAATCGGCTGCTCAGCGCCGCCAGGTCGCCTCCATCAATCGTGTAGCGGCTCAACTTCCCGCGCCCAGGCAGCAAAACCCCAAGCTTCCATTTCGCCTTGCTCAGTTCAAATGCCACGTAAACCGTGGCATACTCGTCAGTGGCGGGTGCGTCAGTACGATCGAGCTTCAGCATCTTGATCCTCCGAGGTTGGATGGTGGGGAAAGCTAATCCTACCTCCTGACCACCCGCCGCCCCATAGGATCTACGTTGGCTCAAGCCGCAGTCGCGCCGTCGAGGAGGGCAAGGAGGCCCTGGAGCAATTGCTCGGGGCGGGGCGGGCAGCCGCGGATGTGGAGATCGACCGGCACGACCGCAGCGACTCCGCCGACGACCGCGTAGCTTCCCTGGAAGATGCCGCCGTCGAGTGCGCAATCGCCGACCGCCACCACCCATTTCGGATCGGGCGTGGCGTTATAGGTGCGCTGGAGCGCTTCGCGCATGTTCTTGGTGACCGGTCCGGTGACCAGGAGCACGTCGGCATGGCGGGGCGAGGCGACGAAGCGCAGGCCGAAGCGCTCGAGGTCGTAGAACGCATTGTTGAGGGCATGGATTTCCAGCTCGCAGCCATTGCAGGAGCCGGCATCGACCTCGCGGATCGACAGGCTGCGGCCGAGCCTGCCGCGAGCGGCGCGGTCGACGCCCGCGGCAAGCTCCGCCAGCGCCGCCTCG
>DASWCW010000185.1:0-3923 GCA_036395835.1 Xanthobacteraceae bacterium
CTTGTCGATCTGGTCGTACGCCGTGAACTGCGCCTTGCCCTGCTCCGCCAATACCTTGGTGATCGCCGCCGTCAGCGTCGTCTTGCCATGGTCCACGTGACCAATCGTCCCGATGTTGCAATGCGGCTTCGTCCGCGCAAACTTCTCTTTGGCCATGAGCCTCGCTCTCTCTCTTCATCGACACCAGCGCCGTTTCCGGCCAGTCCGCTGTTGCAGCCCTGCGGCCGCGGAGCGGAAAATTTCTGTCAACCGACAGCACTCCTCCTCAGGCCCCAACCCTCGCCTCGCCGCGCCGCTGAAATCGCGCAGGCATGGAGCGGGTGAGGGGAATCGAACCCCCGTCGTCAGCTTGGAAGGCTGCTGCTCTACCATTGAGCTACACCCGCAAGCCTCGGGGGTGGCTGGTGGAGGGGGTTGGATTCGAACCAACGTAGGCTGAGCCAACGGATTTACAGTCCGTCCCCTTTAACCACTCGGGCACCCCTCCGGATCGATCCGCGCGTTGCTGAGGATGATGGCGCACGGAAAGGCCCCGCCGCCTGCAGGGATTCCCGCGGGTCGTGTTTATGGGGAGCCGTCCCCGTGCTGTCAACCGGAAAAAACCTCGCCCGTCGTTGCGCGGCGAGCGGGTCACATGCCGTGTCTGACGGCCCAGATTGCCAAAGCCGAACCCTTATGACAAGAACCTCAATGCCTCGCAAGGTGTGGGACCCTCGCCGGCCAGCGGCGCGATCCCACCGCCCCGATCGCCCTGCGGGAGCCAAGGGGCGGCACGCGGCTCGTTCTGCATCGAATTCCCGGCGGTACTCTGCTCCCGACCCCGACCGCGTGCTGGTGTACGGCTGGCACTCGGTCAAAGCCGCTCTCGAGAACCCAAAGCGGCGCATCCGCAAGCTCGTCGTCACCGAAAATGCGCTCCGGCGGCTCCAACAGAGCGGAACCGGCTTGCCCGTCGAGCCGCAGGTCGTGCCGCCCGACGGATTCTTGGCCTACGTGCCGGCCGATGCCGTCCACCAGGGGCTGCTCGCGGAGGCCGACCCCTTACCCGCGCCCGCGATCGAGGACCTGAAGCCCGAGGGCATCGTCCTGGTGCTCGACCAGATCACGGATCCTCACAACGTGGGGGCGATCCTGCGCTCGGCCGCGGCGTTCGCCGTGAACGCGCTGGTCACCACCTCCCGCCATAGTCCCGAGGCAACCGGAGTTCTCGCCAAGTCCGCCTCGGGCGCGCTCGAATACGTGCCGATCATCGCCATCGCCAACCTGGCACGGGGTTTGGAGGCGCTCAAGGCGCGCGGTTTCCTGATCGTGGGTCTCGACAGCGATGCCGACGCCGCGCTTTCCGCGGTGCCGCTCCGGCTTCCGCTCGCTCTGGTGCTGGGGGCTGAAGGCAAGGGCTTGCGGCAATTGACCCGCACCACCTGCGATGTCCTCGCCAAGCTCGCCCTGCCGGGCCGCATCCAAAGCCTCAATGTCTCGAATGCGGCCGCGCTCGCGCTCCACATCGCCAGCGCGCGGCTGTCGCACGCCCTGCCTGCATGAATTCCGAGCGCCGGCGTTAGATCAACGATAGCAAGCGCAATCGGCGAAGAAGCGACGGGGCAGGTAGCCCAACCGCAGATGCGGTTCTTCGTAAGGCACGACCACGACGTTATGGATCGGCCCCTGCTCCACCCGGTACACGGGCCGCAGCGGATAAAGCGGGGCGCACGGGAGGATCGATCCGTGTACGAAGGGCGGTCCGAACCACGCCGGCCCCTCGCAGCCCGGCTGGCAGCCCCACCCTCCGCATCCGGCGTTTGCCGCAGGCGCGAGGCCGAAGACGGAAAGACCGGCGGCAGTGCCGATAAAAGGCAACCAGCGGCGAGACATCTCATGCTCCTCGGCGAACGGTTTGGTGCGGAGCGAATCTAGAGCAACGAGCCGGATCAAAGCCCTAAAGCGATCCTGAAATTTGTCGGTAATGCTAACGGCGAGGCCGTGGCGCCCATCAAATCGCTGGGCTGCGACAAATTGCGTAGCGAAGCCGTAGCCCCTCCGGCGATCCCAGGATGGCGGCAAAGCTTGATCGAGAGTGCGGCGGCTCGCTATCATCGCAAGCCCGCGGAACAGAATAGCCTCTGCCGAGCTTAGCCGGTCCGGCCGAAGCTTCCGCGAGCCAGCGCCGAAACCAAAGCTTCGCCGCGGCCGGAGGTCCGGCCCCGCGGCCCTAAAAAAACCGCCGTCGTCGTGGCTTGAACGGCGTCCCAGACGAGAGGTTGTCGAAATGCGGAAGATTTCGCTTGTTCTACTCGGCGCGACCGCGGGTGCGGCGCTGACTCTGCTCGCCACTCAGCCGCGGCTTGCCGCGATCGGCAACGTTGCCAATGCGGCCGCCATGCAGGACGTGTATCGGCAGCTCAGCCTGTTCGGCGACGTATTCGAGCGGGTGCGCACGGATTACGTCGAAAAGCCCGAAGACACCAAGCTCGTCCAAAGTGCGATCAACGGCATGCTCAGCGGGCTCGATCCGCATTCGAGCTACATGGATCCCAACGGCTTCCGCGAAATGCAGGTGGATACCAAGGGCGAGTTCGGCGGCCTCGGGATCGAGGTCACCATGGAGGACGGTCTGATCAAGGTGGTCGCGCCGATCGACGAGACCCCGGCGGCAAAGGCCGGCATTCTGGCCGGCGATTTCATCACCAAGCTCGACGACGAGGCGATTCAGGGCCTCACGCTCAGTCAGGCGGTGAGCAAGATGCGAGGCGCCGTCAATTCCCAGGTCCGGCTGACGATCGTCCGCAAGGGTCAGGACAAGCCGATCGAGGTGACGCTCACTCGCGAGACCATCCACGTGCGCTCGGTGCGCTTCCATCCCGAAGGCGACGACGTCGGCTACATCCGCATCACCCAGTTCAATGAGAAAACCAGCGAGGGATTGCAGCGGGCGGTCAGCGAGCTGTCCAAACAAGTTCCGGCCGAGAAGCTCAAGGGCTATGTCCTCGATCTGCGCAACAATCCGGGCGGCCTGCTCGATCAGGCCATCGCGGTTTCCAATGCATTCATCGAACGCGGCGAGATCGTGTCAACGCGCGGCCGCAATCCCGACGAGAGCCAGCGATTCTATGCCAATGCGAGCCGGGGCGATCTCCTCAAGGGCAAGCCGCTCATCGTGCTGATCAACGGCGGGTCGGCTTCGGCTTCGGAGATCGTGGCCGGCGCGTTGCAGGACCACAAGCGCGCCACCGTTCTGGGCACGCGTTCGTTCGGGAAGGGCTCGGTGCAGACCATTATCCCGCTCGGCCCCGGCAAGGGCGCATTGCGCCTCACCACGGCGCGATATTTCACGCCCGCCGGCCGCTCGATTCAGGCCAAGGGGATCTCACCCGACATCCAGGTCCTGCAGGACTTGCCGGAGAATCTGAAGGGCAGAACCGATTCGGTTGCCGAATCGACCCTGCGCGGACATCTCAAGGCCCAAGGTCAGGAGGAGACCGGGTCCCAGTCCTACGTGCCGCCCGATCCGAAGGACGACAAGGCGCTGAAGATGGCCGACGACCTTCTGCGCGGCACCATCGTCAACGCGGATTTCCCGGTCAATCCGAAGACCCGCCTGCCGAACTGATCCGCCGTTCATTCCCGAGGGGTCGCGCACCGGCCCCTCGCCTCCGTTCGTGGCGGCCAGCGTCACTTTATGATCCGGCCGCGCGCGCGGGTTCGGGCTGGCGGGACACCTCCGGCGCCAGAAACTGGCCGCGCGCCAGTTCCGCAAATTTTCCGATGTACTCCAGCCGCGCTGCTGTTGGAAGGAATGTTGTCCACGATCCCTCGGCGAAGAAATGGCGTTTGGCACCCGGATTTTTTCGAATGATAGTGAGAGAGAGAGAGAGAGAGAGAGAGAGAGAGAGAGAGAGAGAGAGAGAGAGAGAGAGAGAGAGAGA
>DASWCW010000186.1:0-26324 GCA_036395835.1 Xanthobacteraceae bacterium
CCAGGTCACCTCATTGGCGCGACCGAGGACAAATACTCGCGCACCTTCGCCAGGAGCTGACGCGGGCTGTAAGGCTTGGAGATATAGGCATCGCAACCCGCCGCCCGCGCCTTCTCGGCATCCCCAGCCAATCCGTAGGAGGTAACGGCGATGACCGGGATAGCCCGCAGGGTTACGTCGGCCTTGATCCTGCGCGTCGCCTCGTACCCGTCGAGGCCTGGGAGCTGGATGTCCATGAGAATAAGGTCCGGGCGATGCGCCGCTGCAGCCGCCAGACCCGCCTCGCCGTCCTCGGCTTCGATGACCTCAAAGTCGGCGTTCGTGAGCAGATCGCGCAGGATCTGCCGGCTGTCCACCACGCTTCGGTATCCCTATGAGGTCCGCAATCATGCGGAATATTTCGAGGACATCCCGGATATCAAGCTGCTGGCCGAGATGAAGGAGCTGGCGGGCCATATCGTCGATACCAAGGCCGGCCATTTCGATCCGGCCGAGTTCACGGATCATTACGAGAATGCACTGGTCGAGCTGCGAAAGCAGAAGCAAGCCGGCCTGCCAGTAGAGTCGATCAAGGAAGCGCCGCCGCCTAGTCGAGTTATAAATCTGATGGATGCACTGCGTCGGAGCATTGAAGCTGAGAGGATTCCCTCACGTGCTCCCAAGCGACGATTACCGAGCAGAGGAAGACCGGCGCGCAAGGCGGGTTAAGGTAAGTCTTGCTGCAGCTTTCGTTGCTGTGTTGCAATTATCCTGGATGCCCAGTGCAACATCTCCCTACTCGCCAAAAGACGCTCGCCAAGTTTCTGGATGGAGGTGAATAGTGGCATTAAGAGGAGGCTTAATCGTGAAAATACGTGGCGATTGTGCAAATAAATGAACCCGATATAGCCGCCACGAGTCCGGACGAGCGCTGGCAACTTCATATTCATTGCGGGTAAGAAAAAATGGTGTCCTCGCAGCACCATTCGTGGTTTTAACTTCAATGAGACGTTCGCAGCCGCTCGGTTCAAACGACAGAATGTCATAGCCTGCGCCGTCGCCATCCTCCGCTGCTACCCAACGGATTCTCCGGGCAAGGTCAGGGCGCTCCGTTTTTGCGAGCTTCTCGCGCTCAACTTCGATTACAAACTCTTCACCCGCTTTGCCAAGAGCCCGATTTCGGAAATCGCGCTCTACCGGATCGAACTTCCTGACCAGCCGCTCCAGCTGCCACGGCCGCTCGGATCTCGGCTTGAGCGTTGGCGGATCAATGAATACTGCTGCATGCCTCAAAAGATGAATAGTAGCCGGCGGAACTCGCTCGTGCACTACATCACCGTGAGCAGACAGGTAACGATCTATCGCGCCGAAGATCGCTGCTTGATAGTTCCGCTTGGGCTTGTAGCCCTGTATCCACGGGAACCCGAGTTCCTCAAGGACCGCCGAAATGTTCTGGTGTTTAAATTCTACCGATCGGTGCGTTCGCCCCATCCGCTCCATCAGTGCTGCGCTGTGGCGAGATTTCACGTAGGGGCGCCCCAAGAGCTCTGCATCAAGCATAGCGAAATAATCCGCGATGATGGCGTCCAGCTCATCATCACTCCATGGCCTTCCGAATCCCGAGCGCGACCAAGTCATGACGACGATGCCCAAATGAGCCGATTCGTGCTTTCATTCCTGTCATGCGGTTCACCCCCGACGTAGACGAGGAGTGGGGTAGGAGCCGACAGCCTTGGAGCATATATTGGACGCTCGAGGTTCTCGGGAGTAGGAACTTTCCGCAGCGGGGAGAAACTCCAAATGCCCGGAATAAGGCTAAACCTAAGCAATCTCCTGCGTCGGTTCACGACAAAGACAACGCAGCCCCTCAAGCTCAGGCATTTCGATGAAATTTTGCCGATTGAGCATAAGGCGATAAACAAGCGACGCGCGAGCAAGCGCCGCAGTAATGTTCGTTTGTTGGACAGAAAATCATCGCCTGACGAGGACCATGGGTCAGGTGGTGAAGCACCACCGCCGGGGAATGGACCGGGTGCACCTAGGTCGGAACAGGAAGCTCCTCCACCAACGGGTGGACCCGGTGCACCTATCGATAGCGGGCCACCGCCTGGCGGACCGGAACCTCCCGACAGGGCGCGAACACGCCCTAGACCTATCCCCTGTGACGCAATTGGTCTCGCGCTTTCGGGCGGTGGCATCCGGTCAGCATCTTTCTGCTTGGGCGTGCTGCAGGCTCTCCATAAACGCGGCCTTATCGATTGGATAGATTATCTCTCAACGGTCTCAGGCGGCGGCTACATCGGGTCCTGCTTGACCGCGAGCATGAGTAAGACGAACGGAGCGTTTCCTTTTGGGACTAGAACGGATGTGCGTGATAGCGCCGCAGTCGGGCACTTGCGGAACTACTCCAACTACCTTCTACCCCGGGGCAGGAGCGGGGTCAGGAACCTAGCTGAGGCAGTCGCGGTTATTTCCAGGGGACTCTTAGCCAACGCTTGTCTTGTCCTCGTTGTCACGCTTTTTTGCGCACTTTTAACACAATGGGCTTTCCCCCGCCGTGGCGACCTGCTGCATGGAAGCTTCATCCCGAGCCTCCTGGGTATCAACGATCTCATCGGTTCGCGTAATCCGTTCCCTCTAACTTTGTGGCTTATTGGTATCATTGCCGTCGTGCTGCTAACTTGGGCTTTGTTGCGCTCATTGCCGTGGGGCAGACGACATGATGACGTTAGCAGTCCAATGCTCGTGGCGGCCCGAGTACTCCTCATCACGATCGTAATTGTTGCGTTTCTTGATCTGCAACCGGTTTTGATAGAGCTTTTAGCCCGCTTACACGCGGCAGGAGCATATGCGACAACAACTGCGTTTTTTTATCGAGTTGGTTCGATCCTCTCGACTCTGGCCATTGTAATCGCCTTCTTTGGCAATCAGCTCGGTGAGTTCCTCAAGGTATCGCAGCATTCCGCGACCTGGTCGACAGTGGTCAAGCGAGCATTAGCCCGCTTTACCATCTACCTTGGCGCGTTGCCACTACCGTTTCTGCTCCTCATAATCTATCTCTACATCACGGCCTGGAGCATCACGGGTATGCAGGATGTGCCAAGTCCGTTTGCTCCCGATATGGTCCCACGCGTTTGGTTGATCTACCTGGCCGCGTTTATCGCCTTGTTGGCCCTTACAGTGTGGTTTAAGCCAAATGCCTATTCGCTACATCAATTCTATCGAGATCGTCTAAGCAAGGCATTTCTTTTTGATCCGACCAGGACCAGGGGCTTGGACTTCGAGCCTTTGGACAACCTTAAACTTTCCGGAATTGAGGCCGCTAATGGTCCCTACCACATAATTAATGCTGCACTGAATATCCAAGGTTCTGCCGAAGCCAACCGCCGGGGAAGGAACGCTGACTTTTTTATGTTCACCCGTGACTTTATCGGGAGCGACCTGACTCTCTTCGCAAGAACACAAGAGACGTTAGTGACCACGACAGACATGGAAGATGTAGATCCGAGATTGGACCTTGCGACGGCAATGGCAATTTCGGGCGCAGCCGCATCGTCTAGTATGGGCTCCAACACAGTCAAGTCATTATCGCCCACCCTAGCGCTTCTGAACATCCGTCTTGGTTATTGGCTACGAAACCCGCGCGATCTTGCGAGAACGGCGAGCCGAGTTTCGGAACACGTAAAGTTTAGACTACTCGGCAAGTTCTACTTGCTCCTGGAAATGTTCAATCTGCTCGATGAGGATAGCTACAATATTTACCTCACGGATGGGGGGCATATTGAGAGTCTCGGTATGTATGAGCTTCTCAAGCGGGGTTGTCAGCTCATTATCGCAGTCGATGCTGAAACAGATCCTGCCATGTCGTTTTCCGCATTCGTGAGGCTGCAACGGTACGCGCGCATCGATCTAGCTAGGCGTGCGGATTCAGCTTCCGTGGCGGGACATCGCAAGAATGACGCACCGCGTGACCGAGAGCTTCGAGTCCGAAGAACGGGCTTTCCCAACGCGTAAAACTGGCCCGCACTGCGCGGTTGGCCGCATCCTTTATCCAGAGGGGCCGGATGGAGTTTTGTTATATATCAAATCATCGCTCACCGGGGATGAGGATGATTACATATTAGACTACAAGGATCGAAATCCGCGGTTCCCGCACGAGACTACAAACGACCAGTTCTTCACAGAGGAGCAGTTCGAGGTATACCGCGCGCTCGGCTTCCACGCGGCTGATGGCTTTTTTGGCGGCCATAAGTTTGCAGCCGCATGGCCGAGTTCCCAAGAAGCGATGATGGCGATCCGTGCACTTGTACCAGCCTAAACGCCGGGAACATACGTGTGGTGCGGCCTTTCCCCATTTGCCGATGGTACATTCAGGTGGTATCAAAGCCTTGGCAGGCAGGCTAAATTGTTGAGGAAATATCGTGGCTTGATCGGCCGGGTGGCGCCTCCTGTCGGGCGCGCCATTTTTGCTTCTACATCAATCAGTGACGTGCCTGGATGCTCACGTGCCAATCATGCTCCGGCTACTGGTCGCGTGTCTGTCGCGTTCTTGACGACCTCTTCTCCTACCATCCCCGGCGCCGGTGCGGTCGATCCAAATAGCAGACTCTTGCGCTTAACTGATCAGGAGCGGCTGATGCGCTTCTGTTCCTCTCATCTTCTAAGCAGTTGAAAACGGCGGCCGCGTGCGGCGGTTCATCACTGAGAGGACGTCTCAATCCCTGTATGCAACGCAGCGTCCAATGGCTCCACATGAGGACGACAGCCGCAAAGCCAGCGGCAACAGTGCGCCACGCCTCTGCCGTCACCGGCCCATACCGGCATCATAGGCCGGCAACAGCCAAGCCGACCACTATCGTCAACATGGCCCAACCGAAGCTTCGCCCGCGCATTGCCCAGGCATTAGCAATAGCACCAAAGCCGTAGATAACAACGGCTACGCCGACGATCCAATGTCGGGCCATCTGCGAACCCAGCCATGGAGCAACGATCAGCAGGACGGCGACACCAGCCCACGCCACCGCGCTGCAGTGCCAGACAAGCTGGATTAGCCGCCTCAGTCGCTCCGGCTCGATCCGGACGCGCGCAAACACCCGCGTCTCGCCGAGCAACCCGTGCAAGAAGGCCGCCGCTAAGCCCAGTGTCCCAGACGCGTAGAGCAACACGTCGCGCATTGGGGATGTCCTGTTCTTTGTTGAAAAGTGGCGAAGTCGTCGCTGCGATCGGCGTCTCGCACAAGTAGGCGACGACAGAGCTGCAGGCCACCACGGGGCACTTGCGTTTTGTTTTCCATGCATCGCTTACGCTGGAGCCCTGATGACAATGTGCAGTTCGTACATGGACAAGATGATTGTCACGGGGGCGGCGGCAGCGACTCCGATGCCGCTGCCAAACTCTGCATCGGAGGAGTTTGCGAATCCAAATCGGCTGTCGCCGCGCGGATGCCGTCTCGGTAGCTGGGCATGGTCGGGGTCCAGCCGAGCTCGCGGGTGGCTTTGGCGTGTGAAACGCGCATAGAGGTGTCCATCACGAGTGCGGCCACGTACGGTGCGACCAGGCGGATCACTAGGCCGGGAACCGTGAGCGGACGCGGCGTGCCATTGGCCTCCGCCAGTGCCGTGACGAACGACCGCCAGGTCACCGGTTCGTCGTCGACGATGTTGTACGCCTGACCGGCCCTCCCCCGCTCCAGCGCCGCCATAGTCGCCGCCGCAGCATCGCGGACATGGATCCAGCAGGCTGTGCCGCCTTCGCCGGGCGGCAGGAACAGGCGTCGCTTGCGCAGCAAGTCGACGAACAGATCGCTGAAGGTGCCGGGACCATAGAAGATGCCGTAGCGCAGCGCTATTCCATCGATTCCATCGGTGTTGAGGGTCTGCTCCTCGGTTGAAAGCAGCCCAGCCACGACCGGGTCGACGAGACTGCCTCGGCTCTTGCCGAACGGGTCTTCTTCGGTGAGCATCCTGGCGCGATGGTCGACATAGCCGTAGCCGAGCACAAGGGACTGGGTCAGGAAACGCCGGGCACCCAGCAAACGGGCGGCGGCTAGAAGATTCCCGGTGCCCTTGATGCGGAGCGCCGTCGTCGGGTCGTTGCGCAGCCGCCGCTCCGTTAATTTCGCATTCTTGAGCGCGGTCGCCTGGTGGATGACCGCGTCCGCCCGCTTGCCCTCGATCGCCCGCAGGAGGCCGTCTCGGTCCATCGCATCGGCGCGAATCGGCTCGGCGCCCAGCCTGGTCAGTTCGTGACTGCCGGCCTGACTGCGCGATAGGCCCATGACCTCGCGTCCGGCGCCCAGCAGGGCCCGGACGAGCGGACGGCCGATTGCGCCGGTCGCGCCTGCTACCAAGACTCTCACGGCGCCGCTCCATGCCGTTTCCCTGCCGCGGGCCGACGAATATCGCGAAGGCGGAGGACCAGGGCGGCGGCGACAAGCAGGGACAGCGCGGCGAGGAGGTAAGCGTCGCTGTCATGGCCGCCGAGGTGCCGGTCGTAAGCGTGGTTTACCGCATGCAGGATGTTGGTTGTCAGCAAAGCGGTCAGCGCGACGGCGCGCGCATCCCTGCAGACCATGGCGACCAGCAGCGCGACACCGATGCCGATCTGGAATACGCCAAGATCGTGCAGGAAATGCTCATGGTAGGAAAAGGCCACGGCCTGCGCGAACGAGAGTGGCGCCAGCCACGCCCAGATACCGGCACCAAGCATCCCGAGCCCCGCAACGATCATGATGATCGCCACGTAGCCCTCGCCGAGCCGGCTGTTCGGCACGAAACCCGTGCGGTTGGTCATCATGCCCGCTCCTCTGTGCGGGGTCGCTGCGACCGATTGAACAAGACATCAGCTGCGATCCGGATTCTCACGCTGTCGATTGCGGACGAATGTGCAGTCCGCACATTGACAAAATGATCGTGGCGGCAACGGCGGCGCCGAGTCCGATCATCGACCAGGCAAACCTGTTTGCCGCCGAAATCGAAATGCCATGCGACAGGAGCACTCTGAGCCCACAGGCGAGGTGAACGAACAGCGCCCACACTGCCAGCGAATAATGCGGAATGAGCCTGACGTTCCACGCGTCATAGAGCAGGCCGGTCGGCGCGCCGGACGCGAAAAGAAAATCGGTGTCGACTTTCATTACCATGCGTCCCAGCACGAACACGGCAATCAAATGTGAGACGATAAAGACGGCCAGGTATATTCCGGCCGCGGTCTGCATCGTTCCGAATAAATCAGCCTCGATACGCATGCGCGCTCGCCACAATGCAACTCCGCTTGCAATCTGAAAGGTGACGAGAGCGAGCAGGAGCGGCTGGACGATGTCGGTGCGATAGACGTGCCGAAGCACGCGCATCACTGTCTTATGCCCGTCAATGCTCCAGATCGCCGTCAGGTGGTTGGCGATGTGCGGCACCAGGAAGATGAGCAAAATGGCAGCGGCCGAAATCCCGTGAGCGGTCCGAAGCGCCGGCGCGCGCGGATGCCGAGACTGGTTCTCCGTTATGTCGGTCGTCCGAGAGGACCTCGATGTCAGAATCGCGGCGGGTATCCAGATGAGCCCCCACAAGACGTAATCGCCATTGGCAATACCTGCCATATAGAAACCGACGCCAATCATCGTGAACAGCGGTGGGCTGGCCACCGCGAGATGAGCCGTGATCCGCGGTCCGCGCGAAGATTGATTGGCGTCCCGCCCCAAATGGTATGCAACGATGAAGGCGAGAACGGGAATGCCATAGGTGAGCAACAGGGATATGCCGACCGCGCAGGCGCCCAACAGCCTCTCGCCTGTTTCCACGGCGTCACGAACGCGGCCGAAGCTGAGATGGAGCGCAAAGAGCGCTGCGGGGTAAACCAGCGCGGCGATGGGCGGGGCCGCGCACATAAACTTGCGCCAACGCGACCGACGCAGTTCGTCGAATGGAATGGCGGTGACGAGAACCATGCGGGACTCCTCGATCTCGGCGGAATCGTGCCGGCTCGTGCGGGAACCCGGTCGGCGGGCACGCGTATTGATTAAGAAACTAGGGAAGATTGGCCTTCGTGCCTGGGCCATTTTTGAATTTTTTCGTGGTCCATTTTGGACGCTGCCATGCCGAAGCGATCGCGTTTACAGGATTTCCCGCTCGAGGTTCGACCGCGCGGGAAGCCTCGCTCGCGATGGCTTTACCAGCAAATCCGCGCCGCCATCCTAGACGGGAGGTTGGGGGCCGGAATGCGATTGCCGTCCTCGCGCGACCTTGCAGGCCAATACGATCTCGCACGCGGAACCGTGGTCGACGCCTTCAATCGGTTGAGCGCCGAAGGCTATGTCTCGAGCAAAGTCGGTGCGGGCACCTTCGTCTCGAGCAGCGTTCCCGATCAAAAGGTCCTGAGGTCGCGGAATTCGATTGCGCATGCGAGGAGGAGGTCGCCCGCCTTCTCGGCACGTGGCCGGCAGATGACTGAAACGTGTTTCCCGCTTCAGCCCACGGCACGCGTCGGCGTTCCCTTTCGGGCATATCAGCCCGATCTTCATGCATTCCCACTGGCGCTCTGGACGCGGATTGCCGCCCGCCGTCACCGCCTCGCCCGTCGAGAGCTGTTGGGAATAGGCGATCCCCGCGGCTATAAACCGTTACGAGAAGCGGTGGCCGCCTATCTCGGTTCGGCGCGCGGTGTGGTCTGTGATGCCGACCAGATTTTCATCGTCTCTAGCGTGCAACAGGCTCTCGACCTTGCAGCTCGCTTACTGCTTGATCGCAATGATCCCGTGTGGATCGAGGATCCGGGATATCCAGGGGCACGGCTCCTCCTGGAATCGGCGGGCGCGAAGTTGATGCCGGTTCCGGTCGATGCGCATGGAATCGATGTCGCTGCAGGGCGCCGCCTCTGTCTTGCGGCTCGGCTTGCTTACGTCACACCGGCACACCAAGTACCCCTTGGGAGCCGTCTTTCTCTGGAACGCCGGCTCGCGCTCCTAGACTGGGCTTGTCGACAAGGCGCTTGGATTTTCGAGGACGATTACGACAGCGAGTTCCGTTACGACGGGGCGCCCATTGTCGCGCTCAAAAGCTTGGATAGCCGCGACGCCGTGCTTTTCGCCGGCTCGTTCAGCAAGATGCTGTTTCCCGGTTTGCGCCTGGCATATCTGGTGCTTCCGGCCGGGCTTGTCGACGGCTTCATGGCTGCGCGATCGCTTGTAGACCGATTTCCGGCCGTGTTCGACCAGGTTGTGCTGTGTGACTTTATCTCTGAAGGCCACTTCGCAAGACACCTGCGAGCCATGCGGGAACTTTATGGCTCTCGTCTGATGACGCTGCGGGAAGCGACCCGCGGGCACCCTGAGATCCTTGATCTAGCGCCCGAGTGCGTGGGATTGGAGATCATCGGGTGGTTGCCTGCTGAGATCGACGACCGGCGCGCTGCCGCCGCCGCGGCGGAACGCGGCGTCGAAGTGCGGCCGGTGTCGCAGTACGTCATCAAACACCGGGTTCCGAATGGACTCGTTCTCGGCTTCGCAGCTGTCGATGTCGCAGCCATCGAGTTGGGAGTCGATCGGCTTGCCGCCGCATTGAAAGAGGCGAGGAGAGTTCGGTTTGCCTGAGGCGATTGCAAGTCTCACCGCATCGGGAGAGCGGGGCTGGGATTGCAAGAGCGATCGTGCACGGAGCGAAAACAAGGCATGTTGGCGCGGTCATACCTTCGCACGGAGGTGGTGAGCCAGGAGGCGAACGTATGCGCGCGTCACGCGGGCGCGCTTCGTTGACGGGTCGGCTCACCGGCGGCGTTTGCGCTCAAATCTCGAATCGATGACCATCTCGATATCCGATCCCTTCGCGCGTCTGCCGCGTTCGTCGACGAGCGCGACCGAAAATTTTTGACCGGTCGATTTCGACCGCAGCGTCAGAGGCGAGATCCCGTCTCCCAGCCACTTGTCGCCCCATGCGGTCATCGCCATGAACGGCAGGCCGAGCGCCTGTCCCATCCGGGTCAGCGGGTACTCGATCCGCGCACGCTGACCCGCCTCGCGGTACTCGCGGCGCTCCATGATGCCGCTCTCGACCAGGGCGGCCAGCCGGTTGCTGAGCACGCTGCGCGGCACGTCGATGTCCGCCCGGAAATCGTCGAAGCGCCGCAGGCCCCAGAATGCCGATCGCAGGATCAGCAGGGTCCAGCGGTCGCCGATGAGCTCGAAGCTCTTGGACAGATTGCAGTCGCGCAGCGATACCGGCGAGCGGTGTCTGAGCGGAATTTCGGCCATGGCGGTTCGCGATTTTCTGAGTTGCAAATACGGATCCAGGTGTGCTCTCCTGAGTCTATAATCTAGACCTAGATGGTGCAACCATGCCGGCGCGCAGCATGAAGCAGGACGATCCGCTGGAGGATTTCGCGCCACGCGAGATCGCGTTCGACGGCGTGGCCAGGCGGGTGTACGTCGCCGGCCGCGGACCGGCGGTCATCGTCATGAGCGAGATGCCGGGAATCAGCCCGGAGGTCGCGCGCTTCGCCCGTTGGGTGCGAGACGCCGGATTTGCGGTCTACATGCCCTCGCTGTTCGGCCGCGACGGCGCCGTGCCGCGCACCGAGGAAGGCGTCGCGGTCTTCAAGCAAGCCTGCGTCAGTGCCGAGTTCCGCGCGCTCGCGGCCGGCCGGTCGAGCCAGGTGACGCAATGGCTGCGCGCGCTCGCGCGCCTCGCCCACCGGGAGTGCGGCGGCCGCGGCGTCGGCGCCATCGGAATGTGCTTCACCGGAAACTTCGCGCTCACCATGATGCTCGAGCCCGCGATGCTGGCGCCGGTGCTCTCCCAGCCCGCGCTGCCGCTCAACGATCCCGCCGGCCTCGAGATCGCCGCCGAGGAGATCAAGGCGGTGCGCGACCGGCTCGAGCGGGAGGACCTCACCGTGCTCGCCTATCGCTTCGCCGGGGATCGGTTCTGCCGCGCCGAGCGCTTCGCCGCCTATGCGGCGGCGCTCGGCGACCGCTTCGTCGGGCGCGTGCTCCCCGACAGCGCGGCAAACACCGATGTGGCGCCCTTCTTCGCGGAGCGCGTTGCGTGCCCGCACAGCGTTGTGACGGCCCACCTGATCGACGCGGCCGGCCAGCCGACCATCGAGGCACGCGACGAGATCCTGGCGTTCTTCACGCAACGCCTCGTTCCGGATGCCGGCGCGCCTCACTCTGCGGGTAGTCGCGGTGAGCCTCGATAGTAATTGCCAGGTAGGCGTGATGGTCCGGATTGCGCGCGACTTCGCCCGTCTTCGCCCTTCGGGCTTCGACGCGGCAGCCTTCGCTCGCTTCACTGTTGATGGTCTGTAGATGGCTTGCCGAGCCGTAGCCCGCGAAGCGAGCGAAGGCTGGTGGGCGCTGTAGGGATTGAACCTACGACCTCTCCCGTGTGAAGGGAACGCTCTCCCTTCACTCCGATGCATTCACTGCGCATTTCTGCTTGTGGCACATCTCGTCGATCGTGGGATTGATCGAGAGGGCCGCTGTCGAAGGGCAACCGGACCGGTTGCGAAATTGTACGCAGCACCCGCGAGGCGTAGTACAAAGTCGCAGAGTGTCGCAGTTTTGTTGATTGGGGCGCCTAGCGGGCTGCGGCATCATAGGGGAATGGCGAACGAATAGTGCCCATCTTCATCGACTGCGGCGCGCCAGCTCTGTTACAAGCGCTCAGATTGATTTCATCGACGGCGAGGCCCTAGGTGTCCGGCTGAACCCGAAGCATTGAGGCTCGCGATCTCCCGGCGGCGCGCTGCATGTGTATCGCGTCTCATCGACGGCCGGAACGGAGACGCGCCGGGGAGGAAGCAATGTTTCCCAAACTGCCGGTCATTGCCGCGACAGCCGTGCTGGCCCTGATGTGTGGGGCAGACGGTGCAAGCGCGGCCAAGATCGGAGAAAAATGCGACGGCTCCGTCGGCGGCCGTTGCGGTCGGGAGCTGTGGTGCGATCGGGCTCCGGGACAATGCGGGCCGGCGGACCGTCATGGGACTTGCGTCAAAGTCCGGCAGCTTTGTTTTCAGCTGTATCGGCCGGTCTGCGGATGTAACGGCAATACCTACGCGAACGAGTGCAATCGAATCAGGGCGAAAGTGGCAAAAAAGCACGATGGCAAGTGTTGATGCTGTTCGCCGGCATGGAAGGCCTTTCAGGATTTCATTGACTGTAGCCCCGCGCGCTGTCAATTCGGCGCGACACCACGCGGAGGATGCGACCGAGGCCCCAACCATGGTAGCATGAGGACCATGCGGCGACACCGCCCGGCCGCAACCCGCCGGGAGCAAGATTCTCCAAGTCGAGCCACACCGCGGGAGCCAACATCGCAGCATGAAGGCCCAGGAATTTGCCTTGTTCGACACGGCGATCGGTCGCTGCGCCGTGCGTGGAGCGAGCGCGGCATCCTCGCCGTGCAGCTTCCGGAGGGGACGCAGCGGAAAACGCACGCGCGCCTCGTCCGGCGCTTCCCGCAGGCGCGCCAAGCGGCGCCGCCGCCCGCCGTCCAGCTTGCGGTCGACGGCCTCGCCGCGCTGCTGCGCGGCGAGGCGAGCGATCTAACCGCCGTCGAGCTCGACATGGACGGCGTGCCGCCGTTCCATCGCCGCGTATATCGGGTCGCGCGCAAGATTCCGCCGGGCGCGACGCTCTCCTATGGCGAGATCGCGGCACGGCTCGGCGCGCCTCGCTCGGCGCGCGCCGTGGGCCAGGCGCTCGGCAGAAACCCGTTCGCGATCCTGGTGCCGTGCCATCGCGTGGTCGCGGCCGGCGGCAAGCCGGGCGGCTTTTCCGCCAACGGCGGCGTTGCCACGAAGCTTCGCTTGCTCGCGATCGAAGGCGCGCAGCCGAACGCGCCCGAGCTACCGTTGTGATCCGCGATCGTGCGGGAGGGAAAGGGCGCCGGCGGGGATCTGATCCCGCTGGAGCTTCTGCGAAATCGCACCGAAATCGTTTCGCTGGCGCGGCGCAAGGCGTTTTGGGGAAACCGCGATGGCTCTGACTTTCTACTACGCATCGGGCTCGCCCTATGCGTGGCGCGTTTGGCTCGCGCTCGAGCACAAGGGCATTGCGTACGAGTTCAAGCTGCTGTCGTTCGACGCAGGCGATCTCAAGAGACCGGAGTTTGTCGCGCTCAATCCGCGCCAAAAGGTGCCGGTGATCGTCGACGAGGGCTTTGCGCTCTACGAATCCGCGGCGATCGTCGAGTATCTCGAGGACAAGCGGCCCGGCGAGCCGCGGCTGTTCTCCGCCGACCTCCGTCAGCGTGCCCTGCAACGGCGCATGGTGCGGGAAGCGGACCAGTATTTCGCCGCGGCCATGGAGCGTCTGGTGGAATCCGTGCTGTTCACGCCGCCGGAGCGCTGGTCGGAAGAGCAGATCGCCGCCGCCCGTGCCGGCGTCGCCAAGGAGCTCGCCTCTTGGGAGCCGGCGTTCGCCGGCGAGTATCTGGCCGGGGCACTCTCCGCGGTCGATTTCACGCTCTACCCCTACGTCGCGCTCGTGCTGCGGATGGCCAAGCGAAAGCCCGGGCTGACGGCGGCCGATTTGGCGTCTCCCTCGCTCAGCGCCTGGATGCGCCGCATGGAGGCGCTGCCCGTCACGCGAAAGACCTGGCCGCCGCACTGGAAATAATTTGCGTCGGCCCGGCTCCGCCGCATCATTCCCATCCTCTCGCAATTTTAGCCCGCTCGGCAACCCGGCGTGAACCATGCCGGCACGACCGTTGGGTTCGACGCATCCGGTTCATCAAAATTTGGCAATCGCCGCATAGAACGGGCACAGCCGCACGCTAGGGGCTGGGGCATGTCCATCGATTTCAAGACCCTGTTTCTGCTCACGCTCGACGTCGAGGCGATGCTCGGAATCCTGCTGCTGTTCTCGTGGATGCAGAACACGGCGGTCCGGGCGGTCGCCTGGTGGGGATGCGCCAATCTCCTGCGTTCGCTCTCGATCGGCCTCTATGGAATGTACGGCGTGCTGCCGGATGCGATCACGATCACGGCCGCCGACGTGATCCTGTTCAGCTCCTATGCGGTGACCTGGACGGGTGCGCGCATCTTCGATGCCCGCGCCCCGCGCCCGGGCTCGCTGATCACCGGGGCGACGATTTGGCTGCTGGCGTGCCAGTTCCTGGAATTCTCCCAGGCTTCGGCAATCCGCGCCTCGCTCAGCGCGGGCATCATCGCCACCTTCATGTGGCTCACGGCCTATGAATTCTGGCGCGGGCGTGCCGAGCGGCTGCTGTCGCGCTGGCCGGCGATCTTCATTCTGTTCGCCAACGGCGCGGTGTTCCTGCTGCGCAGCCCGCTGATCGCGCAGCTGGCCTGGCCGACCGACGAGCATGTGTTCTCGAGTGCGTGGCTGACTGTGATCAGCACCGAATCGCTGCTGGCCACGATTTCGACCGCCTTCATCCTGCTCGCAATGGCCAAGGAGCGCGCCGAGCTCCGCCACAAGACCGCCGCGAAGACCGACGCGCTGACCGGACTTGCGAACCGGCGTTCCTTCCTTCAGGAGGCGGCCAGGCTGATTGCGACCGGCAGTCGCCCGGTCGCTCTGCTGATGATCGATCTCGACCATTTCAAATCGATCAACGATCAGTTCGGGCACGCCGTGGGGGACAAGGTCCTGAAGATCTTTGCCCAGACGACGGTCGGCAACGTGAGGCCGACGGATCTCGTCGGGCGGCTGGGCGGGGAGGAATTTGCCATTCTGCTGGCGAACGCGTCGCAGGAGGGCGCATTGCTGGTAGCCGAGCGCCTGCGTTCGGCGTTCGCGGCCGCTGCCGCCAGCGTGGATGGCTTGCCGATCCACGCGACGGCAAGCGTCGGGCTATCGATCCTCCACCCCGGACAGGACATGAGCGCACTGTCGGATCTGGCCGACCAGGCGCTCTATCGGGCCAAGGCCACCGGCCGCAACCGAGTCGCACAGCAACAATTGGCGCCGGCCGCCTAGACGCGGGTCGCTGCCGCGCGACGCGCTTGGCAACGAAAAACATCGGATCTTGGGCCGGGGTTGCGCGGCGGGGTCCCGCTATCGCGCAACCGGACCGGATGAGCCGTCGGAAACGGCGGCGACGACGCGGATCCGCGCCGACGGGTCGGATATTCCCGCTGCGGAATCCACGAGCGTTACCTCGATGCCGAGCCGTTTGGCGTCGGCGAAGCTCAGCCAAGTGACGGAATTCGGTGCAGCTTGCGCGATATAGATTACGGTGGAATATGGCAGCCCGACCCGATTGAGGTAGGCGCCCAGAAGCGCGTTGCCGACGCCGGTCACCTGCCCGGACCTCGGGTCGGAAGCCGCATGCAGCCCGATCCGCGCTCCCGGTCCCATGAAGCGACGGGTGCCCCCCAGCCATGCCAGCGCGCACGCGGAAGCGCAGCGCGCGCCGCCCGGCACGAGGGTGTGGAAGTCCTTCAACCGGATCATCTCTCCGATCTGAATTCCGGTTATTACGCTGCCTCCGTTGCTTTGAAAGCGAACCACCGCCGTCGTCAACGCGGCGACTTTCGTGAAAAATCGTTCCCCGTCGCCGGGGTTCAATGTGCCCTGCACGACGACAACCGCGGGCTTCTCCGGCCCGGCCGATTGCACGGAGATCGTGGCGGCCTGGGCGTATCCCGCCGACAGCACCGCGCAAGCCAAGGTCGGGAATCGCATCGAACTCTTGCCTATTCGTTACCGTGACCAGCGACCGGGCGACCGAGCCGGGGGATTCGAAAGTCTAGCCCCCGGCCGGCCCCCCGGCCAGCGGTCGCAGAGACCTCGGGCCGCGCCCATCGCCCGGGACAAGGATTTTTGAACCACTTGAGCCTAGCTTGGCTGGCGGTGGCCCGCATTCCAGCGGTTGAAAACGTCATGCTGAAGGAAAGACGCCGGCACGAGCGCCACAGCATCGATCGCGTGGCCAAGATCCAATCGGCGGGCTCGCTGCCGCGCGACTGCCTCGTCACCGACATCTCGGAGGGAGGCGCGAGGCTCTACGCCGAGGGCATCGTAGTTCCGGATCAATTCGTTCTGCTGCTCACCGGCTCCCGGACCGTGCGCCGCGAGTGCCGGGTGGTCTGGCGCCTGGGCAATGAGCTCGGCGTCGAATTCGCCTGAGACCTGCGCCCGCAGCCTGGCGCGGGAATGCCATATCGGATTTTTTGAACGTGCCTGTCGCCCCATTGCCGGTTTTTCGCTAGAGTGAAACGACCGGTGTGTTTCGCCGGGGGCATTTGGGGAGGCACAGCATGCCGAACATTCCGGTCGATTGGACGACGGTGGATTGGGCCAATGTGGGCCTGCTCTCGGCGATCGCATTCCTGGCGGCGCTGCTCGGCAACATCCTGATCTTCAAGCACCGGCTCTGGGCCGCCATTCTCTCGGGACTGCTGTTCGCGGCGGCCTACGTGTTCCTGGCGTATTATCCGCACGGTCTCGCGGTGCCCGGGCTCAAGACCGGTGCCCGTGCGGCGCCCGCCGCTGTCGCAGGGTTCAGCTTGACGAGTCCCGAGATTGCGCCGGGCGCGACCATTCAAAACGAGCAGGTCTACCGGGGCTTCGAGTGCAACGGCGCCAATATCTCGCCGGAGCTGCGCTGGAGCGGTGCGCCGGGCGGAACGAAAAGCTTCGCGGTGACCTTCTATGATCCGGACGCTCCGACCGGCAGCGGCTGGTGGCACTGGGTGATCGTCAACATACCGGCGACGAGCACGTTCCTGCCGCGGAACGCCGGCGATCCGAAAATGGGCTTGGCGCCGCCGGGCACGATTCAGGTCCGGACCGACTTCGGCACCGTAGGCTACGGCGGGCCGTGCCCGCCGCGGGGGGCCAGGCCGCATCGTTACGTGTTCACGATTTTCGCCGTGGATATCGACAAGCTCCCGATCGACGAGAGCGCGTCCGCGGCACTCGTCGGTTTCAATCTGAATTCCCATACGTTGACCAAGGCGACGCTGACCGGCTTTTACGGCCGCTGACCGCTTCGCGCGCCTGCGTTTTCACCCAAAAGATCGAATGAGCCCCGACGTGGCGACGAGCCACACGCCGGCCGCGCTCAAGACGCATCCCACCACAACCGGCAAGATCCGTCCGGGCGGCGACAGTTTCTCCAGCAGCATCAGCGCCGTGAGCCCGAGGATCCACAGCACGTTCATGACCCCGCCGACGAACAACAGCGCCATCAGCGCCCAGCAGCATCCGACGCAATAGGTCCCATGCGTAAGCCCGAGGCGGAACGACCCGGGCGCATCGGCGCGGAAGCCGCCATGGCGATGGATGAAGAACAGCGGCGACTGGCATTGCGCGAGACAAGCGTTCTTGAGCGGCGTGAGCTGATAAAGGCCGGCCGCCAGCAGCACGAGCCCGCCGAGTGCGTCGCTGGCGTGGGCGGTGATCGGGGGGGCGAGCAGGGCGGCGCGCTCGAGCGCCCATTGCGCGCCCGTGGCAACAAGCGCAAAGCCGATCCAGCACAGCAGATAGCCGGCGGCGAACCAGCCGGTGGGCGCGAACGGTTGTCCTTGCAGCGCCGCCTGCCTGGCGACGCGGGCATAGATCAGGATCATCGGGGCCGCGGACGGGGTCATCATGCCCACCATCATCACCGCCCACATGGTCAGCACGAACACGAACTCGGCCGCGCCCCACGGCTTGAGCGCCGGCGCGAGCATGTCGCCCATGCCGCCCGTGCTCATCGCCCGGCCGCCCGCCGCCGGCATCTCCATGCCGAACGCAAGCCAGAGCACGTACCCCCAGGCGAATGCCGCGAGCAATGCGAGCGCGCCCGCCACCACCAGCCGGTCGCGGCGAAGCACGGTTTCCAGCGATCCTTCCGCCATTGGCTTCGGCGTATCGTTCGCTTCAGCGCATGACGCCGGTCTGGCACATGTACAGATTGGCGAAATGCGCGTGGGAATCCGCGAGCTCGAGCTGGATCGGCCCCTTGGTGTTGCCCCAGCCGCGGCCGACCTCCGCAACGGCGAACTCGAACCCGTTCGGCATGTCGAAGCGGGCGCGGTGCTCGTCTCCCGTGACCGGATTGCGGATCGGCTCGCCGCGCGCTTCCACCAGGTCCGCGACCTTCAGGCGAGCCTTGCGGGCATTCACGTCGACGTCGAACTCGATGTCGGCGAAGATCGGATCGTGGACTTTCTCGAACGTGGTGGAGAACACCTGAAACACCGTGGCTCCCGGCATGGTGTCCTGCCCGCTCAGGATCCGCAGCAGTGCCTCGCGTTGGGCGGTCGTCGCGCGCTTTTCGAGGATGATGCTGGCTTGGCCCCTGCCCTCATGGATGGGTCCCGGCCATGCCAGGACGAGGACGTTCCGCAGCCCATCGAGCCGCGTCGAGCCGTGATATCCCTCGTCGATCTGCATGCCGACCACCGCCTTGCAGTCGCCATAGGTCGGCAAGGCATTGAACTGGCAGGGGCAGCCGTAGGCGCAATTGCAATTGCCGAACTCTCGGCCTTTGATCATCCAGTTCGCGTCCGGCATTTGCACCTCCTTCGGTTCGGTCGCTATGCAGAGGAGAACGGCGGGAGTCCATCACACTCGGGGCTTGGAACGCAACACGCCTATGGTGGCAGGACTTCAATGTCTTGCCGCCCAGCTGCTGAGCAGGAAGGCCGCGGCGCTCACCATCACGCTGAGCAGGATCAGGATGATGCCGAGGCCGAGCGCAAGCGCGAGGTCGCCCTTGCTGGTCTCGAGCGCGATCGCGGTGGTCATGGTGCGGGTAAAACCCCGAATGTTGCCGCCCACGATGATGATCGCGCCGACCTCGGCAATCGCCCGGCCGAACGCCGCCAGGAACGCGGTCAGCAATGCGCCGCGACCGATCATGAACAGCTCGCGGATGCTGCGGCCCTTCGAGGCGCCGTCGACCCGCATCACGTCGCCGTATTCCGACCACAGCACCGCCATGGTCCGATGGACCAGCGCCACCACGATCGGCGTTGCGAGGAGCATTTGGGCGATGACCATGGCGGTCGGCGTGAACAGCAGGCCGAGGACGCCCAGCGGTCCCGAGCGCGATAGGATGAGATAGATCACCAGTCCGACCACCACCGGCGGAAGCCCGAGCAGCGCATTGGCGAGCACGATCACGGCTTGCTGGCCGCGGAACCGGGTCACCGCCAGCGCGCCGCCCAGCGGCGCGCCGAGGACCATGGCGATCACGGCCGCGGACAGGCTGACGCGCAGCGACAGGCTCACGATCCCGATCAGCTCGGGGTCGAAGCTGCGGATCAGTGCAACGGCGGTGAGGAAGGCCTGGCCGATATCGTGCATCGGCGCCTATGTAGCTCGGGGGCGTCCCATGCACCATGGCGCGGGCAGGGCGGCCGGCGAACGGCGCGGCTTCTTCACCCGAACAGCACCGGAAGACGGCGCGGCCCTCGTACCGTCCCCTCGGACCATTTGACCACCCCGTTGGGATCCGGCCGGAAACTCGGAAAGCGCGCGAGCCATTCCTGGAGCGCAACCCGGATCTCGATGCGGGCGAGATTCGATCCGACGCAGCGATGAATGCCGAGCCCGAACGCCGCGTGACGATTCTCCTTGCGGTCGATGATCACGCGATCGGCATCGGGAAACACCGCGGGATCGCGATTGGCGGCCGGGAAGGACAGCAGCACCATTTGCCCGGCCTCGAAGCGGCAGCCGTTGATGCGGGTCTCGGCGAGGATCTCGCGTGCCATCGTCACCGGCGCGTAAGCGCGCAGGAATTCCTCGACCGCGAACGGCATCAGCGCGGGCTCGGCCACGAGCCGCTCGCGATCCGCTGCATGGCCGGCCAAGTGCCACAGGCAGGAGCCGATCGCGCTCCAGGTGGTGTCGATGCCGGCAATCAGCAGCAGACGCAGCGTGCCGTTGATGTGCTGCTCGCTCATCAGCTCGCCGTCGATCCTGGCATGAACGAAATAACTGATGAGATCATCGCGCGGGGAAATGCGGCGATCGGTCATGCGCTCGGCAAAATACGCGGTCATTTCCGCGCTGGCGCGGGCGAGGGCCTGATTATCGGTGATGCCGAGCTCCAGAATCTCGTGAATCCATTTGCGGAACAGGTCCCCGTCCTGCTCGGGGACGCCGAGCATATGGGCAATGACGCGCACCGGAATCTCCTGCGCGTAATCGACCGCCGCGTCGCAGCCCGGTTTTCCGGCGACACGATCCAGGAGTTCGCGGCAGATGTCGCGCGTCCTCGGCTCGCGACGGCCGATCGCCTCCGGAGTGAACGCCGGGAGCAGCACGGTCTTGGCCGGCCGGTGGTGCGGCGGATCGGAGGTGATCGGCGGCGCCGGCTGTCTCGGCGGCGGGGTCTCGCGTACGACGATGCGGCGCGAGGAGAAATGCGCGGTGTCGTAGGCGACGGCGCGAACGTCTTCGTAGCGGCTGGGAAAATACACGCCGAGAAAGCGGTCGGTATGCGCGATCGGACAGCGCCGGCGCAGCTCGTCCCAGATCGGATAGGGGTTCTCGATCCAACGCGGATCGAGGTGATCGAAATCGCGTTCCCAATCGGTCACCGGCGGCCGCGCGCTCATCAGCCCTCCTCCTCGATCACCTCGATGGCGAGCTCCGGGCAATTCGCGCGCGCGAGCCACGCCTTGTCCTCGAGCCCGGCCGGCACGCTGCCGTCGCCGATCTCGCGCGCGTTGCCGAGCTCGTCGAGGTCGAACAGCTCCGGCGCGAGTGCGTTGCAGCGGGCATGTCCCTGACAACGCGCGCGATCGACCCGCACCTTGAGCCGGGTTTTTTGCGACATCGGCGCCTCCGGGGTCCGAGCCAGATCGGTCGAGCCTCGGTCGAGGTCCCCGCCGAGGCTATCCTGACGGCTGCGCGCAGGCCGTAGCATTTCCATCCGGGCCTTACAATCGGCGCGCCGTGCCGAGCTTGCCGCGGAGGCACGCGCATGACACAAGAAATGCCGGATTCGGCGGTTAGCCATTGTTAGCCATTGCGAGATATCGTGCCGCCCGCCGGCATCGTCGGCGCGCGGACGGGGACGGGATCTTGGGCAAAAAACTCGGATCGCTCGCATTCGGAGCGATCGCTTTTGGGCTCCTGATGGTGTCGCCGTCGCTCGGCGCAAGCGAGCGTTCCGAGGCGAAGCCACGGTTGTCGCTACAGTCCGGTCCGGTGGAAACTACAGGCCCGCGCGCGTTCCGTGCAGCGCCGGGAGCTCAAGCCACGCCGCTCAACGGGGTGCGGTATTTCGTCGAATTCCGGTCCCGGACCGGTTTTTACGGCCACACCTATGTGGTCTACGGGCAGCTCGACAGCCGCGGCAAGCGCGCCGAGGTGCATTACGCCGGGCTTTATCCCGAGGGCGGTCCCGTCGGATTCATGCTGGGGCACGTCTTGCCGGTGCCCGCGAGGGTCGATGCAGTCGACGATGATCTGACCGATCCCGTTACCGAGAGCTATCTGCGCATCCTGACGGCCGAGGAGTTCGCGAAAACCACCGCCGCCATCGGCCGGCTGCGCGCCAACACGCAGCTGTGGAATGCGCTTCTGAACAATTGCAATGATTTCGCGGCGGAGCTGGCCCAGGGGCTCGGGCTGCGCACGCCGAGCACGTTGCTGATTCCGGAGCTGTTCGTCAGCGAATTGCGCGAGATGAACGGCTCGTAAGGGTGCTGCGCCCGAGTCGAGCCGGCCCGAAGCTACTCCGCGGCGACGGGAGTGCTCGCGGTTTGCTGTCGGCCGCGCAACGGCCGCTCCTCCATGAGCAGCAGGCAAACGAGCCCGACCGCAAGGCAACACGCGGCCGCTGCGAAGACCCAGCGGAACACTTCGCCGAGGCTCGCTCCGGCATTGCCCAATTCCGCAGCCAGCGTCTCCAGCGTCACTCTCGGTCTGCTCTGGGACCCGCTTCCGCCCAGCACGATGGCTCCGAATACCGAGACCATCAGCGCTCCGCCCAAGGAACGGAAGAAGTTCATGGCGCCGGTGGCGGTGCCGAGCTGATAGGGCAGCACCGCATTCTGGACCGAGACCGTGGTCACCGGAAACAGCGTGCCCATGCCGATGCCGACGATCCCGAGCAACGCGCAGATCGCCGCGAGCGGCAGCGCGGTCGGCGCCATCGCCATTGCCGCCAGCGCGGCGATCGCCAGCCCGAGGCCGACCATGGGCATTCGCTTGTAGTGGCGCATCTGCACCATGGTGCGGCCGGCGGCGGTCGAGCCCACCACGGTTCCGGCGAGCTGCGGGATCAGCGCCAGCCCGGATTCGCTGGCACTGAGTCCGAGCACCACTTCGAAATACAGCGGCACGAAGATGGTCAAGCCGATCATCGTGCCGAACACGAATGTCACCGAAGCCGTGCCGATGCCGACCACCGGATTCAACAGCAGCGGCAGCGGCAGGAACGGCTCGCGCGCGGTCATCAATCGAACGACGAACATCAGCCAGAACGCAGTCGACGCTGCGAGCAGGCCGACAATGCGCGGCGAGGACCACGGATAGCGCGTGCCGCCCCAGGTGAGCGCCAGCAGCAGGGCGACGGTGGCTGCGACCATCAGCACCGCACCGGCAAGATCGACCCGGTGGCGGCGCTCGTAGCGCGGCAGGCGCTTGAGGACGCTGTTGGTCATGAGGAACGCCAACAGTCCGAGCGGCAGATTGATCCAGAAGATCAGCGACCAGTGCAGGTGCTCGGCAAAGAAGCCGCCGAGCACCGGGCCGCCGATGCTCGAGGAGGCGAACACCACGCCGATATAGCCCTGGTAGCGGCCGCGCTCGAGCGGAGGAACGACGTCGGCGATGATGGTCTGGGCGAGCGACAACAAGCCCCCGCCGCCGAGCCCCTGAAGCCCGCGCGCAACGATCAGGACCGCCATGCTCGGCGCCAGCGCGCTGGCGATCGAGCCCAGCGCGAACACACCAATGGCGACCAGCAGCATCGCGCGTCGGCCGTGAATATCGCTGAGCTTGCCGTAGAGCGGCGTCACGGCCGTGGCGGTCAGCAGATAGGCGGTGACGACCCAGGAGAGGTCCTCGACATTGCCGAGATCGCGGCCGATGGTCGGCAGCGCGGTGGCCACGATGGTCTGATCGAGCGCGCCCAGCAGCATCGCCAGCAGGATGCCGAGCACGATCGTGCGCACCGCGGCGTGATCGAGCGGCATTGGCGGGGCGACCACGGGGCGGGAATTCATCTCGAAACGGACATTGGCAGGACCGTGCGGATCGGCGCATCGCCGGAAGCGCTAGAGATCGGCTCGCGGTGCGGCAATTTCAACACGGATTGCCGCAGGCCAGCCATGAGCGGGCGTGGACGCTCGGACCACGGCCGCGCCGGCAGCTTCATGCCGGGACAAAGCGATGATGCTGCCGCCGGCGCCGAACAGCGCGCATCGGAATCACGTCGCGGGCACGGCGGACGCGCCCTGGTCCTTCGCGGTTTTCGGCAGTCGGCCCATCGCGAATACGGCAGCGCAGGCGATCAGCACCGGAATCGCTCCGGCGAAGAAGATCGTCGGGATATGCCATTGCAGGGACAGCATCATGCCGCCCAGCAGGGGCCCGATGATGGAGCCGATGCGGCCGATGCCGAGCGCCCAGCCGACCCCGGTCGAGCGGATGAAGGTCGGATAGAACGTCGCGGTGAGCGCATTGGCGCCGATCTGGGCTCCGACCACGCAGAAACCGGCGCCGAACACCGCCGGGATGATGAGCTCGATCGCCGAGCCCGCCTGTCCGATCGCCGCGATCAGGATGGCGGCGGCGAAATACGCGCCCGCCAGCACCCGATAGGGACCGAAGCGCTCGATCAGGAACGCGAGCACCAGCGTGCCGACGATGCCGCCCACCTGGAACAATGCGGTCGCGATCACCGCGAGCCGCACCGAAACGCCGGTGTTGTTGATGACGGTGGGCAGCCAGGTTGCGCAGAAATAGATGACGAGCAGATTGGTGAAGAACATTACCCAGATCAGGACGGTGGCCAGCGCACGCCCTTCGGTGAACAAATGCTGCACCGGGAATCCCTCCGGGTGCTCTTCCGGCGCGACGAACCGGGTACCGGGCGCGAATCGCAATGCCGGGTTGATGGCGCGGAGCAGCCCGGCCACGTAGTTGTCCTGGGTACCTCTAAGCGAGAGCAGCCGGATCGACTCCGGGAGCCAGAAAATCAGGATCGGCGCGAGCAGGATCGGAAAGATGCCGCCGATCCAGAACACGCTTTGCCAGCCGTAGGAGGGCACGAGCTGCGCCGCAATCGCCCCGCCGACCGCGGAGCCGAGCGAGAACCCGATGAACATCACCATGATCATGGTGGCGCGGCTGCGCTGCGGCGCGTACTCGCAGGTCAGCGCGATCGGGTTGGGCATGGCGCCGCCGAGACCGAGGCCAGTGATGAAGCGCCAGACCAGGAGGCTCGTGGTGGATTCCGCGGTGACGGTGAGCAGCGACGTGATGCCGAACCAGAGTGTGCAGAAGACGATGATGGGCTTGCGCCCGATGCGGTCGGCGAGCGGGCTGAACGCCAGCGCGCCGAGCATCAACCCGACGAGCCCGGCGCTGAAGGTCCATCCGAGCTCTCCCGGCGCAAGATTCCAGGCCTTGCTCAGGGTGGGCGCCACGTAACCGATGGCCTGCGCATCGAAGCCGTCCATGAACACGACCGCGGCGCACAGCAGGGCCACGCGAATCTGCAATGCGCTGATCTTCTGCTCGTCGATCAGCGCCGGAACGTTCACCTCCGATGCGGCGGCGGACGCGGTCATGGCGGTTCCTCCGGTCCCGTTCTGTTTGTGGAACTTAGCTTAGCAAGGAACCGGAGCACGGACGACACCGCCCATAGGAACGACAGCGGCCGGAACAGCTAGGGACTTTCCGTCCGCTATCGTGCGCGGTCTATCCCGCGGGCACCGCAATGCCCACCGGGCAGCTCACCCCGGTGCCGCCGAGCCCGCAATAGCCCGTCGGGTTCTTGGCGAGATATTGCTGATGATAATCCTCGGCGAAATAGAACGGCGGCGCGTCGCGGATCTCGGTCGTGACACCTCCGTAGCCTTTCGCCTCGATCGCCTTGGCATAGGCGGCCTTCGAAGCCTGCGCGGCCGCACGCTGTGCCGGATCGAAGGTGTAGATGCCCGAGCGATATTGCGTGCCCACGTCGTTGCCCTGGCGCATGCCCTGGGTCGGATCGTGGTTCTCCCAAAATGCCTTGAGCAAGCGCTCGTACGAGATCCGGCTCGGGTCGAAGACGATGAGCACGACCTCGTTGTGACCGGTCCGCCCGCTGCAAACTTCTTCATAGGTCGGATTGGGTGTGAGCCCGCCCGCATAGCCGACCGCCGTGACGAAAATGCCCTCGCCGAGCTCCCAGAATTTGCGCTCCGCGCCCCAAAAGCAGCCCATGCCGAACAGGGCATTGGCGGAGTTTTGCGGGTAGGGACCCTTGAGCGGCCGGCCGAGGATGAAATGGCGATCTGCGGTGGGAATGGGGGCCGAGCGGCCGGGAAGCGCCTTCTCCGCACTCGGCATTTCCAGCTTCTTCTTGAACCCGAACATGACGGTCTCCTCTTGCGGCCGCGCCGCCAGGCACACCCAGTCTCGTCCCCAATATAGTGCCGGGTCGGGCGCCCTGCGGCATCAAAATGGCCGCTGAGTCCGGTCACGAAGCGGCGAGCGCCGTGGGTTGCGGCCGGAACGGGCCGGTGGCTCAATCGCGCCCGTAGCCGATGAGCGGCCTCTTCTTGCGCCCGAGCAGGATCAGGATCGATCCGAGCACGCCGAGCACCAGCCAGGTCGGCTGTTCCAGCACCGTCTGGATCACCGGGTTCCACAGCCATACGGCGACATGGCGCTCGATCGCGGGCTGGAGCAGCTGCAGCGAACTGGGGTTCAGGTCGTACCAGGTCTTGCCCAGCTGGGTGACCGAGATGGCATTGCCGGCGATCGACTTGGTGCCGTCGATGACCAGCCACACGAAAGCCGCCGCGAGGATCCACAGGCCGAGAAAACGCAACAAGAATCGGATCATGCCTTGGTCCCGTTGGCGTCGGTGCGCCTCGTTGTGCTCGGCCCGGGCTCGTCAACGGCCAAGGCCCGGTCCGCGCCGCCTGCAGCGGGTCGATTACTCCGGCCCGTGCCGCGGTTCAACAGGGATCCGGACGAGCGCGAGAGAAACGGCGATGGCCGCGTCCCGTGCCGCGCTCCTTCTCCGCCGCCTCCTTCCTTCCGGACGCCCGACCCCCTACATCACCAAGCGGATCGCGGCCGGCCGGAAGCACGTTGTCCGGCCCGCGCGCGCCGCTATAGTGCCGGTCCGCGTCGATCCGGAGGGGTGGCCGAGCGGCTGAAGGCGCACGCTTGGAAAGCGTGTATACGGGAAACCGTATCGAGGGTTCGAATCCCTCTC
>DASWCW010000187.1:0-2507 GCA_036395835.1 Xanthobacteraceae bacterium
CCTGGGCAGCGAAAGCGGAATGGATCGTCCCCGCATTCAGCGCTCCCGCTCTAGTGGATCCACGGGATGATGCGCCGGGTTCGGGCCATGTAGGCTCGATATTCCTCGCCGAAGGTGTCGAGCATGAGCTGCTCCTCCCGGTTCACGCGAAAAAAGTAGAGCGTGCCGAAGCCGAGCAGGCCCGCCGGCCCCGCGATACAATTGGGCAGCAGAAGCGCTTGCGCGAGCGCCCAGAGCCAGAAGGCGGTGTACATCGGGTGCCGCAGGTAGCGATAGATGCCCTCGGTGACGAGCCGGTGGTTCTCGCGCACCTCGAGCGTGACCGACCAATTGCGGCCGAGGGCCTCGTGGGTGCGGTGGAACATGAGCAGGGCCGCAATCGCGACAAGAACGCCAAGCCATGCCTGGAGCGATCGCGCCGGATAGCCGGCGAAACGCGGAAAGTCCGTAACGACGTAGATCGAAGGCAGCAGGATGAGCCCGGTGAACGCTATCGCAAGCAGCAGTATCTCGCGGAGACCCCGCGCGGTTCGGAGGACCGGCGTGCGCCGCGAGCGTCGGGCATGCTCCCAGCGGATGATGTACCACCCGACCGGCAGCAGAACGAAAACGGCCTTGCCCAAGGTGAGGCTCATTGCGGGACCCTCTCGCCGATCCCTGGTTTCCTTCTCGCGATCCTGGACCTCGATGCAAGGGGCCCTGGCCGGATGGATTGCCTGGCGTTTCGCGGCGGGCGACGATCCGGATCCGACTCGCCGGTCAAAACGCATGCGCCCGAGCGTTCTCAATCCGTTGTTCGCGTCCGTGGCCACGCTTGCCGGCGTCGGGCCGCGGTTGGAGAAGCTTTACGCCAAGCTGCTCGGTCGCGACGGCCCGCGCATCATCGATCTCGCATTTCATCTGCCGACCGGCGCGATCGATCGGCGCGCCAGCCCCAAGCTGAAGGATGTGGTTCCCGGCACGCTCGTCACCGTCGCGGTGCGGGTCGAGCGGCACCGGCCACCGCCGCCGCATCGCTTCCGCTCGCCCTATCTGATCTACGCGAGCGACGATACCGCCGACCTCGTCATCGCGTATTTCAACATGCAGAGGTCGTATCTGCAGCGGCTCTTGCCGATCGGAGAGCTGCGCTACGTCTCGGGCACCACCGGCCTCTACGACGGCATGCTGCAGATGGTGCATCCCGACCGCGTGGTCGACGAGAAAGGCCTTGCCAACCTGCCGCGCATTGAGCCGGTCTATCCGCTCACCGAAGGTCTGGCGCACGGGCCGGTGTACCGCGCAATCGAAGCGGCGCTGGCGAAGCTGCCGGTGATGCCGGAATGGCAGGACGAGGCCTGGCTCGCGCAACGGCAATGGCCATCGTTCGCGGATGCGCTGCGCCGGCTGCATCGACCGGGCGAGCCCGACGAGGTGCTCCCCGAAACCGCGCACTGGTCGCGGCTCGCGTTCGATGAGCTCCTCGCCGGCCAGCTCGCGCTCGCGCTTACGCGCGCGCACATGCGCCGGCAGCCCGGACGCGCGCACGCAAGCGCCGGCCGGCTGCGGGCAAAGATCGCAAAGGCGCTGCCCTATGCGCTGACCCCGTCGCAGCGGCGCGCCGGCGAGGAAATCGCCGCGGATCTCGAAAAACCGCAGCGCATGCTCCGCCTGCTGCAGGGCGACGTGAGCTCCGGCAAGACCGTGGTCGCGCTGATTGCGGCCGCGCACGTGATCGAAGCCGGCGGCCAGGCGGCGCTGATGGCGCCGACCGAGATTTTGGCCCGGCAGCATCTCCACACGATCGCGCCGCTCGCGGAAGCCGCCGGCATCCACGTCGCGATCCTGACCGGACGCGAGCGCGGGCGCGAGCGCGTCCAGGTGCTCGAGAGCCTCGTTTCGGGAGAGCTCGACTTCCTGGTCGGCACGCACGCCCTGTTCCAGGAGGAGGTTGCGTTCCGCGATCTTGCGCTCGCGATCGTCGACGAGCAGCACCGGTTCGGCGTCCATCAGCGCCTGGCGCTGGCCCGCAAGGGCGAGGCGGTCGACGTGCTGGTGCTCACCGCGACGCCGATCCCGCGCACGCTGGTGCTGACCTATTTCGGCGACATGGACGTGTCGCAGTTGCGCGAGAAGCCGGCCGGGCGCCAGCCGATCGATACGCGCACGATCGCCCTCGGCCGGCTCAGCGAGGTCATCACCGCGGTGGGCCGCGCGCTCGAGCGCGGCGAGCGCGTCTATTGGGTGTGCCCGCTGGTCGAGGAATCCGAGGCGGTCGACCTCGCCGCCGCCGACCAGCGCTTCCGCGAGCTCAAGCAGCGCTTCGGAGACGTTGCCGATCTGGTGCACGGAAGGCTCAAGGGCGCCGAGAAGGACGCCGCCATGGCACGGTTCGCCGCCGGCGAGACGCGGCTTCTGGTCGCGACCACCGTGATCGAAGTCGGCGTCGACGTGCCGGAAGCGACCGTGATGGTGATCGAGCACGCCGAGCGCTTCGGGCTCGCGCAGCTGCACCAGCTGCGCGGCCG
>DASWCW010000188.1:0-21298 GCA_036395835.1 Xanthobacteraceae bacterium
GGATTCCTCATCCCCACACTTCCTCGGCGAGCTCGACGATCATGCCGAGCTTTGCCCATTGCTCGTCCTCCGCCAAAATATTGCCCTCCTCGGTCGAGGCAAAGCCGCATTGCGGCGACAGGCAGAGCTGGTCGAGGTCGACGTATTTGGTCGCTTCCTCGATTCGCCGCTTGACGTCGTCCTTCTGCTCGAGCGTGCCGGTCTTCGAGGTCACGAGGCCGAGCACCGCGATCTTGTTGCCCTTCGGCAGGAAGCGCAGCGGCTCGAAGCCGCCGGCCCGCTCGGTGTCGTATTCGAGAAAATAGCCGTCGTAATTCACCTGTCCCAGCAGCATTTCGGCGACCGGCTCGTACCCGCCCTCCGCGATCCAGGTCGAGCGGAAATTGCCCCGGCACGAATGGGTGGTGATCACCATGTCGCTCGGCCTGCCGGCGATCGCCTGATTGATGACACGGGCATAGCTCGCCGGCAGACTTCGCGGATCGTCGCCGCGCTGACGCGCCTCCTCGCGCTGCTGGGCGGAGCACAGATAGGCCCACACGGTATCGTCGAGCTGAAGATAGCGGCAGCCGGCGTCCGCGAACGCGCGCACCGCCTTGCGATAGGTCTCGGCGAGATCGTCGAAGAATTGCTCGATATCGGGGTAGATCTTCTTGCTGATGCCGTTCCGGCCGCTGCGGAAGTGCAGCACGCTCGGGCTCGGAATCGTCATCTTCGGTTGGACGTGCGTACGCGCTTTCAGGAACCGGAAGTGCTCGAGCATGGGATGATCGGAAAATCCGATCTTGCCGACGACGCGCACGGCCTTGGGCTTGGTCTCGACCCCGTGAAACTGAATGCCGTGCTCGGGCACGAAGCCCTCGACGCCGTCTAGCTTTTCCAGGAAATCGAAATGCCACCACGACCGGCGGTATTCGCCGTCGGTCGCGAGCTTCAACCCGATCTGCTCCTGCCTGCGGACGATGTTCTCGATTTCGCGATCCTCGATCTCGCGCAGCGCGCCGGCGGGAATCTCGCCGCGCTCGCGTTTGGCGCGGGCCTGTTTGAGCGGCGCGGAACGCAGCAGGCTGCCGACGTGATCGGCGCGATAGGGCGGCCTGGTTCTGCGCATGGCTTGTTCCTCTGGACTCGCGGTCACTGCAGCGGCGTGCGGCGCGCCTGCGATTTGCCGGCCACGCCCAGATAGGTCTCCAGCAATTGGCGGTCCGCAGCCAGTGCCGGGCTCGGTCCTTCGTGGATGATCGCGCCTCGCTCCATGATCGCCGCGCGATCGGTCGCATTCAAAATCTTTCGCGCATTCTGCTCGACGATGATGGCCGATACGCCTTCCCGGAAGATGCGGCGCAAGGCGCCGAGCAGCTCCTCGACCAGGATCGGTGCCAGACCTTCGAGCGGCTCATCGAGCAGCAGGATTTTCGGGTTGAGCACGAGCGCGCGGCCGACCGCAAGCATCTGCTGCTCGCCGCCCGAAAGCTGGTCGCCCAGATTGCGGCGCCGCTCGGACAGCCGCGGGAACAACTCATAGATCCGTCGCAGGGTCCAGTCACCGGGACGCGCCACCGCGGTCAAATTTTCTTCCACGGTCAGCGAGCGGAAGATGTTGCGCTCCTGCGGGACCCAGCCGATGCCGGCGTGCGCCCGCCGGTCCGGCCGCAGCGGCGTGATATCCCGGCCATCGAGCCGGATCGTGCCGCCGAAGCGGCGCGTCACGCCGATCACCGAATTGACCAGGGTCGTCTTGCCCATGCCGTTGCGGCCGAGCAGCGCCATCGCACTGCCTTCGGCGATCGTGAGCGATACGCCCGAGAGCACGACCGCCTCGCCGTAGCCGGCGGAAAGTCCCTCGATCTCCAGCACGTCAGGCATGCGCGGCCTCGCCCAGATAGGCGGTTTTCACGCGCGGATCGCTTGCGACCTCGCCCGGCGTTCCCTCGGCCAGCACCGCGCCATTGACCAGCACCGAGATGCGATGGGCAAAACCGAACACGAGGTCCATGTCGTGCTCGATCAGCAGCACGGTCACATCGCCGGGAAGCGCGGCGATCGTGGTCAAAAGCTCGCGGCGATCGTTCTCGGTGACGCCGGCGGCCGGCTCATCGAGCAGCAGCAGCCTCGGCCGGCACCCGATCGCGAGCGCGATCTCCAGCAGCCGCTGTTTGCCGTACGGCAGCGTCGCGGTGCGCTGGTCCATGACGTCGGCGAGCTGGAAGCGATCCGCCAATGCGGCGACCTCCTCGACGATCGCCCGCTTTCTTCCCGCCACGCGCCACCAATTGCTGCCGACGCCGGCGCGCTCCGACACCACGAGGCCGAGCGACTCCAACGGCGTGAGCTCGGCGAAGAGCTGGTTGATCTGGAAGGTGCGGGCAATGCCGAGCCGCGCTCGTTCATACGCCTTGAGATCGGTGATGTCGCGGCCATCGAGCCGGATGCGCCCCGCGGTCGGCGCCAGGACGCCGCTGATCAGATTGACCACCGTGGTCTTGCCGGCGCCATTCGGGCCGATCAACGCGTGGCGCGCGCCTTGCACGAGCTCGAGCGAAACATCCCGGGCTGCGGTGATGCCGCCGAAACGCATTTGCAGCCCCAATGTCTGGAGGACGATGTTCATGGTGTCTCCGCATCGACCTTCGCGCGGCGCCAGGGGCGGCGGGCGATCCGCCCGGCGGCTGCGGCCGACAGCCGCTTTGCCCGTTCTCCCCCGAGCACGATCAGCACCAGCACCAATCCGATCCAGAATTGCCAATATTGCGCCGTGAAATCGATCAGCGCGTCCTGCATCAGCTTGAAGACCGCGGCCCCGATCAGCCCGCCATAGAGATAGCCGGTCCCGCCCAGGATCAGCACGAGCAGCACGTCGGCCGATCGTTCGAACGAGAGCACGTCGAGCGAGGCGAACTCCGTAGTCTGCGTGAGCAGCGCGCCGGCGATGCCCGCGTATCCGGCGGCGATGGTGTAAATCGCGACGAGCCGCGCATCGACGCCGATGCCGACGGCGGAAGCGCGCAGAGGATTGCCTTTGATCGCACGCAGCGACAGCCCGAAGGGCGAATTCATGAGACGCCGCGCCGCAAGAAACGCCAGAAACAGCACTGCCAGGCTGTAGACATAGGCGACATGCCCGGTGATATCCAACGGGAAGATGCCCAGCACGGGCCCGATCACGATGCCCTGCAAGCCGTCGGCGCCGCCGGTCAGCCAGTCGAACCGGTTGGCGATCTCCCGCAGAATCAAAGCGACGCCGAGCGTCACCATCAGCCGGGTCAGGTCGGAACCGCGCAGCAGCAGAAAGCTCGTCACGAATCCGAGCGCCGCGGCGGCGAGCCCGGCGGCGAGCAGCGCCAGCACGGGTTCGGTGACGAGTGCATAGGTGGACAGCAACCCGGCCGCGTAGGCTCCCAGGCCGAAGAACGCCGCATGGCCGAGCGACAAGATCCCGGCGTATCCCAGAATGAGATCGAGCGAGAGCGCGAACAATCCCAGGATGGCGATTTCGGTGAGGATCAGATGCCGGCTCGGCAACAGAAAGACGCTCGCCAGCGCGGCGAGCCAGAACACGATTTCGAGCAGGCGCCAGCGCGCGCGCGCCGCAAGCTGCCGGGCGACTTGCGAGGCGAGCGTCATGGCCGGCGCGCCTTTTCCCTCCCCCCGCGAAGCGGTGGGGAGGGTGGCGAGGTGCGAAGCACCGAGCCGGGCGGGGGGGCGATGAGATCTGATTCCAAAGCGCCCCCCACCCCTAACCCCTCCCCACCACTCGCTTCGCTCGCGGGGGGAGGGGACCCCAGCTGCCGCGATACAGTCGCTCCGCGTATCATCTTACGGTCACGCGGCCGAACAGGCCCTGCGGCCGCCAGATCAGCACCGCGATCATGATGGTGTAGATCACGAAGGCGCCGAGCTTCGGCACATAATACTTGCCGGCCACGTCGGCGATGCCGAGCAGCAAGGAGGCAAGGAACGGTCCGGTGATGCTGGAAGTGCCGCCGACGGTGACGACGATCAGGAAATAGATCAGGAACTTGAGTGGAAAGATCGGATCGAGCCCGAGAATCTCGGCGCCGAGCGCGCCGCCGAGCCCCGCCAGGCCCGAGCCGACCGCGAACGTCACCGCGAACACCGCGTCGACGTTGATCCCGAGGCCGCGCGCCACCCGCGGATCGTCCACCGCCGCGCGCAGCCGGGTGCCGAACCGGGTGCCGACCAGGATCAGCTGGAGCGCCGCCGTCAACGTGCCGCAGACCACGATGATCAGCAGTCGGTATTTGCCCACCCCGACCCCGAGCACGTCGTAGCGGCCCTGCAAGGCGGCGGGAATTCCCACGAATTGCTGCTGCGAGCCCATCACGTAGTCGACGGCGGCAACCGACATGAACACCAGGCCGATCGTGAACAGCACCTGATCGAGATGGCTTTTGGCATACACGTGGACATAGAGCGTGCGCTCCAACACGGCCCCGAGCACGAGGCTGACCAGAAACGCCAACGGCAAGGCGGCGAAGAACGGCACGCCAAGGCGATTCACCAGAACCACGGTGACATAGCCGCCCGCCATCGCGAACGCGCCGTGGGCGAGATTGACGAAATTCATCAGGCCGAGCGTGACGGCGAGCCCGCAGGCGAGCACGAACAGCAGCATGCCGTAGGCGATTCCGTCGAACAGGATGGTCAACATGCGCATCCCTCCCCTGAGGGCTGTTCGACGGCCGAGCAACGATCTCGGGTACCCTCTCCCCTTGTGGGAGAGGGTGGCGAGCATCGAGCGTAGCGAGATGCGAACCGGGTGAGGGGTTTCTTATCGATGGGTCCGGACCCCTCACCCGGTTCCGAGCTGCGCTCGGAACCACCCTCTCCCGCAAGGGGAGAGGGGGAGCGCGCAAGCGGCTTGACCTGGCGCAAACTATTTCTTCGCGGCTTTGGCCGGATCCTTGACGGCCTCGAAGGTCGCGAATTCGACGTTGTAAAGCTCGTTGCCGACCTTCTCGACCTTGCGGATGTAGATGTTCTGCACGATGTCGCGCGTCTGCGGATCGATGGAGATCGGCCCGCGCGGGCTCTCCCACGCCATGCCTTTCATGGCGCCGACGAGCGCGTCGCCTTCGATTGCGCCGTTGGTTTTCTTCAGCGCCGCGTAGATGAGATGCATGCCGTCATAGCCACCGACCGCCATGAAGTTCGGCCGCATTCCCGCATTGGCCTTCTTGAAGGCTTCCACGAACGCCTTGTTCATGTCCGAGGGATGCGCGGCGGAATAGAGATGCGCCGTGACGGTGCCGATCACCGCGTCACCCATGCCGTTGAGCAGATCGTCATCGGTGACATCGCCGGGACCGATCAGCTTGATGCCGCCCTTGTCGAGCCCGCGCTCGGCGAACTGTTTGACGAAGGCGCCGCCCTGGCCGGAAGGCACGAACACGAAGATCGCGTCGGGCTGGGCGTCGCGCGCGCGCTGCAGGAACGGCGCAAAATCCGGATTCTGGAACGGAACGCGGATCGCCTCGACGAGCTGACCGCCGGCCACGGCGAGACGCTCCTTGAACGAATTTTCCGAATCGATGCCGGGCGCGTAGTCGGACACGATCGACACCACTTTCTTGATGCCGTTCTTCACCGCCCAATCGGCGATGATCACCGAGGACTGCGGCAGCGTGAAGCTCGTGCGCACGATGTAGGGCGAGCGCTCGGTGATGATCGAAGTGCCGGCCGCCATGATGACTTCGGGAACTTTTGCCTGAGTCGCAAGCGGGGCGGCCGCGAGCGCGGCGGGCGTGACCCCGAAGCCGGCAATGAAGGCGACCTTGTCATTGACGATCAGCTCCTGGGCGATGCGCTTGGTATTGTCGGGAACCGCGCCGTCATCTTTCAGGATGACCTCGATCTTCTTGCCGGCGACGCTGGTGCCGTTCTGCTGCTGATAGAGCCGGACCGCAGCATCGATCTGCCGGCCGGTGGAAGCCTGCTGGCCGGTCATCGGCAGGATCAGGCCGATCTTGACCGCGTCTTGCGCGGGCGCGCGATCGACGGCCGACAGCAAAAGCACGATGGCCGCCGATGCGGCGACGAGCCCGTTGCGCGACATGAGATTTCCTCCGAAATGGTTTGTTGTTCGCGGTGAACCTTATACGTCGAAGAACACGGTCTCGCTCTCGCCCTGCAGGCGGATATCGAAACGATAGACGGCGTGCCCGCCGGCATTCTGCCGCTGCGCGATGAGCGTCGCGCGACGTTCCTGCGGCACCAAGCCGAGGATCGGATCGGCGCTATTCGCCTTTTCATCGGAAAAATACAGGCGCGTGTAGCATTGCCGCAGCATGCCGCGCGCGAACACGGCGAAGACGACGTGAGGCGCCTGCGGTCCGTTCGGTCCGGCAACGGCGCCCGGCTTGACGGTCTCGAAGCTATAGGACCCGCCCGTGTCGGTTCCGGCGCGGCCGAAGCCCCTGAAGGCGGCATTGGGATTCGCCCGCTTGTCGGCCGGATGCGCATAGCGGCCGGCGGCATCGGCCTGCCAGATCTCGATCATGGCATCGTTGACCGGGCCGCCGTCGCCGTCGAGCACGCGGCCCTCGATGCGGACGCGTTCCCCGGACGCGTCCGGCGTCACCAGATTGTTGCCGACGGTGGGCGTCCACTCATCGCCGCCGGGGGTGAGCGCGATGGCGAAATACGGCCCGACCGTTTGCGAAGGGGTGATGCCGGACATGTCAGGACTGGGCCGGTGTCTGGTTGCGCCCGCGCAGCACGATGTCGAATTCGTACGCCAGCGCCCAATCCGGCTCGGTGGTGGCGAGATCGAAGCGCGAGACCATCCGCGCGCGCGCTTTCTCGTCCCCGACCGAGTTGAAGATCGGATCGTAGGCCATCAGCGGGTCGCCCGGGAAATACATCTGGGTGACGAGCCGGGACAGGAACGAGTGGCCGAACAATGAAAAATGGATATGCGCGGGCCGCCACGCATTGGGGTGATTGCCCCACGGATAGGCGCCGGGCTTCACCGTGACGAATTTGTAACGGCCCTCGGCATCGGTCGCGGTCCGGCCGGCGCCGGTGAAATTCGGATCGAGCGGCGCGGAATGCTGGTCGCGCTTATGGATATAGCGGCCGCAGGCGTTGGCCTGCCAGATTTCGACCAGCGTGTCGGGCACGCCCCGGCCGTCTTCGTCGAGCACGCGGCCGTGCACGACGATGCGCTCGCCGAGCGGCTCGCCGGTATGCTGCTTCGTCAAGTCCTCATCGCCCCGCCGGATGTTGTCATGGCCGTAGACCGGGCCGGTAAGCTCGGAAAGCGTGTGCGGCGTCACAATGAGCGGCCGCTTGGGCGCGCGCTTGACCGTACTCTTGTAGTCGGGATGCAGCGAAGGCGGAAATGCGCGCAGGCTCTCCCGCGGAAACACAAACGTCATCGAACGATCTCCCTTCATGCGACTCGTTCGAGCGCCAGCGATGCGCCCTGCCCTACTCCCACGCAGAGCGTGGCGAGCCCGAGCCGGCCGCCCGATTTTTCCAGCTGGTGGGTCACCGTCAACGCGAGCCGCGCGCCCGACATGCCGAGTGGATGCCCGAGCGCGATGGCGCCGCCGTTGGGATTGACCTGCCCGGCATCATCGGGCAACCCGAGTTGTCGCAGCACGGCGAGCGACTGGGCGGCGAAGGCCTCGTTGAGCTCGATCACGGCGAAATCGCCGATCTTGAGTTTTTGGCGTTCCATCAGCTTGCGCGTGGCCGGCACCGGGCCGATGCCCATGATCCGCGGCGGCACGCCGGCCGAAGCCGCCCCGAGCACGCGCGCCCGCGGTTTGAGCCCATGGCGTCTCACGGCGGCCTCGGACGCGATGATCATCGCGGCAGCCCCGTCGTTGACCCCCGAGGCGTTGCCGGCCGTGACCGTGCCCGGGTTGCGAAACGGCGTCCTAAGCTTCGCCAGGCCTTCGAGCGTGGTCTCGGGCCGCGGATGCTCGTCCTTGTCGACCATGATCGGCCCGCCCTTGCCGCCGGGCGCCGCGACCGCGACGATCTCCTCGGCAAAATAGCCCGATGCGATCGCTTTTCCGGCGCGCTGCTGCGAGCGCAACGCCAAGGCATCCTGATCGGCGCGCGTGACCTGGAATTCCTCGGCCACATTCTCACCGGTCTCGGGCATGGAATCGATGCCGTACTGCGCCTTGAGCACCGGATTGACGAAACGCCAGCCGATCGTGGTGTCGTAGATCTCGGAGGATCGCTGGAATGCTTCCTGCGCCTTGCCCATGACGAACGGCGCGCGCGTCATCGACTCGACCCCGCCTGCGATCGCCATGTCGATGTCGCCGGCGCGCACCGCCCGCGCGGCGCTCGCGACTGCCTCGAGGCCGGACGCGCAAAGCCGGTTCAAGGTGACGCCCCCGACCGAGTCCGGCAGTCCAGCCAAGAGCAGCGCCATCCGGGCGACGTTACGGTTGTCCTCGCCGGCTTGGTTGGCGCAGCCGAGATAGACCTCGTCGAGCGCGGTCCAATCGACCTTGGGATTACGCGCCATTAGCGCCTTGATCGGCACCGCGGCGAGATCGTCGGCCCGCACCTTGGCGAGCGCGCCGGCATAGCGTCCGATCGGGGTCCTGGCGGCATCGCAGATGAACGCTTCGGCCATGAAAGCAGCCTTCTTCGGGGTTCAACGGGGCCGTTCCTCTCTAGCATGTTCCCGCCCGCGCGAGCAGCCCCGGGCGCGCTCCGCTCAGGCAGCGCTTTCGGCGACGCCGGAGGTCAACCCGCGCAAGAGGTCGGGATGGCTCTCCAGCAACCGCACCCGCATGGCCTCGATCACGGCGGCGTCCGGATGCCGCGGCCGCGGCAGGTCGAGCGGAAGGTCGAGCGCGAGCCGCGCCGGCCCGGCGGTGAGGAACAGCACGCGGTCGCCGAGGCTCAGCGCCTCGCGCAAATCGTGGGTGACGAACAGGATCGTCGGGCGCCGACGCGCCCACAGGGAGAGCAGAAGCTCGCGCAGGTGTTGGGCGGTCGGCGCATCGAGCGAGAGGAACGGCTCGTCGAGCAGCAGCAGGTCGGGATCATTGACGAAGGCGCGCGCCAGAGCAACGCGCCGCTGCTGGCCGCCGGACAATTGCCGCGGGAATGCGTCGAGGAACGGCTCGAGCTGCATCTCGGCCAGCATGGCCTCGGCACGGCCGGGTGCGCGCGGCGGCGGATCGAGCGCGAGCCGCACGTTCTGGCGCGCCGTGAGCCAAGGCATCAGCCGCGGCGTCTGGAATACCATGCCGAGATTGCGGCCGCTGCGGGCGACGACGCCTTCGTAATCGCGATCGAGCCCGGCGACGATCGACAGCAGGGTCGTCTTGCCGCAACCGGACGGGCCGAGGATGCAGGCGAATTGTCCTGCCGGCACGGTGAAGTCGAGCCCCTCGACGGCGACGAGCTCGCCACGCTCGCGCGGATACGCCTTGCGGGCGATCGACACTTCGAGCGCGTTCATGCGCGCCACCGGGTCAGCGATTGCTCGAGCGGACGGATAGCGAACGCTTCGACCACCATGACCACGGCCACGAAGCTGGCCGTATAGGCGAGGATGTTGGCGATGTCGAAGAACTGGAAATAGACGCCGAGCTGGAAGCCGACGCCGTTGCTTCGCCCGATCAGCTCCACCACCAGCACGATCTTCCAGATCAGCGACAATCCCGCCCGGGTCGCCGACATGAAATACGGATAGAGCTGCGGCAGGTATACGTTACGCATGCGCCGCCACCAGGAGAGGTGCAGCACGTCGGCGACCTGCAGCAGCTCGCGATCGATCGAGCGCGCGCCCTCGCGCAGGATCACCGCGCAGGTCGGAACCTTGTTGAGCGCGACCGCGGTCACGGCAGCGGCCTCGCCGAGCCCGATCCACACGTAGCACAACAGGATGATGACCAGCGCCGGTATGTTGAGACCGAGGATCAGCCACAGGTCGAACAGGCGGTCGACGCGGCGGCTGCGTCCCATCACGATGCCGATCGCGGAACCGACCGCCATGGCGAGCCCGAAGCTCGCCGCCACGCGGGCGAGGCTGATCCCGAGATCGGTGAGTAGCCGGCCATGCAATAGAAGCTTGACCAAAGCCTCCGTCACGACCGCGGGTCCGGGCAGCAACGGGCTTGCCGCCACCACGGCGGCAAGCTGCCAAAGCGCGAGGAGCGCCGCGGCGGACAGGCAGCGCAGCCAGAAATCGCGGTTGCGGACAGTTTGCAGAGTGCCGCTCACGACGGGGGAGCGGGAAAAAACGTGCCTTGCGGCACCCGACCGCCCGGGGGTGCCTCATCGATGCCGCCGAACGCGGTCAGAAGCTCCAGCAGCCGCTGCGCCGCGTCGGCGGGATCGCCCGCGCGCGCGTCCGCTTGCGCATCTGCGATGCCGCGCCGGTAGGCCTGGCGCAGGCGCTCGAGCATCGACGGATCGTCGGCACGCACGAGCGGCGCGATCGATTGCCACTCCTGCGGCGACGCGGCGAGCCTTTCGCGCGCCGCCTTCGCGGCCGCGAGAAAACCGCGAAGGAGCGCCGGATTCTTGCCGGCCCAAGCTTCACTGAACACCCATCCGAGCAGCGGCGTTTGCGCCGGAACCCCGAGCGCGGGAAGCATGTCCTCGACGCGCACCAGCTCGAGATAGTCCGTTTCGGACAGTCGGGCGTTGTATTGCCAGAAATTGATCGCAGCCGGGATGTCGGCATTTTTGAGAACTTCATTGAGGAGCGGCGGCGCGGCAAACAGCGGCTCGGCATCGCGCGTCAGATCGAGGCCGGAGAGTTTTTTCGCGTAGGCGCGCAATACGAGCCAGCTCTTGTCGACCGGGCCGCCGGCGATCCCGATCTTTCGTCCTTTGAGATCGGCAATGCCGTTGATGCCGGCGTCGCGGCGGACCATCAGCCCGCCGGTTGCGTGCGAGTGCGGCGCGAAGGTGAAATCCCCGCCGAGCGAGCGGCGCTTGGCGACCCAGAGCCAATCGGTGAGGATCACGTCGACGGCGCCGCCCTGCAGCGCTACCGCGGCGCCGTCCTTGCCGGCGAGCTCGGTCGGCTCGATTGCAAAGCCGTGGGCGCGATCGAGCCCGTGGCGCCGGATGACGTCGAGCTCCCAGTTCACGGTGCCGAACTTGAGAACGCCGATCCGAACTACCGGCAGCGGTTCGGCGCGCGTCGGGACAGCGCCGAGGGATCCCAGAACAAGCAACAGGCAGGCCCATGGTATCGTCCGGCGCAAGAAGCCGCGCGTTTGTCGCGGTGGGCGGACGGTTGATTTGTACGGCATGGTTCTTTGTAACGCAGCTCCGACCGAGCGGGAAGGCAGACAGCAGGCGCAGCGCTCATCCGGAGCGAGCCGCGGCTGCGGCATAATGCTCATGGATCTTTTCCATGAGCCAACCCCAGGCTTCCTGCTCGGCCGCGCCGGCGGTCTTTTCCACCGCGATCCGTAGATATTCGATCTCGCGCTCGATCTTCTCCCGAGGCAGGAAATCGAGCCGGCTCGCCAGGATCGCCGCTTCGATCACCGCGGCCTTCGCGCGATTGAGACCTTCGAACGGCGCATGCGAGACGCGATGCACCACGCGACAGTGGAAGCGCGGGCGCTGCTCGTCCTCGCTCACGCCCGTGACCGCAAGCTCGGCGTGCGCCAGCGCGCTGGCGAGCCGCGCGACCGGAATTTTCTCCGACGCCGTGACCAGCCAATCCCGGCGTCCGGTCAGGCATCCGGCGAAGATCCGCACGTCGTCGGTGTAATTGGCTACCGCAAACGGCACCACGCGAAGATTTTCCAGCGTCGTCGACGGGCGGAACGGGGCCAGGATGAAGCCCTCGCCGTCGGCGATGATGCCGAGCGGCGCAAGATGCACCCGCCCCTCGCGGCCGACCGTCGTGACGATGGTCTCGCGGATGATCGGCATCGAGCTAGCTCTCCGGCTTCGAGCCACGCAGCGTGTGTCCGGCCTCGCGCAACCGGGTCAGATCCTCCGGCTCGCGGTCGACCGCGCAGCCCCAGTCGAGCGGCTCGTCCTGGGCGTAGCGTTTTGCCAGCCGCCAGGCGATCTCGGCCTTGGCCAGTTCCGTGCCGAGATAGAACGCATGCGGAGCGTCGCGCTCGATCCCGAGCTTGGGAAACACCGAGAGCGCATCCTGGGTCACGTAGTGTCCATCGCGGCTGTAGATGTGGATGCCGTCCTCCGCGATCTCGATGCGGAAATTTGCATCCTTTACCTCGCGGGCAAGGTCGGAAATCTCCTGCGGATTGTTCGGGAACGGCTTGCGGGCATGGAGCTGCAGCAGCGCATCGCTGATGTCCTTGGGCAGGCTGCTGTCCGCGCGCGCCGCGAACATCAGGCGCCGCGCGGCATCGTGTTCCTGGATGGTGCGGCGCGTGTGCGGGCTGACCTGCACGACCAGGACGTTGCGGATCGCGAGCTCCGAGCAGATCCCCATCAGGGCTGCGGTCATGCCGCCAGAATCCGCATCGGTGAGCTCGGTCAGATTGCCGGTGCCCATCAGGATCTCGGCTTCCGGCAGCCGGTGCCGCAGCTCGGCATAACGCGCGAGCGAGGCCATAAACCCGAAATGGATCGGATCGAGCACCGGATCGAGAATGGCGCCAATGCCGCGATTCTCGGCCAATTCGGCCGCGCGCAGCAGCGAGGCGAGATCGCCGTGGCTCGCCGGAACCAGCACCGGGGACGCGCCGGTCGCGGCGGCGACGTCCAGCGTTTGTTCCGTGAGGCTGAGCAGGAAATCCGCGCCGGCGCGCCCGCCGCGGCGCAGCTCTTCGATGTTGCCGGAATCGACGCTGACGCAAAGACCGGCGCGCTTGAGCTCGCCGACTGCATCCTCGAGATGCGGGAAAGGAGTGTCGGGCAGGCAGCCGAGATCGATGACGTCGGCGCCGGCCTCGCGCATGCGCATGGCGCGGGCACAGATGACATCGACGCTCAGGGCCGACGCATCGACGATCTCGGCGAAGATGCGCACGTCGTATCGGGAGAGATCCGGCGGATGACCGCCCTTGCCGAAAAACGCCGGAATGTCCTTGAGCTCCTCGGGACCGCGCTCGAACGGCACTGCGAATTGCGCGCTCAGTCGCTCGAGATCCGCGCGGCAGCGGCCCGGCAGCAGGATGCGATTGGCTTTCACTGGCCGCGGCAAGCGGCGGGAAATAATCGTCTCGGTCATCAGCGCGGCGACCTTCACGCCGATATCCTGGATGGACCAGTCGAAGCCCGGGTCGGCAAGCTCGGACAGCACTTTCTCGAGCCGCGGTCGCGCCAGATGTCCGGTCAGGAACAGGATACGCTCGGGCATTGCTTCGCGCTCGCGTTCGGCCGTCCCCGTCCTTCACCGGCTAGTGCAGAGCAATCCGCACTCCCGGCGGCGCAGCGCGGCGGATCGCGGCCGCCGCCGCCGCATGATCGGCAGGACCGGCAATGTAGGCCGTAGCACCGCTTGCTCCAAGAAACTGCGGGAACAAGGGGTCCACGACACCCCTTGCGGCGAGATCCGCGGCCGAGAGACCCGCCTGCGATCCCGCAATCCGCTTGACCAGCAGCAACCGGCTCACGCCCAGGACGCCCGCGAGCCAGGCCGCCAGGCTGTCGGAGCTGAGCTCCCAGCATTCCGGCAGATTTTTCGCGGCAAGCACCATGCGCGCAGGCGCCCAGACCGGCAGGCCGCTCTCGGCCAGCGCGCCGCGGATCTCCTCGACCGAGCTCGCGAGTTTCCAGCGCGGGCGCAGGCTTGCGAGCGCGCACCCATATTGTTCCATGGCGAGCAGTGCCATGTGGTGGGCTGCGCGGTCGTCATATCCTATCTCATGCTGGGCGGTGCGGACCGCATCCGCAAAGGGCCCGCCTCCCGGCACCAGAATCGCCTGGCCGGCGCAGTCGTCGATGGCGTCGAGCCAGTCGTCGCGCTCAGCCGATGATGCGTAGCTGCCGCCGAGCTTGATAACCACGGGGTTGGTCACGTGACCCTCGTTTGGGCGGCAACAAAAGCGGCGCCGCTGAGGTTGTGCGCGGCCGAGAGCACAGGCTCCCCGTTGGGGAGAGGTGGAGAATGCCTCTCTGCTCAACGTCTCTACGACTCCCGGTCATCCGCGTCACTCCGCGGCGTTCGGGTCGCTCTTGGCGGCAGGGTAGAGCTGATGCACCTCGGCCACATCGGCGGTACGTTCGCGCTCGATCGTCACCCCGACGGCTCCCGGGCCGAGATCGAGCTTTTCCAGGCGCACCGTGACGCGGATCACCCGCGGATGCTCGAGCAGAAGCACCGCGATGCGCTCGGCCAGCGTTTCCGCCAACGTGACGTGGCCCCGGGCAACGATCATGGAGATGCCGTCGGTGATGACGTCGTAGGAGAACACGTCGCGCATGTCCTCGGCTTCGTGAGGCGGACGCAGCACCTGGACGTCGACATTGAAGCCGACCCTCTGCGGCTTCTCGTGCTCGCTTGCATAGGCGCCGATGCGCACCGGCAGCACGAAATCGTGGACGAACACGTGATCGGTGGGCGCATCCTTGGTCGGATCGAAGGAATAGCCGCGCGCGGCCAGCAGGCGGTAGTCGACCGGCGCGCGCTGGCGTTCATAGAGGGCGCTGCGCTCGTCGAGCGGGATGAGCTCGCGAACCATTTCGACGCAGGCGGCGTCGATCGGCGCGGTGCGATTCCGATCGGCGCAAAGTGCCGTGCGGAAGCCCAGCACATCCGGTTGCAGCAGCAGCAGCCTGGGCACGTCCGGCGTCTCCAGCGAGCCCGCGAGCCCGGCCATGATCCCAAGGGATCGGCACGCGGCGACGAATTCCCGCAATGCGGGGAGGTCCATATGATCGAGCAGGCGGCGGCCGTCCTTGCGGGCGGTGTCGAGCATCGCACCAGCGAAGCCCGCGTCCGCCATGGTCGGGATGAGCGCCGGGTCGGGGCCCAGATCGGCGAACATCACACCGATGATCTTCGTCTTTCGCGCGAGCGAGTGGAGCGCGCGAATGCACTCGGCCCGGGTCGGATCCGGAAACAATCCGACCTTGACGAAATCGATTCCGGTGCCGGCCATCGCCGTCGCGGCGCTCAAGATCGCTTCGCGCTGCATCGGCAGATCGCCGATGACGGCGCTGACCGGCCGCTTCCCGGCGATGCCGGCGACCGCCGATCGCACCTCGCGTTCGGAGAGCGCACCGAGCGCGCCTTTTGCCGGGTCCTTCAGGTCGATGATGTCGGCGCCACGCGCGACCGCGATCTCGGCCTCTTCGGTGCCGGTCACGCTGGCCAGGAACAACGTCATGGCGCCGCTCCGCTGCGTGCGGCCAGCATTCGATTGCGCACGAGCCAGTCGAGTGCGCGCGACCAGGACTCGTCGGTATTGCCGCGGAAGTCGGCGCTCATCTGGTTCCTCAGATCGCCAGTTGTAGCATCTCGGAGGTAGATGTTCATGTTGAGAATCAAATTGGATATTTTCTGAACCGTGCCCGTGACGGCAAGTTCCGCGCCTGCCCGCCTGGCGAGTTTTGCATCGCAACCGCCGCAGGCCTGCAGGTTGCTTGCGTGCGCCTCCTCCGCGACCGGCGAAATATCCACGGGAACGTATCTGCCGGAGGCCGCGAGTTGCTTGCGCAATTCCTCCGCGAGCCGCAACAGCCGCCGCTGCTCATCGGCGCGCGGATCGTTCATCGCGCCCTCGAGGCTGGTGTCGATCAGCTCGAAATCGAATACGGCAACCCGCGTTTGCGCGCCGAGCGCCGGCATCCAAACCGACAGCAGCATCGCCACCATCACGATCAACCGCAATCCGCGCATTGCTAGATCCGCCCCTGTGGTTCTTCCGCGCAGGCGTCAATCTTCTCTGGCCAGACTATGGAGGATCGACCATGATTGAAACAAAAAATGCTGATCTGGCGTGCAGCTAGGTAGTTGGGACCGGTGTTTTCGCTGATCCGAGTTCTCTTCGCGGCGGGCCTCGTGCTCGCCCCGATGCCCATCGCGGCCGCAGCCGATACGGTCGAGCTCCAGATCGGCTATCTGCATCGAACCGAGCACAAGGACACGATTTCATTGCTCGACATGCCGGCCGGCAACGCCGGTCTGGCCGGCGCCCAACTCGGCATCGAGGACAACAATACGACCGGAAAATTCCTGAGCCAGCGTTTCGATCTTCAGGAAGTGCAGCTCTCCGACAAGGACGACACGGGTGCCGCGGCCTTGGACTTCGCCGGCCGGGGCGTTTCCTTCGTGCTCGCTGATCTGCCGGCGGACGCGCTGCTCAAGGCGGCCGATGCCGGCCGTGATCGAGGATTGCTGTTGTTCAACGTCGGGTCGAGCGACGACCGGCTGCGCGAGCAGGACTGCCGCGCCGATATGATCCACGTCGCGCCGACCCGCTCGATGCTCGCCGATGGCCTCGCCCAATACCTGGTGTGGAAGCAATGGCGCCGATGGCTGCTCGTGGTCGGCTCGCACGACAACGACAGGCTCTACGCGGACGCGCTGCGACGGGCGGCCGGGCGGTTCGGCGCGAAAATCGTCCAGGAGCGGGTGTTCGACGACACCGGTGGTGCACGCCGGACCGACAGCGGCATCGTGCAGATCCAGCGGCAGATTCCGGTTTTTACCCAGCGGGCCCCCGCCTATGATGTGCTCGTGGCTGCGGACGAGAGCGAAGTGTTCGCGGCTTATCTGCCCTACCGGACCTGGGATGCCCGGCCGGTCGCGGGCTCGGCCGGCCTCAAGCCTACCAGCTGGGACGCTTCGCACGATCAATGGGGCGCGGTGCAATTGCAGAACCGGTTCCTGAAATCATTCGCCCGCAGGATGACGGCGCTCGACATGCACGCCTGGTCGGCGGTGCGCATGATCGGCGAGAGCGCCTCGCGCGCGCAAGCGGGCGACGCGAAGGCCATCGGGGCTTTCCTCAAGGGCCCCGAGTTTGCGTTCGCCGCGTTCAAGGGGCGCAAGCTGACCTTGCGCGACTGGAACCTGCAGCTGCGCCAGCCCATCCTGCTGGCCGACGGACGGACCGTCGTGTCGGTCTCCCCGCAAGAGGGTTTTCTGCACCCGGTGACCGAGCTCGACACGCTCGGCTACGACCGCCCCGAGACGAAATGCCGGCTGCAGTGAACGGAATACGCAGCATGCCGCGCGGCCTCGCCCTCGCGGGCCTGCTATGGCTGCAATTCGCCCCGGGCGCCGGCGCGTTCACGGCCTATGTGTCGAACGAGAAGGGCAATACCGTCACGGTGATCGACACCGACAAGATGGCCGCGATCAAAACCATCAAGGTCGGACAAAGACCGCGCGGCATCGAGCTCACCAAGGACGGCGGCTTCGTGCTGGTCGCCGTCGGGGACGACGACACCATCCAGATGATCGACACCAAGACCGGCGAGATCGTCGGCACGCTGCCGTCTGGACCCGATCCCGAGCTGTTCGCTTTGGACCCGAGCGGGAAAATCCTCTACGTCGCCAACGAGAACGACAACACGGTCACCATCATCGACGTGGAGAAGCGCACGCGGCTCGGCGACGTGCAGGTCGGGGTCGAGCCCGAGGGCATGGGGCTCAGCCCCGACGGCAAGATCCTGGTGAACACCTCGGAAACCACCAACATGGCGCATTTCATCGACACGCAGACGCGCCGGATCGTGGCCAATGTGCTGGTCGATTCGCGTCCGCGCTTCGCGGAATTCAAGCGCGACGGCTCCGAGCTGTGGGTCTCCGCCGAGGTCGGCGGGACATTGAGCGTGATCGACCCGGCGAAGCATCAGGTGACGAAGAAGATCGGCTTCGAAATTGCAGGCCTGCGTCAGGAAGCGATTCAGCCGGTCGGCATCGCCATCACCAAGGACGGCAAGACCGGCTTCGTCGCGCTCGGTCCCGCCAATCGCGTTGCCGTCGTCGACGGCGCGACCCACGAGGTGAAAAAATATCTGCTGGTCGGACAGCGGGTCTGGCACATGGCGTTCACGCCCGACGAGAAATATCTGCTCACCACGAACGGCGTCTCCAACGACGTCTCGGTGATCGACGTCGCCGCCCTGAAGGTGATCAAGACCATTCAGGTCGGCGAGCTTCCCTGGGGCATCGCCATTTCCGCCCAATGATCCGGCCCGGACCACGAGCGCGCAAATATGCACGACATGCAATCCGCAGAAGCCGCGCTGGCGATCGAGGGGTTGAGCCATTGGTACGGCTCGCGCCAGGCGCTCGACGACGTGACCTTCTCGCTGCGGCCGGCGACGTTCACGGTGCTGCTCGGGCTCAACGGCGCGGGAAAAAGCACGTTGTTCTCGCTGGTAACCCGGCTTTATGCGGTGCGGCGCGGCCAGATCCGCGTCTTTGGCCATGACGTGGGCTCGAGCCCGGGCGAAGCGCTGCGGCGGCTCGGGGTGGTGTTCCAGCCGCGCACGCTCGATCTCGACCTCTCGGTCATGCAGAACCTGCGCTATCACGCGGCGCTGCACGGCATCGGCACACGCGAAGCGCGGACGCGTGCGCAAGCGATGCTGGCGCGCGTTCATCTGTCCGACCGGGCCGACGACAAGGTGCGTAATCTTTCCGGCGGGCAGATGCGGCGCGTCGAGATTGCCCGCGCGCTGCTGCATCGGCCGAAACTCCTCGTGCTCGACGAGCCGACCGTCGGGCTGGACATCAAGGCGCGCGCCGAGCTGTTGGGCCACGTCCACGGTCTCGTTGCCGAAGAAGGCGTGTGCGTGCTGTGGGCGACGCATCTCGTCGACGAAATCGACGAGGCGGACGACGTGATCGTGCTGCACCTGGGCAAAATCCTCGCGCACGGTCCGGCACCGGGGCTCGTGGCGCAATCCGGGGCGGCGGATATTCGCGGCGCCTTCAGCGCGCTCATCAGCGCTGCCGCGTCGGGCGAGGCCGCATGAGCACGTTGTCGCAAACCCGGCCGAGCCCACTGTCGCTCGCTCGCTATTGGATCTGCCTCAAAGGCATCGTCTGGCGCGAGGCGTTGCGTTTCCTGCATCAGCGCGAACGCTTCGTCTCGGCCCTGGTCCGACCGCTGGTCTGGCTGTTCATTTTCGCCGCCGGCTTCCGGCAGGTGCTCGGCGTCTCGATCATTCCGCCCTATGAAGTCTACGTGCTCTACGAGGAATACATCACCCCCGGCCTGATGGTGATGATTCAACTCTTCAACGGCATGCAGTCCTCGCTCTCCATGGTGTACGACCGCGAGATGGGCAACATGCGAACCCTGCTGGTGAGCCCGCTTCCGCGCTGGTACCTGCTGTCCGCAAAACTCCTCGCCGGCACCGCCGTGTCGCTGCTGCAGGTCTATGCCTATTTGCTCATCGCGTGGTTCTGGGGGATCGAGCCGCCGCCGATCGGATATTTGACCGTGCTGCCTGCCCTGATCCTGTCCGGGCTCATGCTGGGCGCGCTCGGCATGCTGATTTCCTCGCTGGTCAAACAGCTCGAGAATTTCGCTGGCGTGATGAATTTCGTGATCTTCCCGATGTTCTTCGCCTCCTCCGCACTTTATCCGCTGTGGCGCGTGCGGGAATCGAGCCCCCTGCTCTATTACGTGTGCGAGCTCAACCCGTTCACGCACGCGGTCGAGCTGACGCGATTTGCGCTGTATGGTCAGGTGAACTGGGTTTCGCTCGCGGTCGTGTGCGGCTGCACGTTCGCATTCATGTTCACGGCGATCCTTGCCTACGATCCTGCGCGCGGGCTGCTGGCGCGCCGCGGCGCCGCCGGAGCCGAGGCATGAGCTTCGTCTATATTCAATCACCTCGCGCATGCAACGCGCTCTCACCCTCCCCTGGAGGGGGAGGGTCGCGCGCGCAGCGCGCGGGTGGGGTGAATTCGTTTCACCCCCTCCCGGCTCGTCGCTCCGCGGCTTGCCGACCTCCCCGCTCCAGGGGGAGGTGGGAGCCCGCGGCATGTGGATGAGCGTGGCAGCAAAGCTTTCGTTTGTTGCTTTGCTGATCGTCATCGCGGCGCCGGTCCGGAGCTTCGCCGCCGATCCCCGCTTCCCCGATTGGCCCTGCGTTCAGATCAAGGTGCCCGAAATCTCCGTGGCGGCGGTGTGGACCGGTCCGCCGATCGACGACGTGCGCACCCGATGGCAGGGCGACCCGAAGGTTGCGGAGCTCGTGCCGCGGCTTGCGGTGCGCCGTACCCCGCTCGAGGAAGCCGAGAAGCTGATCGCCGAATTCCTCGGCAATCCCGCCGAGCGGGAGCAAAAGGGAAAGCTGCTGTTCGTGGGTCTGTTCGAGACGCTGTCGCGAGAGCGTTCCGAGGTCATGGACGGCATCGAGCGCTTTTCCCGCAAGCAGAAGGGCGTCGTCGAGAAAATCCGCTCGAAGGCCGCCGAGCTGCATCGGCTGCAGGACACCCAGGCCGACCAGAGCAAGATCGACGACCTTGCCAACCAGCTCGATTGGGACATCCGGGTCTACGAGGACGAGAAGAAGACCGTGAGCTACGTCTGCGAAGTGCCGCAGCTCATCGAGCGCCGCCTGTTCGCGCTCAGCCGCATGGTCCAGCAGTCGCTGGAATGAGCGGAGCGGGAACCCCTATTCGCCCGGCCTGCCCGGCGCCGGCACCGCCTTTTCCATCGGCAGCTCCGCCTCCTGCCAGCCGTCGGTTCCGTCCGGATACCAGGCGACGTTGCGATAGCCGAGCGCGAGCGCCCGCTTTCCCGCATTCCACGACATCCAGCAGTCCCGTTGGCAATAGACCACAAGCAGTTTGTCCTGGTTGCCGCCCGTCGCCCGATCGAGCCCGCCGCGGAAATAATCCTCCATGGCCGGTGCGAGCTCGCCGAAGCCGGTGTCGGGCAGCCACAGGCTGCCCGGAATGTCGAGCCGCTCGCGCTCGCGCCAGATGGTCCCGGCCGGAAGATTGGCGGGGCGCGGCGGCTGCGGCAGCACGTCGACGAAGGCGGCGCCGCCAGCTGTCCAGATCGCGTGCGCTTGCGCCGTGGTAATGGTCCGGGCACCGCTCAGTCCCGCGGGCGTGGGCGCGCGATAATCCTGCGTACGATAGCCGTCCGGCTCCGGCACGGGCGCCTGCGCCGGGGCAGGCCCGGCTGCAATCGCAAGCCAAAGCGCCAGCAGCCCGGCGCACCTCATGGTCGTTTCGACAGCGATCCTTCCGGGATCGGCTGGTTGCTCTCGTCGAGCAGCGGGACGCCGAAGGCCAGCAGGATCTCGTTGATGGCCGGCTGGTTCTCCTGGATCATCCGGTTGAGCGTCCGCTTCCATTCCTGATCCGAGAAGCGCACCCCCATCGTGATGCGGTAGACCAGCGGCGGCGACCCGGCTTCATGCGTGAGCGGCA
>DASWCW010000189.1:0-21267 GCA_036395835.1 Xanthobacteraceae bacterium
CAATTGTCCAGCGCCGACGACACTTTCGCGCCGTACCAGTTCTCCAATCCCTGGTTCGGGACTGTGCGCGGCCGGATCGGCTGGGCGTTCAGCAATGTTCTGGTCTACGCGACGGGCGGACTTGCGTACGGGAGGAGCAGGCTCACGTTCGCGGGGCTGACCGAAACGCACAGAAAAGCCGGCTGGACCGCGGGCGGCGGCATCGAAGTCGGCCTCACGCCGCATTGGTCGACCAAGGTGGAATATCTGTATTTCGATCTCGGCAATCAGAGTTACGTACTGACCGGCGCCAACAACGGCTTGACCTCGAACCTGTTGCGCTTCGGCGTGAACTACCGGTTCTGAGCGGTCGGCGTCAGGACGTCGTTGCGCACGAGCCGAGGCGCAGGAGCGGCCGGATGTTGCTCATCGAGGTCCCCGCCTGCCCCGGGACGGCGGCCTTCCGCCGCCGATTTCGCCGCGCTCCATCGGGGGCTGCGATCGCGATCAAGCGGCGGATCAGCCGCTGACGACAAGGTTCACCGCCTTGGGACCCTTGCCCTTCTTGTCGGGCTCGACATCGAAGCTGATGCGCTGTCCCTCGTTGAGCGACTTCAGGCCGGCACGCTCGACTGCCGTGATGTGCACAAACACGTCGCGACCGCCGTCGTCCGGCTTGATGAAGCCGTAGCCGCGCTCGCTGTTGAAGAACTTGACCGTACCGCTCATCGCCATCGGGAAGCTCCTTTCCCCAATGTTGCTTCGCCGCCGGCCCCCACGGCGCGGCGGCTCGGCCGGACATTCGCAAACGGGGAAAGGCATCGGCTGCCAAGAGCCTCAGTCATCCGCCGGCCCCCAATGGAGGCGGAACGTCAAAGCCAGCACCAAAGCAAGTAAACCAACGCCGTCCCGGTGGAAAGAGGCGATGGGATCATCATCTCATTTTTCCGCCGTCAGCCAATCGAGTCGTGCGGCGCCTTCCCGGTCGCGACCCAGCACCGTCGCGAGTGCAGGGAGCAGGCTTTGCAGCTCGGTTTCCAGTTTCCACGGCGGGTTGACCAACAAAAGGCCGCTGCCGATCAAAGATTTGTCCTGCCGAACCGCGACCCTGACCTCCGCGCGCAGAATTTTCGGCACCCCCAGCATCGCCACCCGCCGGGCGAAGCGCTCGGTCTCGGCAATCTCCTTGATCGGGTACCACAGCAGATAAATTCCGGTCGCCCATTTCCGATGGGCGGCGGCAAGCTGTTCCGCGAGCCGCTCGAACTCGCCGGGCGCCTCGAAGGGTGGATCGATGAGCACGATCCCGCGCCGCTCCCTGGGCGGCACATAGGCGGCGAGGGCCGTCCAGCCATCGATCGCGATCACCTTGGCGCGCCGGTCCTTGCCCAGCGAGCGCGCCAGCGCCGCCGCGGCCGCCGGAACGAGCTCGCAGGCGATGAGGCGGTCCTGCGGCCGCAGCCAGGCGAGCGCGAGCAGCGGCGATCCGGGATAGGCGCGCAGGCGCCCGTCCGCATTGTATCCGGCAATGGCATCGAGATAGGGCGCGAGCAGCGCACGGATGTCGGGCTCGAGGTTTGCCGCGAGCAGCCGGCCGATGCCCTGGCGCCATTCGCCGGTCCGGCTCGCTTCGGGTCCGGTCAGCCGCGTCAAGCCGGATCCGGCATGGGTGTCGATGAGACGGAACGCGCTCTGCTTTGCCCGCAAATGTGCGACGACGCACGCGAGCACCGCGTGCTTGACGACGTCGGCAAAACTGCCGGCATGGAACGCGTGGCGGTAGTTCATGAGCGGACGACAGATGCCTCAAACGCGAGTGCAGCGGAATAGGCGGCAAACGTGAAGAGAAACGCGAGGCCGGCGCCTCCCGCGCCTTGAGCAGCCCGCCTTTCGCCGGCGTTCGGTGCGACTTTCGTCTGTTCTCGGTCGTCCGAAACGAAGATGGCCTACGCCCGAAGCTGCTGGGAGCTCGGAACGCAGGCCATCCGCGAGCCGTACGCGCAACCTAACGCGAAGCCAAGCTTCCGGCCAAAAGCCTCAACCGTCCTCGCGCGCCGGCTGGCCGCCGCGCATCGGCGGCATCACGATTTTCTCGCGCCGGCAGGTGCGCCGGTCGGCTCCCTCGCAGCTGCGGAATGCCAGCTCCTTCGTCATGCAGATGCGCACCTCGCGCAGGCGCTCCTTGTCGCAGCCGACCGCGATCGAGCTCGCGCTCAGGCCCGGGTTGGCCGTGACGAAAGCCTGCTCGACTTCGCCGGGCGTGACGGTGAGCGGCGCCTTCAGGTCGATGTACTCCGCCGGGATTTTCACGACGGCGCGCGCCTTGCGCACCGTTTCGAAATAGCCGCGTGCGGGCAGCCCGGAGCAGGTGCCGTGGCGGTCCCACTCGTGGAAAATCAGCCGCGGTGCCGGCATGACGTCGAACATCGAGGAGACGATGTTGCGGTCGAGCCGCGGCGCGGGGACCTGGCAGTACTCGGGAAAGCCTTTTTCGTATTGCGGCCACAGTCCGTGCACCACGAAGGAATACGGCCGAGCGCCGCACTGCGGTTGGCTGCTGGCGCGGTCGCCGGCGGCCTCGCAGAACGAAGGCGACCAGGACAGCGCGAGGACGTAGAAGTCGAACTTGCCGGCCTCGTTTTGACGGGTGTCCTGGGCCGAAGCGGCCGCGACCCCGAGGCTCAATGCCAAAGCGGCGGCGAAGAGCGAACGCAATGCAAACCGGACCATGGAAGCCCCCCTACCAACGTTGCACCGGGAACTTCGTTAGTCGAAGAACAAGACAAGAACAAAAAGGAACAAAATGCGATCCTGAGTCCTGGCCGCGCCGACGGCTACCGACCCCGAGGCCTGATGGCTGGCGGGCTTACGCCCAAGTCGGGAGTGGGTTCCGGTTTTCCCGGCCGGCGCCGGAGGTAACGCGGCGAACCGCCGGCGTCAGGGCTTCGCCGCCTTGCAGGCCGGGTTGAAGGCCCAGTTGCGGTCGACCCCGACCACGCACCATTCGACGCCCCAGGTTGCGCCGATCAGTCCGGTATCCTCGCCGATCGAATAATAGATCGGCCGTTCGATGCCGTCGGAGATCAGGGCCACACCGGCGCAATAGCGCCGTGGAATCGTGTCGGGCGCCCACGGCCGGAACTCGATTTCGCGCACCTGCTCGAACGCGGCGATCGACAGGTTGGAGTTCCAGAATCGGCGTTCCTTGAGGCCGAACAGATATTGGATTTTCGACAGCGCCACCGGATAGTCGCAGGGCGGCAGCTTGCCGCTGTAACGCGGTCCGAACAGCGCGAAATTCTTCTCGAGCCAGCTGGCGGCCTCGGCGGCAGGCGCGAACGCCAGCACCGAAGTCGCCGTCAGCAGCGCGGCTAGAATGCGGATCCGGCCAAGCATGCCCTATCCCCCGAATTGCGGACGGTGCCGCGCGGCTTTACGGCGGTCAAGGGGCGGGCAGCCCCTCCGGAGGAATCATCTCGAGCGTGACCGTACGGCCACGGACCAGAAATAGGGCGCGGATCGGGCCGGAACGCCCGCCGCTCAAGCTGCCGGGGTGTTGTTGAGGAAAAGCGCGCACGTCCTGGCCGCCGTCGACGATTGCACGCGATCGAAGCGCTCGAAGCTCGCGCGCAGCTCCGGATCGGAGGTGGCGACGATCCCGCAGCTCCGCGTTTGCAATCCGGCCGGAGCCGGCACGATAGCGAGCACGAGCGGAAGGAGGATCACGAGGCGAGGCGAAATCATGCGTGGCGTGGCCTGGCGGCTGCCGGGTATCCGGCAGGCTGGATCGATCGGCAGGGGAGGGAAGCTAGCGCAGGGGTGTTGCGATCCATTTGCCTCGATCGCCGAAAAATCGCTAACGCGCGCAAAGGATTATGGCAGGGAAACAAACCTCGGCTTCGCCCGTTGCCCCCTGCGAAATCTCGTTCCAAGGAGGACGCGATGGGATATGTCCTGCGGACGGCGGTTTTGGTGGTGGCCCTATCGGCCAGCGCTGGGCCCGGCACGGCTCAGCAACCCGGTCCCATGACCGGGACAAGCTCGACGGCGACGACCAGCACCGAGCTGCAGCTGACCCAGCAGCAGCGTACCGCGATCTATGAGAGCGTCAGCAAGCAGAAGGTCAGCCGAACGCCGCCCCCGGCCAATCTGCAGGTGGCGGTCGGCGGCGACCTGCCCGCCTCGATGGAGCTCTACGATCTGCCGCCCAATATCGCCGCCGATATTCCGGCGACGAAGCTCTACAAATACACCTTGGTGCAAAATCAGGTGGTGATCGTCGATCCGACCAAGATGAAGGTCGTCGACGTCATCCGGCAGTAAGTTTTTTCTCCCCGCGGGGAGGGTCGGCAGCGAGCGTTGCGAGCTGCCGGGGTGGGTCACTCAGTCGTGTCGTTGACCAGCTTGTTCACCGTCGCGGGCAGGATGTCGAGGTAAGGGCCCATGAAGAAGGCTTCGCCCGAGCCCTCGCCGAACAGCCGGTCGTGGGCGCTGATCATCGCCCGCATGGCGTCGATGCAGGCGTCCATCGAGGCGACGATCAGCTCGTTCACCTCGGCGGCATCCTCATTCTTGTGAAAGCGCGGGTCCGCCGCGACCGCGTGCGCAACGCAATCGTTGGCGGAGCGGATCAGCGGGCGCAACACCGCGGCTTTCTGGTGCGGGCTCATTTGCACGCCGGATTGGATCGCAGCCAATCCCATCGGTGTCGTGAGGTGCGGGTCGAACGATACGTTCGACACGAGCGGCATGCCAACCAGCGACATACCAACCAGGGCTGCGAGGATCATGCTCCCCTCCCCAAGGCTTCCCTAGAATCAGGTCCCACCCGGCTGTTATCTGGAATACCAAAGCGGGAGCCCGCGGAAAACAGCAGAATGGTAGGGATTCGCAGGATTTTCTGCGGCTGTGGGTCGCGGGACACACCGTTCCGAGGTCGGAGAACGAAGGGCGACCCCGGGTCGGGCGACCCGGGGTTGAGCGAGGCGCGACCCGCACTCATAGCGGCACCCCCGCCGGCAGGTTCCATCGCATGCCTGCTGGAGCCGCAGCCGGAAATGGCAGGCGGGTCAACCAGCCTTTATTCTTCCGTCATTCTTCCGTCCCGCGGCCCCCGTCCTCGCTCATCCGGTATGCGCAATTCGGGCACACCACAGGGGTATCGCGGCGCAAGCGCGCGACGCTTCGCGTGAGACGATAGCCGCAGCGGGGACAGATGACCTCGACCTCGACCTGATCGGGGCGCGGATCGTTCGCCATCCACGGAATCTAAGCACGGCCTCGAACCTGCGGAAGACGCGCGTTTTGGCGCAAACCGTGCTAGGGCACCGGCGCATTCCCATCCGGATTTCCTCCATGCTCGACTACGAAGCCTCCGGCCCGACCTCGCGGGTGTATTTCTCCCAACGCCTGCGCCTGCATTACGTCGATTGGGGCAATCCGGGCGCGCCGCCGCTCATTCTGCTGCACGGCGGCCGCGACCATTGCCGCAACTGGGACTGGGTCGCATCCCGGCTCCGGCACGAGTGGCACGTCATCGCGCCCGACCTGCGCGGCCACGGCGACAGCCAATGGTCGACCGATGGCTATTACAACATGCCGGGCTACATCTACGATCTCGCGCAGCTCATCCATCAGCAGCAGCTCGCGCCCGCGACCATCGTGGCGCATTCGCTCGGCGGCAACATCGCGCTGCGCTACGCCGGCGTGTTTCCGCAGAACGTGAGCAAGCTCGTGGCGATCGAGGGCCTCGGCCCCTCGCCGAAAGTGCTGGCGGAGCGTGGGGTCAAACCGATCGCCGCGCGCATGGCCCGCTGGGTCGAGCTGCAGCGCGAGCTCGCGGGCCGGTTGTCGCGGCGCTACGCCTCGATCGAGGACGCGTTCAAGCGCATGCAGGAGGCCAACCGCCATCTCTCGCCGGAGCAGGCGCGGCATCTCACCCAGCACGGCGTCAACCAGAACGAGGACGGGACCTACAGCTGGAAATTCGACAATTACGTCCGGGTCTGGCCGCCCTACGACCTGACCCAGGCCGAGCTCGAGGAGCTGTGGGCGCGGATCGCCTGCCCGACGCTGCTGGTCTACGGCAAGGAGAGCTGGGCTTCCAATCCGACCGAGGACGGCCGCGCCGCGCATTTCAACAGCGCGCAGGTGGTGCTGTTCGAAAAGGCCGGGCACTGGGTGCATCACGACCAGCTCGATGCGTTCCTCGATACGGTACGCAAGTTCCTGGCGGAGCCGTAGCCCGGATGGAGCGGCGAAGCCACGCCATCCGGCACCCAGTTTGCCGGTCGAGGTCCCCGCTTTCCGCGGGGACGGTGGGCCTTCGGCCCACCGCTTGACGGCGCGCGAAGGAGCCCGATACTGGCGACGGGAGACAGCCGGGCAGGGGGCACATGCGGGCAGCGGGGGCAACGTTCCGAATCCGGCGTCTTTGGGCAGGGCTCGCGCTCGGCGGCGCGCTCGCATTAGTCGCGTTTGCTTGGCATCACGGATCGTACGAAGGCGAAGCGAGCGCCCGCGTGTCCGATCCCGCCGCATCGAGGCCGATCGAGGCGCAGGCGCCTCGACCTGAACCCGGCGGTCGAGCCGCTCCGGCGGAATCCTCCGCGCCGCAGGGCGGCTTCGCGCGCTACGAGGACTATTTCAACCGCAATTATTACGCGACCTATTCCTATGCGTCGCCGGCCTATGCGCCCGCGGATTGGGGCACGCCGGCCGCGCAGTCGGCGCCGCAATCGGCTTTCACCCTGCCGTCGATCGCGGATCTCCTGGACCCCGCCAAGCTTCTGCCGAATGTGCCGCTCGCGGTGCCCTCGACCGGGGCGCTCCCCGATCTCGCCAACGCGGCGCCCGCTGCGACGATGTCCGTATCGGCGCGGTCCTCGCCGATCCGACCATTGACCAACAACACGCCGTTCCATCTGTTCGTGACATCCGAGCCGGTTTCCGCCGCCTCGTCCACCGCATCCGATGCGTCCTCGATCACATCGTCCGACACGGGGGGCGTGTCGTCCGGCGGAGCCGTGAGCACGGTCACCGGGACCGCAGGCTCCATCGCCGGAACGACGGGTTCGCTGCTGCGCAAGTGATGTTTTGCGAATGACAGTTCGATGGTGTGCAGCCCGGATTGCGCGCTGCTTCGCGGCGCTCCATCCGGGCTACGATTTTATTTAGATCCTCAGCGGAACAGCCAATCGAATAGGCCGAATCGACGCGGGCCCTCGCGATTGCCGAAAGGCGATGACGGCGCCTCCCGGTAGGCAAAGCCAGGCCGTTCCTCTTCGCCGCCCGACCGCCTGCTCGGCTCGCCGCGGTATCGTCGCATCGCCACGAACGGCGAGGCCTCTTCGTCCTCGGAGCGGCGGACGATCACGCCCTGCTCGGGTTCGCCTTCGTCCTGTTCCACACGCTCGCGACGGCTTTTTCCGGATTTTCGCTTGCTGTCGCTCCAGCTTTGCCGCGGCTCGGTCACGTTCGAGCTTTGCCGCTGCTCGGTCGCGGCCTGGCGGTTGCGGCTCGATCTGTTGGTCGCGCGTCCGCTCTCCCCGGTGGACTGGGCAAAGCCGGGCTGCTCCGGATTGGCGGCGTCGGGCGCGGGCGGCGGCGTCCGTGTCCGTTCAGCGGTGCGGCGAGACGTCTGCTCGGTCGCGGCCTCGCGGTCGCGGCTCGATTTGTTGGTCGCGCGTCCGCTCTCACCCGTGGACTGCGCAAAGCCGGGCTGCTCCGGATTGGCGGCGTCGGGCGCGGGGGGCGGCGGCGTTCGCGTGCGTTCAGCGGTGCGGCGGGACGTCCGGTCGGGCGCGGGCGTCGCCTGGGCAGCCGGCACGTCCGCCGGAGTCGACTGTGACGTGGCAGTTCGGGCCGGAGCCGGCGGTGCCGGGGTCGCGGCCGGGGCCGGGGCCGCGGCCGGGGCCGGGGCCGGGGCCGGTTCGTGGGCCCGTGCGCGTTCGGCGCTCCGGCGCGGCGGCGGCTGCTTCGGCGCAGGCGCGGGCTTGACCTCCCCGGTCGCCGGCGCTGCCTGCGACGGAGCCGGCGGCTTGGGCTCGGTTGCGGCTGCGGCTGCGGTTTCGTTGGTTGCTTTGGGCTCGTTTGCGGTCGTGTTTGCAGTCGTTCCGGATGCAGCCGGCGCGGGCTCGGCGGCGAGCGTGAGCTGCTGCGCGAGCGCGCCTTCGACCGCGCCTGCCTGGCCCGGATGCATGCCCGCTTGCTGCTGGGCTTCCGGTTTGGGCGGCTCGGCTTTGGGGCTAGCCGGCGCCGGCGCGTTGCGCGCCTGCTCCGGATTGGCCTGCGGCCGCGCAACCGAAGCTTCCTCCGGGCGCGGCACCGGAGCCTGCGCTTGGGTCTGGGGCGGTGCGCTGCCGGTGTCGGCAGGTTTGGCGGCCGTCGTCACCGCCGCCTGGTCGCGCGGCGGAGCTTTCGAGGAACTCCCCGGCAGCAAAGCCATGGCGGCCGCGCCGAGAGCCACGCCGGCAATGCCCGCCACGATCGCACCCGAGCCGAGCGCCGCCGATCGGCCGACCGGCGTCGCGGACGCCGGCCGCAGGTTCATCGGGCCGCCGGATTGCCGCAGAGCACGGCCCATGCCCAGGCGCTCCCGCCCGAGGCTCGTCAGCTCATAGCGCTGATGCTCGCGATCCCAGGTGACGAGCCCCTGCCGGCTCGCAGTCAGCATCAGCGCCAGCTTTTCGTTCTGGTTGCCGGGGAAGGAATCGAGATTGCCGTGGTCCTGGACGTGCTGCATCGCCGCACTGATGCGCAGGGATTCCTGATCCAGCGCCGCCCACGGCGGCAGGCCGTTGGGCTTGCGGCGAAATGCCTTCGACAGAAAGCTCATGCCAAATTCCACCATTGCGGGTCGCGCCGCGGTACGGCGGCGGACGCCAATTTGCGCAAAGGTCAATGGCGAATCGGGCAATCGGGTTCCGAAAAAGCGCCCGAACCCGGCAGGATCCCAGCAAGATTGTTTCGCGCTGCGGCGCGCGCGGGCGGCGCCGCACCATGACACCGCCCCGGAACGTGAGAATCGGGAGAATCGCCGCCAAAACCGGCGTTCACAAATTCGGTGCGCCCGGCGCGGATACGAAAGCCGCAATCTTCTCCGCCACGATCGCGTGCTGCTCTTCCTGCGGGATGTGGCCGCAGTCCTCGATCGCAAGCAGCTGCGCGTTTGGGAGCTTCTGCTTCAAGTCTGCGCCCGACGCGAACGGCACGAGCCGATCCTGCCGACCCCAGACGATCAAGGTCGGAACATCGACGAGGTGTAAGTTTTGTTGGAGCTCGGCGTATTCGGCGTCGGTGGCGCGCCTGCCGGTTTCGAGCACCGCCTGGACGTGATCCGGCTGGCGCAGGTTGGCCGCATAGGCTTCGACGGCGGATTCCTCGATCCGCTCGGGATGCCGGCATAGCATCCACAGCCCTGTCTTCACGGCCAATCGCGCGAGCGGCTCCCATCGCAACAGCGGCGCGACGATCGGTCCGCCGAGGAGCCCGAACGCGCGGAGCAGCCGGGTGCGAGATGCTCCCGGATCGATGAAACTGTCGATCAGGACCAGCGCGGCCAACCGGCGCTTGCCTTCCTGCGCGAGCCGGATGGCGACGAGCAGCGCAATTCCGCCCCCGAACGAGTGACCGATCAGGGTCAGCCCGTGCAAGTCGTTGTCGCGGATGAAGGCGAGGATCGGAGCGGCGTGATCCTCGAGCGAATATTTGCCGTCCGCCGGGCACGGCGATCCGCCGTGGCCCTTCAGGTCGAACAGGCATACTCTCTTGCCGTGCGCGGCGAGCTTCGGCGCCAGATGCCGCCACGAGTCGAGCGTCTGGATGAAGCCGTGCAGCGCGATCACATCCGGCTGTTTCTCGTCCGGAGGAACCCGGTGCAGCTCCGGAAGGCCCGGTGCTTCGCTGGACATCGATCGGCTCTCGCTATTTCCCGTAGCCCGGATGGAGCGCCGCAATGCGGCGCGTAATCCGGGATCATCCCGCTACAATATGCGGCGCGCAATCCCGGATTACGCTTCGCTCCATCCCGGCTACAATAGAGCGGAGCATGCTGAAGACCGAGATTTTTCCGATCGCGGACATCTACGTTCCGGTGAAGCGCCGCGCGACGCTCGATCCCGCGCGGGTGCGCGAGATCGCCGAGAGCATGCTGGAAGTCGGCCAGCAGACCCCGATCCTGGTGCGGCCGGACGGCAAGCGCTTCGTCCTGGTCGAGGGGCTGCACCGGCTCGAGGCCTGCAAGGAGCTCGGCGAGACCACGATCCGCGGCTACCTCGTGCAGGCGCGGCGGCATTGATCGCATGCGGCGCGCGTTGCGCCCCGCGGCAACGCGGCGTTTTCGAAAAATTCGCTGCAACGCGAACGCGGCTTCGCGCGTTTTCTCCGCGAACCCACTCCGGAGGCCGCCATGCGAAATCAGCTGTTGCACACCGCCGCCGTCGCGCTGCTCCTTGCCGGCGGCATCGGCTTTGCCGCGGCGCAGAAAGCCCCGGCGGAGCAGAACCCGTCGGCGCAGAACACCCAGCAGAAGGACGCCAACGATCCCAAGCCGGAGCAGGTCGCGCCGGCGGAGCCCAAGTCCGTGCAGATGCCGCAGAGCGGGCCCGCCTTCGTCAACGGCGCGCTCGCCGCGCCCGGCGCGGACAAGGATTCGCAGACCGTGCCGGCGAAATTCTCCGCCAAGAACGACGCGGAGGATCACCTGCCGATCCTCGCCTTCACGTTCAAGAACCTCTCCGATGAGCAGAAGCGCGCGATCGTCGCCAGCGTGAAGGATGCCAAGACCGCGCCGCCCAAGGGCACCGCGCCGCCGGAGGCCTATGCCGTGCCGAGCATGCGGCTGCCGAGCTCGGCCGACCTGCGCGCGCTGCCGGATGCGATCATCGCGCAAATGCCGGAGATGAAGGGCTACCGCTACAACACCGTCGGCGACAAGGTGCTGCTGGTCGAGCCGAGCAATCACACTGTGGTGGCGGTGCTCGGGGAATAGCCGCGCGAGGTCCCGTTCCCCGGACAAGGCGCAATGCACCGGAACTCGGGTGTTCCCGAGTTCCGGCAAATTATAAAATTCGCAAGTCGGAAACATCCGACTTGCGTGCATTGCGCCGCAGATCCGGGGTCCAGCCTTCGGCAAAAGCAAACTGGGTCCCGGTTCAGCAGCGCAACACTTCGTGCTGCGGTGCACCCGGGACACGCTCCGTGCTATACGGTGCGTGTCATGCGATATACGTGCGCCGCGATCCTCCTGCTCGCCGGCATGCTCGCGGCGCTCGCCCAACCGCCCGGCGATCCAGCCCAGAAAGGCAGCATCGTGAGCAAGGTCCCGCCCGACGTCGTCAAAGAGCTGGCGCCCACCGGCAAGCTGCGGGCCGCGATCAACCTCGGTAATCCGGTGCTGGCGCAGGGCACCGCGGACGCGCCGCGCGGCGTCACGGTCGATCTCGCGCGCGAGCTCGCGCGGCGCGCCGGGCTCGCGCTCGAGTTCGTGCCGTTCAGTGCCGCCGGCAAGGTGTTCGAGGCACTGAAAGACGGCGCCTGGGACGTGGCGTTTCTGGCGATCGAGCCGGTGCGCGCCGCCGAGATTGCGTTCACGGCGCCCTACGTGATCATCGAGGGCGTCTATCTGGTGCCGAAGAATTCGCCGCTGCAGACCGTCGCCGACGTCGACCGTGCGGACGTGCGCATCGGCGTCATCAAGAACTCGGCCTACGATTTGTTTCTCACGCGCACGCTGAAACACGCAGAGCTCGTGCGCGGCGAGGACGGGGTCAAGCTGTTCCTCGAGCAAAAACTCGAGGCCGCGGCCGGGGTGAAGCAGCCGATCGCGGCTTACGCGAAGAAGAATCCGGACGTGCGGGTGATGGACGGCCGCTTCATGGAGATCCGCCAGGCGATGGGCACGCCGCGCCCGCGCGAGGCCGCCGCGGCCTATCTGAAAACATTCGTCGAAGAGATGAAGGCCTCGGGCTTCGTCGCCGACGCGCTCAAACGCAGCAACCAGCCCGATGCCGCCGTCGCCCCGGCGGAGTGACTCCCTCTCCCCGCGTGCGGGGAGAGGGTCGGGGTGAGGGGCCACTGGGCGCCAAATGCGGCGTTCCCCGGACACAGGCGCAGCGCGCGCGCTGCGCCGCCGATCCGGGGTCCAGGAATATCCGCTCGTCGTCCCCGCGAAAGCGGGGACCCATGACCACGGGTCGCGCGAGACTGGCGCGGTCGGTGATCATGGATCCCGGATAGCCGCTACGCGGCTTCCGGGAAGACCATGTCAGGAAGGACCCGCCGCCACTGCCCCGATCTCGATCAGCAAATCGTCCCGGAACAGTTTCGATACTTCGACCAGCGCGATCGCCGGCGCCGCCATCGCTGCGCTCAGGAAGTCGCACGAAGCATTTTTGTAGCAATGTCGCTCACATTTGCAGCTCTGCCCGCATTGGTCGCAACCAGCAGAGCCCGAACATCTTTGCTAATAATCTCTGAAGGATCAAGTTCTAAGGACCGAATTAGGGAAATCCAAATACGCAATGGTTTATCCTGCAAGAGTTTGGGCAAGATTATCAAATCATGTTCAAGCCGTCCGTCGAGATAATAAATCCAACGATCTTTCGAAATGCTGCTGAGTACCCGATCGGCTGCTGGCTCGGCTTCCCAAGACACTCCATATGGATTTCCCAATTTCACACACAGTGCAGCAGTAATACAAATAGGTAACGCGGGTCCGGGTATTGAGCTCCCCAAATTTGCCAACTCTCGCATTGGACCAGGCTCATTGTAAAAATTATTCATGCCCTGGTGGGCCGCAATGACACTGCTGGCAACGTGCGAGAAGGTGGTAGACCGCAAGTTCTCAGGAACATAATCAAACCCTTTGACTGCGAGGAGCACGGCATGAAGAGCTCTAACAGAGTCCTTCTTCCCCTCATTAAATTCCGCAGCGTAAGCGTGGCCAATTTGCCAACGTTCAGGTTTTTTTAGCCTCTCCCAAAGCATGGGTATGATGAGCATCGCGTTTCGTGCGGCATGTTCGAGCTGAGCTCCTTTTCCACCTCTAATGACGGATAGCAACACGCTTACTGCAGTGCGGACGAACAGATAAGGCGATTGCTGCAGACGACGAATTTCGGGAGAGCCTACTGTAAAGGTTCGTGATTCTAGACTTCTCCGAAACGCGGCGAAGTCCTCGGCAACCGCCACGCTTTCATGTCCCAAAATACCCTGCACGCAGACACGAAGGCAGGCCATTGCCTCCTCCGGTGTCATGGTCGCATCGTCAGCAGGCGTTTCGTCGCCGCTCATACTTGCGAAATGATTGACGACTTCTTGCGAATGGACCAACCGCATGGCCTGCGTTGGCGTAATGATGCCAAGATCACGTGCAAGTGAAATTGCTTCTGTCTCGGAAATGGCTGCCGTAATTTCGGTTTGCTCATCGATGTCAGGCCTCTGTAGTAGTTCTGCAATGAACTCGTTTCCGAGCTTGGCAAGTTGTCTCTTCAAGAGCGTCATTGTCCGGTGCCATACAAAAGTAGCTACGACCTCATAATTTCCTGCTTCCAAATTCGTTGTGATTTGTGTCCTTTCACGGTCTCGCAACTGTATTGCGGACCCGACAATTTCCGGAATGCTCGTCGTATGATCCGAAACGGGCACTATTGCCCGGGGCTCCCACAAAGCGACGTTCTGGCCGTTAGTCATCGTCCGCTCCTGAAGTGGAGAGTCAGGCCGTCTTGTGACCTGAAGAGCATTGATACCAAACTACTGCCGACAAGAGTTTTCGCTCCTTCAAAAGCCCTGCGGCGGGTCCCCCGGCTAAAGGTTCCGCACGAACGGGATCTTGGGACCCTGGCCGGTAGAACACACGATAGGCAATGACACAGCCTTGAGTATTAAACATAACGATCCCATCACAGTGGAGCAGCCCCGTTAAGAGGCTTTCGCGATTTTGAAGCGTGACAATGGATTCCGCTGAGCCTATCTCGCGATATCCCATAAACGCCGCATATATATCGAGCTTCGGAACTACAGGAATCGCATCCTTGAGTTCACTGATGCCCCTCAAATTATTCGATCGTGTCGTCGCGAGAATCGTTCCATGGGATCTCGTCAACGCCTGCTCGAGGAGACGCTGAAAGTAAATGCGAAAATCATCGGCGTTACCAAGATCCAGGCAACAGTCTATCGCGAAAGCGCTAATCGGATCGGATTGGATCGGCTGTTCCCTTACTGTCGAAAAGATCAAGGACAGGCTGTTACCTTTTGAACCCCTGATTTCGATCGTACTTGGGCTCGTCCTGCGCACAAGTACGCAGAACAGATCTGGCATGAGAGAAATGGCTTCTGCAAGCGGAATGGTGGTCGGCAACTGCAGGTAGTTGAACACACCATACTTAAGATCGGTGGTGCTTGTCCTCTCGATGTAGATGCACCAGCCGCCGACGGTCAGTGGTGCACACTCCTTTAGGATGCGATTCACCGAATCTGAAGTGAGCGGCGCAGCCCCTACTTGATACCTCACGGCCCCCGGAAAGGTTTTCAGTGCTGAATCGGCATCCTCGCAGAATAGGATATTTGGTATTAGTTCGATACCCTCGTCCTGATATCGAACAAGCGTTCCAGCAAGGAACGACAGAATGTCTTGACTTGCTTGGCAGCTCAGACCCTCGTCGTGGATCAGATCTGCGATCTGTCCCATCGTTTGGGATCGAAATGTTACAACCCGCGCCCTTGGCATCGTACTCACGAAATCTGTTCTACCGCCTCTTCCCCCTCCACACCCGCGTGCCGCCCTTGCCGGCGGTGGAGCGGGGGCGGGCGGCGCCGCCCGGGCCGGGGCGGTAGGGCACGGATTCCTTGCTGGGGCCGGGGCCCATTTCGTCGAGATTGGGTTTGCGGGGGCGGGCCCCACCCGCCGCGCTGCGCGCGGCACCCTCCCCTGACGGGGAGGGATCAGGACCCCCTCCCGGCGCGCTGCGCGCGCCGACCTCCCCCTTGCCGGGGGAGGATAAGGCGCGCATCGGCAGATTCGCGGCGCGGCCGTATTTGCGCGAGCCCGCGTAGGCGCCGGCGCGGTCCTCGATCGCCTGCTGGCGCGCCAGCGGATCGTCGGCCACCGCGAGCTGCGTCGCCTCGAGCCGCCGGATCTCGTCTCTAAGCCGCGCCGCCTCCTCGAAATCGAGGTCGCCCGCCGCGGCGCGCATGCGCTTCTCCAGATCCTTCAGCACGGCCTGCAGATTGTGGCCGATCGCGATCTCCTCGCCAGCCTCGCCGACGTCGACCAGCACGTGGTCGCGCTCGTAGACCGACTGCAGGATGTCGCCGATCGATTTCTTGATGCTCTCCGGCGTGATGCCGTTCGCGGAATTGTACTCGATCTGCTTCTCGCGGCGGCGGTCGGTCTCCTCGATCGCGCGCTGCATGCTCGCCGTGACCTGGTCGGCATAAAGGATCACCCGGCCCTCGATGTTGCGCGCGGCCCGCCCGATGGTCTGGATCAGCGAGGTGTCGGAGCGCAGAAAGCCTTCCTTGTCGGCGTCGAGGATCGCGACCATCGCGCATTCGGGAATGTCGAGGCCCTCGCGCAGCAGATTGATGCCGACCAGCACGTCGAATGCGCCGAGCCTGAGATCGCGGATGATCTCGATGCGCTCCAGCGTCTCGATGTCGGAATGCATGTAGCGCACGCGGATGCCCTGCTCGTGCAGATATTCGGTGAGATCCTCGGCCATGCGCTTGGTCAGCACGGTGACGAGCGTGCGGAAGCCCGCGGCCGCCACCTGCCGCACCTCGCCGACGAGATCGTCGACCTGGGTGCGCGCCGGGCGCACCAGCACCGGCGGGTCGGTCAGCCCGGTCGGGCGGATCACCTGCTCGACGAACACGCCGCCGGATTCCTCGAGCTCCCAATGCCCGGGCGTCGCCGACACGCAGGCGCTCTGCGGGCGCATCGCGTCCCATTCCTCGAACCGCAGCGGCCGGTTGTCCATACAGGAGGGCAGGCGGAAGCCGTATTCGGCGAGCGTCGCCTTCCTGCGGAAATCGCCGCGGTACATGCCGCCAAGCTGCGGGATGGTGACGTGGCTCTCGTCGACGAACACCAGCGCGTTGTCGGGCACGTATTCGAACAGGGTCGGCGGCGGCTCGCTCGGCCGGCGACCGGTGAGATAGCGCGAGTAGTTCTCGATTCCGGCGCAGCTGCCGGTCGCCTCCATCATCTCCAGGTCGAAGCGCGTGCGCTGCTCGAGCCGCTGCGCCTCAAGCAGCCGGCCCATGCGGGACAATTCCTCGATGCGCTGGCGCAGCTCGAGCTTGATGCCGGCGATCGCCTGCAGCAGCGTCGGGCGCGGCGTGACGTAATGGGAATTGGCGTAGACTTTGACGAATTTCAGCTCGTCGGATTTCTGGCCGGTGAGCGGGTCGAACTCGTCGATCGATTCGATCTCGTCGCCGAACAGGCAGATTCGCCAGGCGCGGTCCTCGTAGTGCGCGGGAAAGATCTCGATCACGTCGCCGCGCACCCGGAACGCGCCGCGGTAGAAATCGCCGGCGCTGCGCTTGTACTGCAGCGCCACCAGGTCGGCGATGAGCTGGCGCTGGTCGATGCGCTCGCCGCGCTTGAGCGTGAACGTCATCGCCGAATAGGTCTCGACCGAGCCGATACCGTAGATGCAGGACACTGAGGCGACGATGATGACGTCGTCGCGCTCGAGCAACGCCCGCGTCGCGGAATGGCGCATGCGGTCGATCTGCTCGTTGATCGAGCTTTCCTTCTCGATATAGGTGTCGGTGCGCGGGACGTAGGCCTCCGGCTGGTAGTAGTCGTAATACGAGACGAAATATTCCACCGCGTTGTCGGGAAAGAACGACCTGAACTCGCCGTAAAGCTGCGCGGCGAGCGTCTTGTTGGGTGCGAGAATCAGCGCGGGGCGCTGCGTCGCCTCGATCACCTTGGCCATCGTGAAGGTCTTGCCCGAACCGGTGACGCCGAGCAGCACCTGGGTGCGCTCGTGCGCGCGCACGCCCTTGACCAGCTCCTCGATCGCCTGCGGCTGGTCGCCCTTGGGCTCGAACTCGGATTGGATCACGAGGCGCCGGCCGCCCTCGGATTTCTCCGGCCGCTCCGGACGGTGCGGCGTCCACGGTTTGCCCGCAAACTCCGGCCGGCCCTCGCGCAGCAATTGCTCCAGCGCGCGCACGGTGGCGGACGCGCCGGTGATGAAGTCCGGCGCTAGCGGCCTTTTCCCTCCCCGGCCTGCCGGGGAGGGTGGGGAGGGGGCTGCGTCCGTTCCGTCGAACCCGAGCGCCTTGGCGAGCTCCGGATCGATCCCGGCGAGCGGCGTCGATTCCGACCCGCCGTAGCCGGGCTGCGGGCTCTCGCCGAAGCCCTGGGTCGAGGCTCGTGCCGTATGGGCGGCGCTGAAATCGGCGCGGCGGTCCTTGGAATTGTCCGCCGGCGGCCGGATGCCCGTGCTGGGGCCGGGCCCCGCGGTGCCGCCGTGGATGCCGGGATTGAGCAGCTTCTCCAGATCCGGGCCGGTCGGCGCAAAATCCGGCCGATTGGCCTTGGCGCGCGTCGGCTTCGCCGGGTCGCGCGGCTTCTTGGGTTTCAGCCGCGCCTTCTCGGGCGCAGGCGCGGAATCCTCCCGCGGGCCTTGCTTGTCGTTGTCGGAAGCCATCGAGCCAATATGGGCGGAGTTCCGGAGGGAGGGAAGGGCGGTGCGTTACGCGCTGTGTCATCCGGCCAGGCGAGCCCGGCACTTGCCGGCGAGCGCGAGTCGGGACCCATGAACCCGGAAAGACCGGTGGTCATGGGTGCCGGCTCTCGCGCTTTCGCGCTCGGCCTGAATGACGTCGCGGAGAGCGCGGCTAGTACCCCCGGCTCCAGTAGAAGCAGTAGCGCTCGACGTTGCCGGCGAGGTATTGGCCGTAGTTGAGCCAGGTCTGGTACTTGTCGAGCTTCACTTCCTTCATGGCATTGTCGGGGCATTTGCCCTGGCCGGCGGCCTGCTTCACCTCGGCGGATAGCTCCTGCATGTAGCCGAGCAGATTCTTCACGTCCTCCTTGGTGCCAAGCCGGCCCTTGTAGGGATGGCCGGGAATCAGCCGATCCCAATCCATCGCTTCGACTTTCTTCAGCGAATCTTCCCATTCGATCGGCCAGGAATCCGGCATGTTGCGGAAGTTGACCGCCTCGATCGGGATGAAATCCACGGCGAACAGCAGCTTCTCCTTCGGCAGCCGCATCACCAACGAGTTGTCGGAATGGTTGCGGCCGACGTAGCTGAGCTCCAGCTCGGTGCCGCCGAGCGTCAGAATCCTCTTGTCGTCCACCGTCTCGTCGGGAATCACCACGTCCGCATAGCGCAGCTGCTCCAGATGCTCCTTGGCGCGCTTGTGGGCGACGACGATTGCGCCAGCGTCCTTGAACGGCTTGCCGCCGGCGATGTGGTCGTAATGATGATGGCTGTACACCAGGTATTTGATCGGCGCCGGCGTGACCTTCTTGATCTCGTCGATATAGGTCGTCACCGCCTGCGGGCGCAGATAGCCGATCGGATCGGTGGCGATCACGCCCTCGGGCGTGACCACGAACATCGACTGATGGCCCTGGTAGCGAAAGATGTAGACGTTGTCGGTGCCGTCGACCTTGGTGGTGGCGAAGGTCGGCGGCGCGGCGGCGGGCGCCGCGGGCGCGGGTGCCGCCGGCTGCGTCTGCGCGGACGCGGCGGACGCCACCAGCAAACCGGCAAATAGGCTCAACAGAAATCGCATCGTCGCCTCCCTGCCCTCGAGGCTTGCCCGACTGCCTCGGGCTCGCATCTCGGGATGTTGTTGCGGGATGCTCCGGCGCGGGCAGGGGAAGCTCAAATCACCTTTGCTTGATGGGTTCCCCGGATGCGGTGCGGCGCGTCAGCGGTGCACCGCCGAGCCGGGGTTCATGCCGCGCTTCGCAGCCAATCCCTCCGGCTCCCGGTTCTGCAGCGCACTGCTTCGCGCTGCGCTGCGCCCGGGACACGGGCCCCCTATTCCTGCCCGGTGCCGACGCCGACGTAGCCGGCGATCTTCCAGCCGCCGGCTTCCTTCTGGAAGCAGAGCTGATCGGAACCGACCGGCGCAATGGCGTTGGCCGCCGCATAGCCGACCTTGCCGGACGGGGCGACGACCTTCAGCCACTCGCCGTTGCCCTGGCTCTCCTCTGGCAGGATGCGCACCATCACCATGCCGAGCTTCTCGACCACGGCGGCGCCCGTCTCGGGCTTCGACCGGATCTCGACGCCGGCGCTGGTCGGATAGGCCCACTCGCTCGCATCGGTGCGCGTGCTCTGCGCCACCTTCTCCATTTCCTCTTCGTTGAAATTCGGCATGGCCGGGCTGCAGACCGCGCCCTTCATCTCCGGCAGCGGGGCGGCAGTGGGATCGCCGGCATAATTCGCAAGCGCCTGCCAGCCCGAGCCGTCCGGCGCGTCGAGGCCGAGCGCGGCCGCGAGATTGTCGATCCCGGATTTCTTCGGATCGGCGTCGTTGCTGTCCTCGCGCTGCCAGAAGAAGCCCTTCGCCACCACCTTGCCGGCGAGCGCGGTGCGGTCCTTCTTTTTGGCTATGTCGCCAAGCTCCTTGCGGAACGCGTCGAGGCTCGGGTCGGATTGGCGCGGCGGCAGCGTGACCGCGATGGCCTTGTACGGGCCGGGAGGCACCGGCTGCTGGGCCGGGGCGGACGCCGTTCCGGCCGCAACGAGCAGCGCAAACGCAATCGGGACAAGGCGCACAGAATGCATACGATTTCCTCCTGAAGGCCGGCGGGGCCGAAATCCCGCATGAAATTACCGCAGAATTGCGGCTTGCGTAACCTTTCCAAAGTTTCACGTGGCGGTCATGGGCCGTTCAGGTACATCGCGGCACCCTGAATATCGCCGTATCAACGCCTTCGCCCGGAGGGCTCATGGCTCGCGATCCCAAGGCGGAAGCCGCGCTGGCGCTGCACCAGTGTTCACCATGAAATCTATCCCGCTTTACGCCACTATTGAGCCCCCACCAGAGCCCACCTAACCCGTTCTCCAGCAATAGGTATTTCGTATATATGGATCTGTAACCCATTATAGATTACTTATAGGGGGGTCGATAGCCCCTGGATAGCCCCGGGGCTGAACCGGACGGGGGACGCAACATGATCAGAACCAAGCTGACGGACAGCCTCGTCTCCTCCCTCGAGCCTGCGGAGGAGGGGACGCGGAGCGAGGTGTTCGACACTAAGATCGACAGGCTCGCCGTCCGCGTGACCGAAAGCGGCGAGAAGAGCTTCGTCCTATACATCAAGCTGCCGGGGCGCCCCGGAGCGTCGCGATACAAGATCGGCAACGCGACGCGAATGACTGTAGACGGCGCGAGGAAGAAGGCGCGCCAATGGCTCGACATGATCGAGCAGGGCATCGATCCGCGATCCGAGGCCAGACGCCGCCGCCTCACGGAGGCTAGGTCGGTCGCCCTCACCTTCGAGTCCGTGGCTGAGGAGTTCATCCGTCTCGTAGCGAGCAGGCAGCGTCGCGGCGCGGAGATGGCCCGGGAGATACGCAAGGAGTTCGTCACCAGGTGGCGCGAGAGGCCGATCTCGGACATCACCGCCCACGACGTGATGGCCGTGCTGGACGAGGCAGTCGGCCGCGGCGCGCCGTATCAGGCCCACAATCTGCTGGGCCACGTTCGCCGTCTCTTCAACTGGGCGATCGGCCGCGGCATCTACGGCCTCGACAGGAGCCCGTGCGACAAGCTTCGACCTAAGGACGCGGTCGGACCCCGACCCCACCGCACTCGCGTGCTTAATAACGCGGAACTTCGCGCCATGTGGCGCGCCGCTGAGGTGATGGGTTATCCATATGGGCAGCTGGTCAAGATCCTCGCCCTCACCGGCCTGAGAAAGAACGAGGCGGCTCGCGCCAGATGGAGCGAGTTCGACCTCGACTCTGACCTGTGGACTATCCCGAGCGAGCGGATGAAGGGCAATGTCGCCCACGTCGTGCCGCTGACGGCCGAGACAGTCTCCGTCCTCGAGTCCGTCCCGCACTTCGCCGGCGGTGACTATCTGTTCACCGCCATGCGAGTGAGGCCCGGGGCGAGGGCCGTCAACGACTTTCACCTCGCGAAGCAGCGTCTCGACGCACTGATGCGCGAGGAGCTGGGAGACTTTCCACCGTTCACCTTTCACGACATTCGCAGGACGATGCGCACCGGCCTCTCGTCACTCGCCGTACCTGGAGGCGACATAGTCAGAGAGCTGATCATCGCCCACACGCAGAAGGG
>DASWCW010000190.1:0-35184 GCA_036395835.1 Xanthobacteraceae bacterium
GGTCCGCAGCAAGGCGATGTCACTTCGGACACCGTTGAGCCCGACGACGCGGTCCACCCATTGTCCCTCGACTGTCGCCTCGCCCTCCAGCTCCAGACCAAGTTCGACAAAGAACGCGATAGCAGCTTTGAGGTCTTCGACAACGATGGCGACGTTGTCCATCCGTAGTAATTTATTTTTCGTCATGGTTTACCTTTTTCGAAGTGGATAAGTCGGTTAATCGTTTTATTCGACGCCAACCTATTTTGACATATCTTCTACTTGAACGCTCAATGCTTTAGAGCTTAGCGAATACTTGGAGCGCAAGAACGCGCTAACGACGGAAAAACGAACACTGGAAGAAAAATTGAGCGATTTTGAACGAAAAGGCAATCATTGGCTCAAAGGTGGGTTGCTTCTCCATCTTGGGAACACTCACTGCGGGTGCCGGCGGCTGGCTCCAAGTTGTCTCTTCTTTCTTTGAGCTACCGGTGGGCCGACAGTGTCAATGCATTCCTGCCGGATCCATTCGGTAAACGCAGACACTTCCCTCCGGTGTTCGATGCCAGACCTGACGACGAGCCAGTAGGCAAATCGATCGCGGATGGAGAGATCAAACAACTGGACGAGACGCCCGGCCTCGATGTCCGATCGGGCGAGCAGGCTGCGCGCCAGCGCAACGCCCTCGCCGCGCGCGGCCAGATCGAGCGCCAAGCCGGCGTCGTCGACCGAGGGGCCGTGCGACTTGATGTTCGGCACATTGGCTGCTGCGAGCCAAGGTTGCCAATCCTGCCTCGGGTTGCCAATCAGAACACAGGCGTTCAATTGCTCTGGTCGTGCCGGTAACCTACCGCCGCGGTAGTTCGGGCTGGCGACCGGGAAAATCCATTCGTCCGCCACGTGTGAGGGGGTTGTTCCCGCCCAGCGACCGGCTCCGTAGCGGAACGCTACGTCGATCCTCTCAACGTCGAGGTCAAGGACGCGCGCAGCGGGGCGAATGCGCAGATCAACGTCCGGGTGGATTCGCAAGAACGCCGATAGTCGCGAAATAAGCCAGCGCTGCGCCAAGGCAGGCGTGAGCGTCAAGCTAACTGAACGGTGCAGTTCACCGCGCGCATCCGCGATGGCTTCCCTCAGGTCATCGAGGGAACGTGCGACTCGCTGCGCCAGTTCCTCCGCTTCCGGAGTCGGCACGGCACCGCGGCGATGCCGATCGAACAGCTTGGCGCCTACCACATGTTCGAGCTGTGCCACATGATGGCTCACCGCTCCATGGGACAGACCCATGGCCTCGCCGGCGGCGAGAAAGCTCCCTGAGCGCACCGCGGCAACAAACGCCCGCAAGGCTTGAATCGGCGGCAACCAGTCGCTCATTTGCTGTCAATTCGGCTCACATCACGCGTCCATCGATAACGCAAGACGGCCCATATTTACAAGCCTATTGTCGGCAGCAATCGTCGAATGATGTGGCCACATTCACAGCACGATCGACCGTCCAGCGCAACACCGGGAAATCGCAAATGTCTCCTGCCCGCCCTTTACCCAGTGCCGACGCCCCTCTCAAGGCCGGCGCTATCTTCATGTTCTCGGGGGGCGTCGCGGAGTTGGGCCAGGACTCGTTCGACGGCGCCAATGCGGCCTTGCACCTCGTCAACGATGAAGGCGGCGTTGGCGGGCGCCGGGTGGAGTGGGTGAAGGCGGACGGCAGCACGCCCGACGAGGCTGCCCGACAGGCTGAACTCATGATCCGGGATCACGGCGTCCGCGTCATCGTCGGCTGCTACGGTTCCAACCACTCGATCGAGGTGTCCAAGATCTGTGAGCGGCTGGGAGCCGTGCTCTGGGTTCAGACCGCCTGGACGGCCAGACTCTTCGATCACAATCCGCGCTACACGTTCCGGACCAACAACTATGCGACGCTCGTCGAGGAAGCTGCCGTCGAGTTCGTCGTGCGGGAGGCGCTCCCCCGCATTGGAAGAACTGACGGGCAGATGCGCGCCGCCGTCATCAATGAGGGCAGTGCCTACGGCGTAAGCTGTGGCGAGGAGACGATAAGGGCGCTGAGCGCCCGTGGTGCGGAGCCCGTCGTGACGCTGACCTACGATGCGCGCTATGACGGCTCAACGCTCGATTTCGATGACGTAGTCGGCCGCGTCCGCGTCGCTCAGCCCGACGTTCTATTCGCGTCCTCATTCATCTGGGACTCGGTCGGCCTGTTGAAGGCCATGCGGCGCACGGGTTGGCGCCCTCCCGTCATCATGACCTCGTCGGCCGGCTTCGGACTCTACACGTTGAACCTCGCTGGCGAGACGGCCGAGGGCATTCTGTCGTCCAATGCGCCCGCAATGATCGCGTCGGCCACGCTTTCGGAACGCGGCCGCCGGCTGCAGAGAGAATACGTTTCCCGGTTGAAGGGGCTGACTGGCCGCGAGCCGTCCGGTTTCAACGCCATGGCATTCTGCGCCGCCTATTCCTTGTTTCGCGACGTGCTGCCGCGCGCCTCCGCGCCGAGCGATCCCGAGGCAATTCGCCTGGCCGCAATGGCAACTGACATTCCGCTTGGCGACTACCCCAACGGCTGGGGTCTGAAATTCGACGCCGTGGGGCAGAACACGCGCTGCCCGTCATCGATCGATCAATGGCAAGACGGCGCGCTGCGCACGGTATGGCCGCCTGAATGGGCCGTATCGCGCGTCCGCGACCTGCCTCTGCCATGCGTTACGTAATCACCACGACCCAGGAGAGCGCCATGACGGTCGCCCACCACAGCACAGCCTTCGCCGAGCGCCTGAAGGGAAAACTCGATCCGACCAAGAGCGGCTCCGTCTACGTCGACCCAAGCAGCATGGAGTGGCGGAAAACGCAATTCGACAAGATCTGGATGAAGGTCCTCTATCGCAATGATGCGGCAGGGGAGATGACGGTTCTGTTGCGCTGGGAGCCGGGCGCGATGCTCCCGTTCCACAAGCACCCAGAGATCGAGCAGAGCTTCGTGCTTGAGGGTTCGTTCTACGACCACGACGGCGTGTGCCGCGCCGGCCAGTTTGTTTATCGCCACCCCGGCTCGATGCACGAGACGCGTTCCGACGAGGGCTGCGTGCTCTTGGCGGTCTATCGCAAGCCGAACGTGTTTTTCAAGACCGCCGGGTTCGAAGCGGCACCAGCGTCGCGGTGAACCTTGTCGTCGCGCAGGCCCGCGCCTGAATTATTGCCAATCGGAGCAGGCTTGCCGTGCAACGCGCTTTCACTCGAATTGCATTCACCGAGGCTGTGAAAGCCGAACAGCGGGCGGGGGGCACGCGCGAATTCTGCGCTGACCTCGAACTGCGCCAGCCCAACAACGACGTGCTGGCGCCCCGCGCCATCGCTTTCATCGAAAGCGTGGACACGGCGTTCGTTTCGACCTGCAGCCGTACCGGCTGGCCCTATGTCCAGCACCGGGGCGGCCCGCGCGGTTTCATTCGCGTGCTTGGGCCGAGCACGATCGCGTTCGAGGACTTCGACGGCAATCAGCAGTTCATTACGCTCGGCAATCTGCGCGAAAATCCACGGATCATGCTGATCCTGATGAACTTCGACCGGCAGGCCCGGTTGAAGATTTGGGGGCGAGGAACTGTTGTCGAGCAGCCGCTTCCGGTTTTGCCCGCAACAGCCATTCCTTCCGCGGACCGGCACATCGTGATCGATGTCGAAGCCTGGGACTTCAACTGCTCCAAGCACATAACCCAGCAGCGGACTGAACTTCGTCGCGGGTAGTGCCGGAACGGATCATCAGATTTGGTGGAGCCGAGGGGATTTGAACCCCTGACCTCCGCAGTGCGATTGCGGCGCTCTCCCAGCTGAGCTACGGCCCCGGTCGCTTGTTTGCGCACATGTGCCTGCCGGCCCGAAACGTCAAGAACGCGACGCCGACCTGCCGCCGGACGACGGCGGAAAAGCTCGAAAGGGCGGGCTGCCAAGCGAGTGCGGCCATTTACGGCCGGGGTCACCGGGTGTCAAGCACGCGCGCTCCGCCGCAACAAGCCGACGCCGGCGCGCTTGTTTGCGCGCCGCAACCCCGCTACATGTGCGCGTCGCCTCCGCTTCGGCCGGACCCCAAAAATGCGCGCGCTCCTCGATGTCATTCTGCTCGTGCTGCAGATCTATATCTGGCTGCTGATCGCCGCCGCCATCCTGTCGTGGCTCATCGCATTCGGGGTCGTGAACACCCGCAACCAGGCGGTGGCGATGATCGCCGAGTTCCTCTACCGCATCACCGAGCCGGCGCTGCGCCCGATCCGCGCCGTGCTGCCGCACCTGGGCGGCATCGATATTTCGCCCGTCATCCTGATCCTGATCATCTATTTCATCCAGGAAGTCATCATTCGCTACATCTACCCTTACGTGTTCTGAAGCGGCCGATGGAAGGCGCCCCCTGGATCGCGGTCGCGGACGGCCTCGTCGTGACCGTTCGCCTCACCCCGAAGGGCGGCCGCGACGCGATCGACGGCGTCGGTATGCTCGCGGACGGCCGCAACGTGCTCCGGGCACGGGTGCGCGCGGCGGCGAGCGAAGGCGAGGCCAATGCGGCGCTGCTCCGGCTGCTGGCCAAGAAGCTCGGCTTGGCCGCCCGTGACGTCCGCCTCGAGGCGGGCGCGGGCGCGCGGCTGAAGCGGATCCGGATCGACGGCGAGGGGACGGCGCTCGCCGCCCGGCTCGACCGGATCGTTCGCGGGCTTTGACTTGGGTGCGGGGCGGCCTGAGGCCAGGATGAAGCCGATGGGGGCGCACATCATCGACGGCAGGGCGATCGCCGCGGACTTGCGGGCGAAGGTCGCCGTCGAAGTGCGCCGGCTCGGGGCGGAATGCGGGCTGATCCCCGGCCTTGCGGTCGTGCTCGTCGGCGAAGATCCGGCGAGCGCCGCCTACGTGCGCAGCAAGAGCCGGCACACGATCGCGGCCGGAATGCGCTCATTCGATCACCGGCTGGCGACCGGCGTCGCCCAGCGCGAACTCCTGGCGCTGGTCGAGCGGCTCAATGCCGACCCGGCCGTGCACGGCATTCTGGTGCAGCTGCCGCTGCCGCCGCAGATCGATGGCCGGGCCGTGATCGCCGCCATCGATCCCGGAAAAGACGTCGACGGGTTTCACCCGCTCAATGCCGGGCGGCTCGCCACCGGACTGCCGGCGCTGCTCCCTTGCACGCCGCTCGGCTGCATCCTGCTGACCAAGACGGTCTTGCCCTCGCTTGCGGGCCGCGAGGCCGTGGTGGTCGGCCGTTCCAATATCGTTGGCAAGCCGCTCGCCCAGCTGCTGCTCGCCGAGAATGCGACGGTGACGATCGCGCACTCGCGGACCCGACAAATTCCGGTAGTGTGCCGCCGCGCAGACCTGCTGTATGTTGCGGCAGGGCGTGCAGAAATGGTGCGGGGAGACTGGGTCAAGCCGGGGGCGATCGTCATCGACGTGGGCCAGAACCGCATCGCCGGGACCAGCGGCATGCAGCGGCTCGTCGGCGATGTCGCCTTCGCGGAAGCTCGCCAGGTCGCGGGCGCGATCACGCCGGTGCCGGGAGGGGTGGGCCCGATGACGATCGCCTGTCTGCTGGCCAACACGGTCCGGGCGGCGTGCGCGCGCGCCGGTCTGGCCGCACCGAAATTGGGGGATATCTCGTGAGACCCGGCTCAGGCCTGCCAGGCGAACGCCACCTTGTCGAGCGTCTTTTCGCCGAAGCGCTCGGAGGAGCGCGCAACCGCGCGGCCGCCCAGCGCGCGATAGAACTCGACGGCGGGATCGTTGTCGGACAGCGCCCAGATCACCAGGCTGCGCAGGCCGCTCTGGGCGAGGTCGCGCCGCGTCGCGGTAAACAGCCGGCGGCCGAATCCCAGGCCCTGGAATTCCGGCCGCAAATAGAGCTCATAGATCTCGCCGTCGTAGGTGAGGCTGCGCGCGCGGTTGCGGCCATAATTGGCATAACCGGCAATGCGCTCCGAAAACATCAGAAGCGCGACGCGGCTGCCCTTGCGGATGGCGGCTTCCCACCAGGCCGGCCCGCGCCGGCTGATCAGCTTCTCCAGCTCCGCCCCCGGGATGATGCCGCGATATGCGGTGCGCCAAGCCTCATCATGGGTTTCCGCGACTGCCACGGCATCGGCAGCCTTCGCCCGGCGAATCTCGATGAGGGCGGTACTCATGACGGGATTGAAGCAAAGCGGGCGGGGTTCATTCAAGTACTGTGTTAACCAAGAGTTAACGATGTCAACGACCGTTGCACGGATGCACCACTGTCCGGGCGCGGCGAAAGGGGTGCGGGAACGCGCGGCTGAGGTGGGTCGATGAAGACGTGGATGCGGGGAATCGTCCTCGGCGTACTGGTCGGGCTTACCGTGGCGGCCGGCGTCGTCGCCGGGCCGGTCGTGCTGATGCCGGGACCGGTGGATATCGAGGCCGGCGAATCACGCCGCCAGCTCTGGCTCCTGCCCTCCCAGGATCCGGCGGTGCCGATGCAGACGACCGTGTTCCGGCCCCCCGGCGAGGGACCGTTTCCGCTGGTGGTGATGAACCATGGGACCACGCAGGACGGCGTGCAGCGCCTGTATTTTCCGCTGCTGGAGTTCAACGACGCCGCGCTGTGGTTCGCCAAGCACGGCTTTGCGGTCGCGGCGCCGCAGCGTCCGGGGCACGGCGATACCGGCGGCCCGTTCTTCGAGGACGTCGGGCCATGCGCGGACCCCGATTTCCGCAGCGCCGGGCTCGCGGTCGCGGCCGCCAACGAGGCCGCGCTCGGCTACATGACCTCCCAGCCGTTCATCCGGGGCGACGGCGTCGTGGTGGTCGGCCAGTCGGCGGGCGGCTTCGGCGCAATGGCGCTTGCGAGCCTCAATCCTCCCGGCGTGCGCGCCATCGTGGTTTTCTCGGGGGGCCGAGGGGGGCACAAGGACGGCAAGCCCAACAACAATTGCGCGCCCGACCGGCTGGTCGAGTCCGTGGCCGAGTTCGGCCGCACCGCCCGGATCCCGATGCTGTGGATCTATATCGAGAACGATTCGTTCTTCGGCCCCGAGTTGTCGAAGCGCATGTACGAGGCGTTCCGCGCCGCGGGCGGCAACGTCGAATATCATCTGCTGCCGCCGTTCGAAGACGACGGCCATTATTTCATCGATTCGCCCAAGGCGATCCCGATCTGGGCGCCGATCGTCACCAAGTTCCTGGCCGCGCACCCTGCCAGGACCCAGTAGCCGGAGGGCAGGACTCAGAATTCGGAAGCTTCCGAAAACTCTTTTGCGGCCTCTGATTTCTGGCTCCGTTCCGACTTGCGCCTCTCGTTCTCATCGAGCAGTTTCTTGCGCAGCCGGATCGATTGCGGCGTGACCTCCACGAGCTCGTCGTCGGCGATATAGGCCAGCGCGTTTTCGAGCGTCATGCGCAAGGGCGGCGTGAGCAGCACGTTCTCATCCTTGCCGGCGGCCCGGATGTTGGTGAGTTTCTTGCCCCTGAGCACGTTGACGACGAGATCGTTGCCGCGGGTGTGCTCGCCGACGATCATGCCGCGATAGACCCGGGTGCCCGGCTCGATCATCATCGGACCGCGATCTTCCAGGTTCCACAGCGCATAGGCGACGGCCTGGCCGTCACCGTTCGAGATGAGCACGCCGGTGCGGCGGCCTTCGACCTCGCCCTTGTAAGGCGCATAGGCGTGGAACACGCGGTTGAGCACCGCCGTGCCGCGAGTGTCCGAGAGCAGCTCGCCCTGGTAGCCGATCAGCCCGCGGGTCGGCGCATGGAACAGGAGGCGGAGCCGACCGCCCCCGGAAGGCCGCATCTCCATGAGCTCGGCTCGCCGCTCGGACAATTTTTGCACCACGATTCCGGAGAATTCCTCATCGACGTCGATCGTGACCTCCTCGATCGGCTCCTCGAGCTCGCCGTCCGGACCGCGCTCGAACAGCACCTTCGGCCGCGATACGCCGAGCTCGAAGCCCTCGCGCCGCATGGTCTCGATCAGGATCGCGAGCTGGAGCTCGCCGCGTCCCGCCACCTCGAACGAATCCTTGTCGGCTGCTTCCTCGATGCGGAGCGCCACATTGCCCTCGGCCTCGCGCAGCAGCCGCTCGCGGATCATGCGGCTCGTCACCTTGTCGCCTTCGGTGCCGGCAAGCGGCGAATCGTTGACGCGGAACGCCATGGCGAGCGTCGGCGGGTCGATCGGCTGCGCCGGCAGCGGATAGACCACTTCCGGCGCGCACAAGGTGTGCGACACCGTCGCCTTCGGCAGGCCGGCGACCGCGACGATGTCGCCGGCGGACGCCTCGTCGATGCCGGTGCGCTCGAGGCCGCGGAATGCCAGCACCTTCGAGATGCGGCCCTCCTCGACCAGATTGCCGGAGCGATCCAGCACCTTGACGATCTGATTGGGCCTGATCGAGCCCGAGCGAATGCGCCCGGTGACGATGCGGCCGAGATACGGGTTGGCCTCCAGAATCGTCCCGAGCAGACGCAGCGGCCCCTCCTCGATCGCCGGCGGCGCCACGTGGCGCAGCACGAGATCGAACAGGGGCTGCATGTCCCGCTTGGGTCCGGCCGGATGCGCCGCCATCCAGCCCTCCTTGGCGGACCCGTAGAGAATCGGAAAATCGAGCTGCTCCTCGCTGGCATCGAGCGCGGCAAACAGGTCGAACACATCGTTGACCACCGCGGTCGGCCGCGCATCCGGCCGATCGACCTTGTTGATGGCCACGATCGGCTTGAGCCCGACCTTGAGGGCCTTCGAGACCACGAACTTGGTCTGCGGCATCGGGCCTTCGGCAGCATCGACCAGAACGATCACGCCCTCGACCATGTTGAGAATGCGCTCGACCTCGCCGCCGAAATCGGCATGGCCGGGCGTATCCACGATATTGATCCGCGTGCCGCGCCAGAGGATCGACGTGACCTTGGCCAGGATGGTGATGCCGCGCTCGCGCTCGAGCTCGTTGGAATCCATCGCCCGCTCGGCCACGCGCTGGTTCTCCCGGAACGCGCCGGCTTGCTGCAGCAGGCGATCGACCAGCGTGGTCTTGCCGTGATCGACGTGGGCGATGATGGCGACGTTGCGCAGCGACATGAAAGCTCCAAAAAACCGACCGCGGGCCCTTCTGGGACCCGCGGTGCAGCCGGGCTAGATAGCAACGTGGCGGTCAGGCTGGCAATGGCGGCCCGCATTCCCCGGACCGCGTGGCGCGAAACGCCATCGCGTGATCCGGGGTCCAGGAGCGAGTCCGCGAAGCGGCCCTAGCCCGCTACAACAGCAATAAGCACGCTTCGCGACTTTGACTCCTGGGTCCCGGATCGTCGCTCGCGCTTTGCGCTCGCTCGTCCGGGACATGGTGCTCACGCGGCGCGGCGGCCCCACGGGCCGAAACGGAAGCCCTTCGGCATCGCCTCGCCGACCAGCAGCATCTCGCCCAGCGTCTCCGACGTGATGAGGCCGACGAGCTTGCCGAGCCCGTCGACGACGCCGACCGCCGGCGCCGACTTGGCCTGGAGGATGCGGAAGGCCTCGTCGAGCGTCTGCCGGTAGCTGATGGTCGGCACCTCGGGGCTCATCGCCTCGGCGACGCGGGCATCGGGCCCGAGCTGCTTGAGCGCGCGGATCATGCCGTCGCGACCCAGCAGCCCGACCAGCCGGCCGGCGGAATCGACCACCGGAAACTCGCTCTGGCTGGTGCGCAGCAGGGTCTCGACTGCCTCGTCGATATGGGCCTCGGGGGCCAGCGTTGCAAACTGCGTCATCATCGCCGAGCCGACCGGCACTCCGCGCGACATGGCGCGCAGCGAGACCAGCCGCGCCTCGGATGCCGCGGCCAGATACACGAAGATCGCGATGAAGATCAGCATCGGGTTGTAGAACAGCCCCAGGAACCCGAGCCCGAACGCCACCCATTGGCCGATGGTCGCCGCAACGTCGGTCGCGCGCGTGAAGCCGAGCCGGATCGAGAGCAGCGCGCGCAGCACCCGGCCGCCGTCCATCGGGAACGCCGGGATCATGTTGAATGCGGCGAGGAACAGGTTCACGGCCGCCAACCGATCGACCATGGCGATCCGCGCGCTCTCGACCGCGGCGAGGTGACGGGCATCGAGGCTGGCGCCCGCGAACGCCACGAGCGCCAACGCGATCGCCACGTTGACGAGCGGGCCGGCGATGGCGATCAAGAATTCTTCCCGCGGCTTTTCCGGGATCCGTTCGAGCCGCGCCACGCCGCCGATCGGCAACAAGGTGACGTCCGGCGTCGCCACGCCGAAGGCCCTTGCGGTGAGGATGTGGCCGAACTCGTGTGCCAGCACGCACACGAACAGCAGCACCATGAACGCGGTGCCGCTCCACGCCGCCTGCGCGCCGCCCGACATGTAGCTGGCGACGAAGATCCAGACCAGGAACAGCAGGAACGTGACGTGAATGCGCACTGCCGTTCCGGCGATCGTGCCGATGTTCACCGACCAGCCCATGGGGAGCCCTCGCGTGTCCGAGGTAGCCGCCCCAAGGTATGTGCGCCCATCCGGCTTCGCCACTATTCCTTCACGAAGAGGAAGGCCGACGCGAACGAAGTGAGCGTCGGGCTGTGGCGATCCAAAGGTGTCCCACCCGGCTCGGACCTGTGGTCCTCGCCACCCTCCCCGCCTTGCGGGGAGGGAAAAGGGTTTCAGCGTCCCAGCTTGCGCCGGCGCTGCGCCAAGGTGCGCAGGCGCAGCGCATTGAGGCGGATGAACCCCTCCGCATCGTGCTGATCGTAGGCGGCGGCGCCGTCCTCGAACGTCACGAGATCCTGATCGTAGAGCGAATAGGGGCTCTCGCGGCCGACCACCGAAGCCTGGCCCTTGTAAAGCTTGAGCCGCACCCGGCCGCTGACGAATTGCTGGCTCAGATCGATCGCGGCCTGCAGCATCTCGCGCTCGGGCGCGAACCAGAAGCCGTTGTAGATCAGCTCGGCATAGCCCGGCATCAGCTCGTCCTTGAGGTGCGCCGCGCCGCGATCGAGCGTGATCTGCTCGATGCCGCGATGGGCCGCGAGCAGGATCGCGCCGCCCGGCGTCTCGTACATGCCGCGCGACTTCATGCCGACGTAGCGGTTCTCGACGAGATCGAGCCGGCCGATGCCGTGCTGGCGTCCGAGCTCGTTGAGATGCGAGAGCATAGCGGCCGGCGAGAGCTTCTTGCCGTCGACCGCGGTCGCATCGCCGCGCTCGAACTCGATCGTCACATAGGCCGGCCGGTCCGGCGCCTGCTCCGGATCCTCGGTTCGCGAATAGACGTAGTCCGGCACTTCGGCCGCGGGATCCTCCAGCACCTTGCCTTCCGAGGACGTGTGCAACAGATTGGCGTCGACCGAGAACGGCGCCTCGCCGCGCTTGTCCTTGGGTATGGGGATCTGATGCTTCTCGGCGAACTCGATCAGCTTGGTCCGCGAGGTCAGGTCCCATTCGCGCCACGGCGCGATCACCTTCACGTCGGGCTTGAGCGCATAATAGCCGAGTTCGAACCGCACCTGGTCGTTGCCCTTGCCGGTCGCGCCGTGCGCCACCGCGTCGGCGCCGACTTTTTCCGCGATCTCGATCTGCTTCTTGGCGATGAGCGGCCGCGCGATCGAGGTGCCGAGCAGATATTGCCCCTCGTAGAGCGCATTGGCGCGGAACATGGGAAACACGTAGTCGCGCACGAATTCTTCGCGCAGATCCTCGATGAAAACGTTGTGCGGCTTGATGCCGAGCAGCAGCGCCTTCTGCCGTGCCGGCTCGATCTCCTCGCCCTGGCCGAGGTCGGCCGTGAACGTCACGACCTCGCACCCATAGGTCGTCTGCAACCACTTGAGGATGATGGAGGTGTCGAGTCCGCCAGAATAGGCGAGCACCACCTTGTTCACGCTGCCGCGCTTCATGACGACGTCCGCAACAAAAAATGCTTGGCTCGAGCCGCGCGGACTATAGGCGCAACGCCTTGCCGCGCAAGATTGGGCGTCAGGTGCCGCCGGGGTGCGGGCCGGCACGCCGCGCGCGCCCGAACCACCGCGCCAGGAACCGGACGAACGCGGCATGCGGCGGCAGGAAGACGCGCTCGATCGCGCGCTCGATCGCGGCGTCGGAGATCGCCGTTCTGCGCCAACGATAGAGCGCGCCATGCACGATCCAGACGATCAGGAACGTGAACACGCCGGCGAACACCACGTCGGTGAAGAAATGCGCGCCGAACGCCATGCGCAGCATGCCGACCGCGCCGCCGAACGTGATCGCCGCCGCATAGGCGAAGATCCGCAGCGGCGCCGGCGCCAGCGCCGCCGGGGCGAGTGTCCAGAACGCGCCGGATGCCTCGCCGGCCACGAAGGAGCAATTGTGTCGGCAGGCGCCGCGCGGGTCCCACCACGCCACGAAGTGTTCCGGGCCGTTGAACTCGCGTACCGCAATCGGCCGCGGGCGATCCCAATGCTCCTTGAGGACGGCGTTGACCAGCACTCCGGGGCCGAGCGCGATGGTGGCGAGCAGAAACACGATGGCGCGGCCTCCTACGCGCATGCGCGTGGTCGGAAAGAAGCATTTGGCCGCGAGCGCGGCGCCGGCCGGCACCGCCAGCGCCGCGACGAGCCACATGCTCCAATCGCGCAGATGCGCGGGCCAGGACAAATGCTCGAACCGGACCTGGTGCAGCAGCGTGAATTGCCGCGTCTCGGGATCGAAGAACAATCCAGAAAGCTTCAGGTCGAGCTGCGGAAACCATCCGAACGCGACGCCGGTCACGGCGCCGATGGCGAGCGCGATCATGAGGCCGGGGCGGTTCATGCACGTTTCGTAGCGGAGGAGGCGCGCGATGGAAAGGTGTAGCCCGCATGGAGCGAAGCGGAATGCGGGGCCGCCCTCCCGGATTTCGCTGCGCTCCATCCGGGCTACGGGCTACGCCGCCGGCGCCTTGGAAGGCGCCCGCTCCGCGCGCCACGCCCCGGCCTTGCGGCCTGCCAGCGCCCAATAGGTGAGCCCGGCCGCGATCCCCGACGCGGCGAAGAGCTCGCTCTCGCGGACCGCCTGCTCCGCGCGGTAGAGTTCATCGGAACCGAGGTACAATATCAGCCCGATCGCGCCGCCCGCGAACCCGTAGAACAGCACGGAGCGCAGCCGAAAGCCTTCGGCGATGGCGATCAGCAGCATGGCCGGGATCAGCCCGAAACCGGAGATGAGGATCGCGGAGAGACCGATCAGCACCGCCGTGTTCCCCGGGATGTCGGCGGCCCCCATCAGGTCGTTCCATTCGGGAAGCAGAAAACCGCCCATCAGCACCGCTGCGGCGGCAACGCATGCCGCCAGGAACGCGAAAATCACCACGAAGATGCGTGCGATCAGCGCCACGTCAGTCCGTCATCGCCATGGCGCGAAGCGCGAGCCGCTCGCGCGCCGAGAGCTTCTCGGTCGCGCTCTTGAGCTGGCCGCAAGCCGCCAGAATATCGCGCCCGCGGGGCGTGCGCACCGGAGAAGCGTAGCCGGCGTTGAACACGACCTCGGAGAATCGCTCGATGCGATCCCAATCGGAGCATTCGTAGCGGGTGCCGGGCCACGGATTGAACGGGATCAGGTTGATCTTCGCCGGGATCCCGGCCAGCAGCCCGACCAGCGCCTTGGCGTCGGCGAGCGAATCGTTCACGTCCTTGAGCATCACGTATTCGAAGGTGATGCGCCGCGCGTTCGACAGGCCCGGATAGGCGCGGCAGGCGTCGAGCAGATCCCGGATCGGATATTTGCGATTGAGCGGTACCAGGACGTCGCGCAGCTCGTCGCGCACCGCATGGAGCGAGACCGCGAGCATCACCCCGATCTCGATGCCGCATCGCGCGATGTTCGGCACCACGCCGGAGGTCGACAGCGTGATCCTGCGCTTGGAGATCGAAAGCCCCTCGCCGTCGGCGACGACCAGCAGCGCATCCCGCGCCGCTTCGAAATTGTAGAGCGGCTCGCCCATCCCCATCATCACCACGTTGGAAACGAGCCGGCCGCCGTCGCTCGGCGCCAACGCGCCTTCGGAAACCTTGGCGCCGGGCCAGTCGCCGAGCCGGTCGCGCGCCAGCAGCACCTGGCCGACGATCTCGCACGCCGTGAGGTTGCGCACGAGGCGTTGCGTCCCGGTATGGCAGAACGTGCAATTGAGCGTACAGCCGACTTGGCTCGATACGCATAACGTGCCGCGGTCGGCCTCGGGAATGTAGACGCACTCGACCTCATGGGGATTTTCGTTCGCGTGCTCGCCTGGAAGCCGCAACAGCCACTTGCGCGTGCCGTCGACCGAGACCTGCTCGGCGGCGATCTCCGGCCGCGCCAGGGTGAAATTCGAGGCGAGGATCGCGCGCAGTTCCTTCGAAACGCTGGACATCGCCTCGAAGCTCTGCGCCCCGCGGACGTAGAGCCAATGCCAGATCTGGGAGACCCGCATGTTGAGCTGGCGCTCCGGCACGCCGACCGCGCCGAGCGCTTCCGCGAGCGCATTGCGCGAGAGCCCGACCAGCGATGGCTTGGCGGGCGGGACATACCGCTCCAGCGGGGTCTTCTCCAGCGCAAGCTCGTCCGCCGCCGGGCGTGCGGTAAGTTCGGGGACAAGCGGGCTCAAGCGCATGCAGGAATCCGGGATGCGGGCGCGCGTTGGCGCGGCTCTTAGCACAAATGGCGCCGAGAGGCGGACGGCGCAACCACCCGCCTACTTGCACTCCTGTGCGCTGCGGTCTAGCGCCTGCGCCAATCCCTTGAGCGAATAGCGGTCGACCGATTGCGTCCCGCGGCTCGACGTGCCGGTGATGACGAGGTCGGCGCCCTTGCGCATCGTCTCGACCAGCCGCGCCTCCTCGGCCGCATTCTTGATCCAGGCGCCGTCGTTCTGGGTGTACAGGGCGAACTTGGCAGGGCCGATCTCGACGGTGGCATCGGTCGCCGGCTTGAACGCATACCCCATCATGACCGACACCTCGTTCCTCACGTTCTCGGCGGGACGGGTTGCGACGAAGAAAAATACCGGGTCGCGCGGCTTGTTGGGCGGCGTGGTCTGGGAGCTCCCCGGCTTGGCGAGCGCGAAGCAAATCTTGCCGCCGCCGCTCTGTGCCGCATAAGCCCCCCATTCGGCATATTGGCCGAGCAGCACCGGGTCCGCCCCCATGACGGCGGCAGTCTGCGGCGCCTGCTTGGGGGCGCTGGGCTTTGCGGCGGGCTTCGCCGGTTTCGGCTTGGCGGGGGCAGTCGCGGGGTTCGGGGCAGTCGTCTGCTGCGCCGCGGCTGCCGAGCCAATCACGAGCATGGCGGCAAGCGGCAGCGCGATCCGGTTCAGAGCCAGGGTGATCATCAGGCCTCGCAGTTCCCAAGAGGAATAAATGAGGTCCGCGCCGTCCGAACATCCTGCGAAACTTGACCGAATCACGGCGGCAGCCGGCAATTTGAACGCATTCTTGCGCCCGCCCGTCAACACGGGCTGCGCGCCCCGCCCGCGGTACGATGCCCCCGCCCTGGATCGCCGGCCGGGATGCTGCGATAAATCGCGCCGCTATCTCGCAGGTATCTCGTAGGCGGACAAGGCGCGCATCCCATGAAAGCCATCCTGTGTACCCGCTTCGGCGGCCCGGACGACCTCGAGCTCGAGGATCTGCCCGATCCGGTCGCCGGCCCAGCCGAGGTGGTGGTCGCCGTGAAGGCCGCGGCGCTCAATTTCTTCGACACGCTGATCATTGCCGGCAAATACCAGCACAAGCCGCCGTTCCCGTTCTCGCCGGCGGCGGAATTCGCCGGCGTCGTGGAGAGCGTCGGGCCACAGGTCACCGCGCTCAGCCGCGGGGATCGCGTGCTCGGCAACATCGGCGCGGGCGCGGCGCGCGAGCGGGTCGTTGCCAAGCCCGAGCGCCTCATCAAGCTGCCGGACGGCCTCGATTTCGACCGTGCGGCCGGACTGACCGTGACCTACGGCACGACGCTCCATGCGCTCAAAGATCGCGCGCAGCTTGAACCCGGCGAAACCCTCGCGGTGCTCGGCGCCGCCGGCGGCACCGGGCTGGCCACGATCGAGCTCGGCAAGCTGATGGGCGCGCGCGTCATCGCCTGCGCGTCATCGCCCGAAAAGCTCGCCTTCGCGCGCGAGCACGGGGCGGACGAAGCCATCAATTATGCGCAGGAGGATCTCAAGGACGCGCTGCGCCGCGTCACGGACGGCAAGGGCGTCGACGTAATCTACGATCCGGTCGGCGGCTCTTATGCGGAGCCGGCCGTCCGCGCGCTCGCCTGGGGCGGGCGGTACCTCGTCATCGGCTTTGCGGCCGGCGAAATCCCGAAAATCCCGCTCAACCTCGTGCTGCTCCGCAGCTCGGCCCTCGTCGGGGTGTTCTGGGGCGCCTGGGCGGAGCGAAACCCGCAAGCCCACCGCGCCAATATGGCCGACATCGCCCGCTGGTGCGCCGAGGGCAAGCTCTCCGCGCACATCCACGCGATCTATCCGCTGGAGAAGACCGCGGAGGCCATCAAGGCGCTGTCCGACCGCAAGGTGATGGGCAAGCTGGTGCTGCGCCCGTGAGGTGTGGGAGTTCAAGAGCGCCAAGGGTTTGCCATGGATATGATGCGCCCTGCAGGCGCAAACCGGCTTCACGCACCCTTCTAGCGGTGTTCGCCCTTCCAAGGTCGCTGCGATGTGTGGCGAATGTGAAGTATCTGCACGGCGTCTGCTGAGACGGTGTAGAAGATTTTATACGGATATCGCACCAGCGGAATCACGCGCACCGAGGGTCGCCCGATGAGCCGGCGCGCGCTCTGGGGGGCTTGCGCTATTCGTGCCACGACTTCCCGGATGCGGGCCTCGACAGCCGCGGATACGGCCTCCCCAAATGCGCGACTGCCAGAGAAACTTTCCTAAGGTCGCCAACTGCCCGAGGGGAGTATTCAACCTTCATGTGCGGCGGAATGTCCGAAACGCCGCTTCCACTTCCGCCTCGGTTGCCACCTCACCGCGCGCGACTTGTTCGAGTGCTTCGTCGATCGCCGCCAGCTCCTCCGGTGTGGCCCGATAGTCGCCGGCCTGCAGCTCTCCCTCGATCTCGGCACCCAGCTGCACCAGTTCCTGCTGCGCGTTCTCCGGCCAGGTTTCCGCGCGTTCGAGCAATTCTTTGAGCTTCGCGATCGTGCTGCCCATGGCACCAAATGCCTCTCCGTTTCGCAGTGCACTGTATCATGATCAGTACCTCATGGTACCTCGGATGTCCTTGATCGGGCACGTGATCGCCGGTCAGGCCGCCAGCGGATAGGCGGCCTCGACCACATAGGGCCCCCCACCGACCGAGTTCTTCGACGAGAACAGCACGAAGCGCGATACCGGGAACGGCGAGACCCGAACCGGCGCGCGTGTCGAGAGATAATCCGCCACCTGGCGGCTCGAGGAATCCCGAAGCCGCGCCAAGGTGACGTGCGGCGTGAACTTGCGGCCTTCCGGCTCGAGCCCCATGCGCTGCATCAGCCGCTCGAGCTCGGCCTGGAGCTCGATCAGGGGCGCGACCGGTGCGGCCGCGGCGATCACCGCGCGGGGTCGGCGGCCGCCGAACGAAGCCAGGCGATCGAAGCGGAGCTCGAAGCCCCGCCGGTCGACCTGATCGAGCAGGAACGCGATCTCGTGGGCGAGCACGTCATCGACGTCGCCGATGAAACGCAGGGTCAGATGGTAGTTCTCCGGGTCGATCCAGCGCGCGCCCGGCAACCCCCCGCGCAGCATCGAGAGCGAAAGCGCGATCTCGCGGGGGATTTCGAGTGCGGTGAAAAGGCGGGGCATTTTCTCCTCCGAAACCAGGAGGCGGGGTCGGGGTGACGGGGGCCGCAATGTGCGAAGATTTGCGGACGCGGGCTGAGTCTTCAAGAGCCGCGCGCCGCGCGGGCACGCGCGACCAGCTCCTCGACCTTGGGCAGCATCCTGGCGACGATCGCGTCGATTCCGGCCGCGGTCGGGTGCAGCCCGTCGGGCTGGTTGAGCGTGCGATCGGCCGCCACGCCGTCGAGGAAGAACGGGTAGAAAACGACGCCGAAGGTCGAGGCAAGCTCGGGAAAAATGGCGTCGAATGCCTCGACATAGGCCGCGCCCATGTTCCGCGGCGCGCGCATGCCGGCCAGCAGCACCGTGACACGGCGCTCCGCGAGCCGCTGCAGGATGGCGTCGAGCGCGGCGCGCGTGAGCTTCGGATCGATGCCGCGCAGCGCGTCGTTCGCACCGAGCTCCAGGATCACCGCGTCGGTGCCCTCCGGCACCGACCAGTCCAGCCGAGAAGCGCCATCGGACACCGTATCGCCCGACACGCCGGCATTGACCATTTCCACCGCAATGCCCTTGCGCTCGAGCGCCTGCGCGAGCTTGGCCGGAAAGGCCTGCTCGGTCGCGAGCCCGAGGCCGGCGGTGAGCGAATCGCCCAAGGCGACGATCCTGATCGGGCGCTCGGAGGCGCCGAGCGGCGCCACCTGCATCGACGCCGCGGCGAGAATCGCCGCAATCCAGGCGATCGTGAACAGCGAAACCTTCGCAAATGTCTGGACCGCCCCCGGCCGTTTCCCATATGTGCGGGATCGGATCAGTCGCGGCCGCTCAACGCGCGCACGGAAAGGCCACATGGACGACACCTCGACGGGGGCGATGCCGGCGATCGCGCTTGCCGGCGTCAATCTCTCGCTCGGCCGGGGAGCGGCGCGAGTTCATATCCTCAAAGATCTCGACCTGGATATAGCAACGGGCGAGGCGATCGGCCTCGTCGGCCCTTCAGGCTCGGGCAAATCGACGCTGCTCATGGTCATGGCCGGGCTGGAGCGGCCGGATACGGGGCGTATTCTCGTCAACGGCTGCGATCTCGGGATGCTGGGCGAGGACGGCCTCGCGCGATTCCGCGGCCGTCACATCGGGATCGTGTTCCAGTCCTTTCACCTCATTCCCACCATGACGGCGCTCGAGAACGTGGCGGTGGCATTGGAGCTGGCCGGCGTCGCGGACGCGTTCGATATCGCGGCGTGCGAGCTCGACGCTGTCGGGCTGCGGGATCGCGCCTCGCATTATCCGGCCGAGCTTTCCGGGGGCGAGCAGCAGCGGGTCGCGCTCGCGCGCGCCCTTGCGCCCAACCCGGCCATCCTCGTTGCCGACGAGCCGACCGGCAATCTCGACGAAGCGACCGGGGCGCAGATCATCGAGCTGTTGTTCCGGGGCCACAAGGAGCGCGGCTCGACGCTCGTTCTGGTGACGCACGATGCGGCGCTCGCCGAGCGCTGCGGGCGGGTCGTGCATCTGCGCTCGGGCCGCATCGCCGATGCCGATGAACGCCGGCGGCTGCGCGCATGAGCGGCGCTCTGGCCGTCGCCGGGGGCCGGCTGCGCGGCAGCGCGCTCGCATGGCGGCTCGCGCTGCGCGAGCTCCGCGCGGGTCTTCGCGGATTCTATGTGTTCATTGCCTGCATTGCGCTCGGAGTTGCCGCAATTGCCGGCGTGGGATCGCTGGCGCGGAGCCTCGCCGATGGCCTCGCGCGGGAGGGCCGGGTCATCCTGGGCGGGGACGCCGTTTTCTCGCTGATCCACCGCGAAGCCGATCGCCGGGAGCAGGCGTTCCTGGAGGACCGGGGCCGCGTCTCGACCGCGGCAACGATGCGAGCCATGGCGCGCACCGACGACGGGCGCGCCGCGCTCGTCGAGATCAAGGCCGTCGACGATCGATATCCGCTGTATGGCGCCGTCCGGTTCAGCCCGCCTCGGCCGGCCGCGGAGCTGTTCGCGGCGCGCGAGGGCATCTTCGGCGCCGCCGCCGATCCGGCATTGCTCGCACGCCTCGATCTCGTTCCGGGGTCGCGCATTCGCGTCGGCGAGAGCACGATCGAAATCCGGGCGAGCCTCGAGGCGGAGCCCGACAAGCTCGCCACCCGCTTCGCGCTCGGGCCGCGGCTGCTGATGAGCCAGGCCGGGCTGCTTGCAACGGGGCTCGTTCAGCCGGGGAGCCTCGTGCGCTGGAATTACCGCCTGCGTCTGCCCGACAACGATGCCGGCGACCGCGCGACCGAGGCGGCCGTGAACGCGGCGCGCGCCGCCTTTCCGGATGCCGGCTGGGAGATCCGAACCCGCGACAACGCCTCTCCGGAGCTGGGACGCAACATCGCGCGGTTCACGCAATTCCTCACCTTGGTCGGTCTCACTTCGTTGCTGGTCGGCGGCGTGGGCGTTGCCAACGCCGTGAAGAGCTATCTCGATCGCAAGCGTGACGTGATCGCGACCCTGAAGGCGCTCGGCGCCACCGGCCGGGAGATTTTTTCCATCTACCTCGGCCAGGTTCTGCTGCTGGCCTTGCTCGGCATCGCGCTCGGGCTCGCGGCCGGCGCCGCGATCCCGTTCCTGCTCGCAACCGCACTCGGAGCGGTCATTCCAGTGCCGATCGCGGCCGCGCTCTATCCGGGCCAATTGGCGGTCGCGCTGCTCTACGGGGTGCTGACCGCGCTCGCGTTTGCGCTCTGGCCGCTCGGGCGCGCCCATGACGTTCCGGTATCCGCATTGTTTCGCGATGAAGTGGCGCCGCAGCGCCGCTTTCCGCGGGCCCGCTACATCTTCGGAGCCGCCGCCACGGTCGCGGTGCTCGCCGCCGCGGCGATCGCACTCGCCTATGACCGGCGCCTCGCGGCGATCTTCGTGGCTTCCGCAGCCGCGGTCTTCATCGCGCTGCGTTCGATCGCGCTTGCCCTCATGGCGATCGCGCGGCGCGCGCCGCGGCCCCGCTCCAGCCTGTTTCGGCTGATCCTTGCCGATTTGCACCGGCCGGGCGCGGTGACGCCCGTCGTCGTATTGTCGTTGGGACTCGGATTGGCCCTGATGGTGACCTTGACCCTGATCGACGGCAATTTGCGCCGGCAGTTCACGGCGGGCCTGCCGGAGCGGGCGCCCTCGTTCTATTTCCTCGACGTGCAGGCAAGCGACGCCGCTCGGTTCGATACCTTCATCGCCCAGCACGCGCCCGGCGCCAAGCTCGAGCGCGTGCCGATGCTGCGCGGGCGCATCGTCAGCGCGCACGGCGTCGCGGCGGAAAACTTGCGCCCGCCCCCGAGCGCCGCGTGGGTGCTGCACAGCGACCGCGGCATCACCTTCGCGCGCGAGGTCCCGCCCGGTTCCCGGATCGTGGCCGGGCAATGGTGGAAAGACGGCTACGACGGCCCGCCGCTCGTCTCGGTCGAAAACAAGATCGCCGAAGGCTTGGGCCTCAAGCTCGGCGACCCGGTCGTGGTCAACGTGCTGGGACGAAACATCACCGCGACGGTCGCCAACCTGCGCTCGGTCGACTGGGAAACGCTGGGGATCAATTTCGTCCTGGTGTTCTCGCCGGGAAGCTTCCGCGGCGCGCCACATGCCGATATCGCTACGCTGACCTATCCGGAGGGCGGCACCAGCGAGCAGGAGATCGGATTGCTCAAGGCCGCGGCCGAGGAGTTCCCGACCGTCACATTGGTGCGCGTCAAGGAGGTGCTGCAGGCGATCGCCAAGCTCGTGCTCGACCTCACCATGGCGATTCGCGGTGCCAGCGGCTTGACCCTGATATCGGCGGTTCTGGTGCTCGCCGGGGCGCTCGCGACCGGGCATCGGCACCGGGTTTACGATGCCGTGGTGCTGCGCATGCTGGGCGCAAGCCGCGGCCGGCTGCTGGGCTTCTACGCGCTCGAGTACCTGCTGCTCGGGCTTGCCACCGCGCTGTTCGGCTTGGCGGCGGGCTCGATCGCCGCTTTCCTGGTCGTGACCGAAGTCATGGAGGTCGCGTTCGTGTGGCTGGCCGGCCCGGCGATCCTGGTCGCGCTTGCCGCCCTCGCGCTCACCGTCGTGTTCGGGCTCGTCGGGACGTTCACGGCGCTCAGCCACAAGCCCGGACCGGTGCTGCGCAACCTCTAGGCTTTGCGTGCCGCCGGGCCGTGCCAGTTTGACACTGGACCGCACGCCCGGAAGGGCCCATCTAGCGTCCGCCATGATCTAGCATTAGATTTGGCGCATCGGGTGCCGGCGGCTCGCTGCCGCGGCGTCTTGCCCCTGCCGCCTCGGGGCGCACCCCCGCGGCGGGGCGACAGAAAGGATAATTCGATGTCGGACTTCGACCGGAACTACGCAGCTACGCGTCGCTTCGGCGCCGATCGGGCGCTCGCGATCGATGCCGGCCTGCGGGCGCACATGATCCGCGTCTACAACTACATGGCGGCCGGCGTCGCGATGACCGGCGTGGTCGCCTGGCTCACCTTCCAGCTCGCCGTGACCACGACTTCGACCGGGGCGCTGGCCCTGACGCCGTTCGGGCAGGCGATCTACGGCACGGCCCTGACCTGGGTCCTGATGCTGGCTCCGCTCGGCCTGGTGTTCTTCCTCAGCTTCCGGATCAACAGCCTGTCGGCCAGCACCGCCCGGCTGCTGTTCTTCGTCTATGCGGCGTCGCTCGGGCTGTCGCTCTCGGTGATCTTCCTGGTCTACACCCACGCGTCGATCACCCGGGTGTTCTTCATCTCGGCGGCGGCGTTCGGAGCCTTGAGCCTGTGGGGCTACACCACCGGACGCGATCTCACCGCGTTCGGCTCGTTCCTGATCATGGGCCTGTTCGGGATCATCATCGCCAGCCTGGTGAACATCTTCCTGGGCAGCAGTCAGCTGGATTGGATCATCTCGGTGATCGGCGTGATCGTGTTCGCCGGGCTGACCGCGTGGGATACCCAAAAGATCAAGGAGATGTACGACCCCATGGACGACGGCACCATCGGCGGCCGCAAAGTGGTGATGGGGGCGCTGGCGCTCTATCTCGACTTCATCAACCTGTTCCTGATGTTGCTGCGCCTGGCGGGCGATCGGCGCTGAGGGACCCAAATGCTCGTGTGAAGAGGCGCCCCGGCTTGTCCGGGGCGCCTTCGTTTTGGGGAGACGCTTTGGGGGTTTGCCCATGCCGAAACTCTTGATTCGGCCGGCCGCGGCGCCCGACACCGGCGCGATTGCGCGCATTTACGCCCACGCGGTGCGGTTCGGAACCGCCTCCTTCGAGCTCGAGCCGCCCGATGAGGCGGAGATGGGGCGACGCCAGCGGGCGCTCGTCGAGGCCGGCTATCCCTATCTGGTCGCGCAAGCCGATGGCGCGATCCTGGGCTATGCCTATGCGGGCCCGTATCGGGCGCGGCCGGCCTATCGCTGGAGCGTGGAAAATTCGGTCTATGTCGATCCCGAGGCGCAGCGGCGCGGGATCGGCCGCGCGCTGATCGAGGAGCTCATCGCCGAAGCCGAACGGCGCGGCTTTCGGCAGATGATCGCGGTGATCGGAGATTCCGAGCAAGTAGCCTCGATCGCGCTGCACCGCGCCGCCGGGTTCCACCTGATCGGCACCCTCGAGGCGGTCGGGTTCAAGCACGGCCGCTGGCTCGATACCGTGCTGATGCAGCGAGCGCTCGGGCCGGGCGCTACGAAAGACCCGTGAGCGGGCCGGGCAATCGATCAGCCGGCGACCAGTCGCAGCGAAGCATCGAGCACCCGCAACACCCGATCGAGCTCATGGCCGCGCTTGAGGATGAGGCCGGTCGCCGAGATCACGCTGTAGGCTCCCTGGCGGCGGGCGAGCCGCGGGTTCTTCTCGATGCGATAGATCGGAATCTCGGACGCGCGGCGGAATACCGAGAACACGGCACGGTCTTTGAGAAAATCGATAGCGTAATCCCGCCATTCGCCTTCCGCGACCTTGCGCCCATAAAGACCGAGAATGCGGTCGAGCTCGCCGCGTTCGAAGGTCACTTGCGGGACGAGGTGCGGCGGTCCGCTCAAGGCCTCGCCCCGACGGGGCTCGCTCGGTTCAGTATCGCCGAAGCTCATGGCGCCTCCTGGAGACAAGAGAGTCGATGCGCGATGATCGCGCCGCTTTCCGCACATCGCAAGGGGTTGCTCGATCGGTGCGACGGCAGCGAGCGTCGAGCGAAGCCGGGAAAATCGTGCGATTCCGGATGCCTTTCGTTCGAAACGAGTCTCGGATTCACGAAATCGTTAGGAAATTTCATAATACCGCCCTAATTCGGCCCAGGCCGTGCCGCGGTAGCTTGCGACATGGAAATCTCTCAGGGCCCGGTCGGCGACAGCCCCGGATTCCTCAGCCCCCCAGCCCCCCGGGGTTCGAGCAGGCCGGGCCCTTTGTTTCCGATGGTTCAAATCCCCTCATGCCCTGGGCCGGCTTGCCGGCCCTTTTTTTGTGTTCATGGGGTTCCGCCTCTCGCGCTTTGCGCTCGGCCGGAGTGACGGAACCGGGATTTACCGGATCGGCTGGATCGCGGCGCCGAGCATCTTGCTGGGCTGATCCATGGTGCCGGTCTGCACGATGACCGCGAGCGCGTCGATGCCGTTGTCGGCAAATCCCGCGGTCGGCACGCTGAAGGAATGCTCGGCACCGTTCCACTCGCCCAGCCGCAGCCAGCGGCGGACCACGTTGTGATAGACGATGGTACGTCCGCCGTTCTCGCCGCGGGGGATCGCAACCGGAACCGTGCTGGCGAGTTCGCACAGCCAGACTTCGCTGCCGGCCGGCGCGTTCGCTCCGGCCGCGATCGTCACATCGAGCCGATCTGCCGATACCGCAAGCTTCACCGGTACGGACAGGGTCGACGGATCGGCCTTCGTCGCCAGGATCGCCGCATCGATCGCGGCCTTGTCGCTGCCCAGCGCATGCGCCGCGCCATTGATCACGGCCTGAGGCGTGTAGACTTCGCGATCGCCCCGGATGCGAGCGTAGCCACGCTGCCGGGCGGTGTGGCGCGGATTGGAGAGCGTGTCCTTCCAGCCGAGGTAATCCCAATAATCGATCGGCAGGCTCATCGCCAGGATGGCAGGATCGCGCGCCAATTCGCCCAGCAGGCGATCGGCGGGTGGACACGAGGAGCAACCCTGGCTGGTGAAGAGCTCGACGACTGCGCGGGGATCGGCGCGCGCGGAAACGATCGCAGCCGAAGCAATGATCGCGAATGCACCCAGGAATGCGACGCGGCGCTCCATCCAATTCTCCGCTCATCCTTCCGGTCCGCACCGGAAGGCCTGGGCCGAACACTTAAGGTGCTAGACGCAAGCGAAGCCACTCAATTCGCGGTGAGCGGACGGTGCCGCCGCTTCGACGTTGCCGCGGGGAATTACGCGGCGAGACGCCGAAGCACGTAATGCAGGATGCCGCCGTTCCGGAAATAGTCGAGCTCTTCGAGCGTATCGATGCGCGCGATCAGCGGTACGCGCTTGAGGCCGCCGTCCGAGCCCACGATTTCCGCGATCAGGCGCTGATGCGGTTTCAGCTCGCCGGTGATGCCGCGGATCGTCACCGTCTCGTCGCCCTTGATGCCGAGCGACTGCCACGAGGAGCCCTCCTCGAAGACCAGCGGCAGCACGCCCATGCCGACCAGGTTCGAGCGGTGAATGCGCTCGAAGGATTGGGCGATGACCGCGCGCACCCCGAGCAGCGCCGTGCCCTTGGCGGCCCAGTCGCGCGAGGAACCGGTGCCGTATTCCCTGCCGGCAAAGACCACGAGCGGCATCTTTTCCTGCTTGTAGCGCATCGCCGCGTCGTAGATCGGCATCTGCTGCCTCGACGGGTAGTGCACCGTCACGCCGCCCTCCACCCCGCGCACCATCTGGTTCTTGATGCGGATATTGGCGAAGGTGCCGCGCATCATCACTTCGTGATTGCCGCGCCGCGTGCCGTACTGATTGAAGTCGAGCGGCTTGACGTTGTGGGCGAGCAGATATTTCCCGGCGGGCGAATCCTGCTTGATCGATCCGGCCGGAGAGATGTGGTCGGTCGTGATGGAATCCAGGAACAGGCCGAGAATACGCGCGTCGACGATGTCGGTGAGCGGCGCCGGGCCGCGGCCCATGCCGGCGAAATACGGCGGGTTCTGCACGTAAGTGGAATTGGAGTCCCAGGCGTAGGTGACGCCGCCGCTGATTCCGATCCGGCGCCAATTGGCGTCGCCCTTGAACACGTCGGCATATTTGCGGGTGAACATGCCTTTGTTGATGACCTTGCGGATCACCGCCGTGGTCTCGCGGCTCGACGGCCAGATGTCCTTGAGGAACACCGGTTTGCCCTTGGCGTCGCGGCCGAGCGGCGACTTGAGCAGATCGAGCTGCATCGAGCCGGCAAGCGCATAGGCGACGACGAGCGGCGGCGAGGCCAGATAGTTCGCCCGCACGTCGGCATTGACGCGCCCCTCGAAGTTGCGGTTGCCGGAGAGCACGGCGGCGGCGACGAGATCCTGATCGTTGACCGCCTTGGAGATCTCCGGCGGCAGCGGTCCCGAATTGCCGATGCAGGTGGTGCAGCCGAAGCCGACGAGGTTGAAGCCGATCTGGTCGAGTTCCTTCTGCAGCCCGGACTTGGCGAGATATTCGGCGACGACCTGCGAGCCGGGCGCGAGCGAGGTCTTGACCCACGGCTTGGGCTTGAGCCCCTTCTCGATCGCCTTCTTGGCCAACAGCCCCGCGCCCACCATCACGCTCGGATTGGACGTGTTGGTGCACGAGGTGATCGCGGCGATGACGACGTCGCCGTGCCCGAGATCGTGATCGCGGCCCTTGACCGGCACCCGCTTCGTCAATTCGCCCGCCTTGCCGAATTCATTGTCCATCGCCTCGGCAAATCCCGCCTTCACCTGCTTGAGCAGCACGCGGTCCTGCGGCCGCTTCGGACCGGCGAGGGATGGCTCGACGGTCGCGAGATCGAGCTTGAGCGTCTCGGTGAACACCGGATCGGGCGTGCCCTTCTGGCGCAGCATCCCCTGCGCCTTGGCGTAGGCTTTCACCAACGCCACGGCGCCGGCCGGCCGGCCGGTGTTCTCCAGATAGCGCAGCGTATCCTCGTCGATCGGAAAGAAGCCGCAGGTCGCGCCGTATTCCGGCGACATGTTGCCGATCGTGGCGCGGTCCTCGACGGAGAGATAATCGAGCCCCGGGCCGCAGAATTCGACGAACTTGCCGACCACGCCGTGCTTGCGCAGCATCTGCGTCACCGTGAGCACGAGGTCGGTCGCGGTCACGCCCTCCTTGAGCCGGCCGGTGACGCGGAACCCGATCACCTCGGGCAGCACCATCGACATCGGTTGTCCGAGCATCGCGGCCTCGGCCTCGATGCCGCCGACGCCCCAGCCCAGCACGCTCAAGCCGTTGACCATGGTGGTGTGCGAATCGGTGCCGATCACCGTGTCCGGATAGGCGACTTCCACGCTGGCGGTTCGACCGTCGATCTTCAGCTCCTGCTTGCGGGTAAAGACCGTGCGCGACAGATATTCGAGATTGACCTGGTGGCAGATGCCGGTGCCCGGCGGCACCACGCGGAAATTCTCGAACGAACGCTGCGCCCATTTCAGGAACCGATAGCGTTCCTGATTCTGCTTGTATTCCTCCTCCACGTTCTTCTTGAAGGCCGACGGCGAGCCGAAGAAATTGACGATCACCGAATGATCGATGACGAGATCGACCGGAACCAGCGGGTTGATCTTGTTGGCGTCGCCGCCGAGATTGCGCATGGCATCGCGCATGGCGGCGAGATCGACGACGGCGGGCACGCCGGTGAAATCCTGCATGAGAACCCGGGCCGGACGGAACGAGATCTCGTGCGCGGAGCTGCGCTTTTTCAGCCAGGCCGCGACCGCCTTGATATCGTCCTTGGTGACCGAGCGGCCATCCTCGTTGCGCAGCAGATTCTCCAGCAGCACCTTCATGGAGTGCGGCAGCCGAGAAATACCCCTGAGCCCCCGCTTCTCCGCTGCCGGGAGACTGTAATAGACGTAGGTCCTGCTGCCGACCTTCAAGGTCTTGCGGGATTGGAAGCTGTCGAGCGAACTCATGGTTTCGGTTCCATCCGACGGGTGCACGCCATGGCACGGCGAGGCGGAGCCAGGTTGGCGAGCGAACGCGCCCGGACCGGACGCGCACGCGATGGGGCGGTTTATAGAACCGCCCCCCCAATGCAGTAAAGCCCCGTTTTGCGGGGCTTTCTGCGAGATCGAGAGGCGGGCTGCTACCGCTTTGCTACCGGATGCCCTTCAGCATCGCCTCGACCACGTCGGCCGCGCCGTCCTGGCTGGTCATCAGGTGCCCGTAAACCCCGAGCGTAATCGCGGCGCTCGCATGGCCGAGGCGTCGGCTGACGGTGATGATGTCGACACCAGCGCGGATGAGCTCGCTGGCGTGGGTATGCCGCAAGCTGTGCAACGAGATGTGTGGCAAGCCGATCCGATCCATGGCCTCACTGAAATCCGTGGATAGCCGGTCCGGGTGCCGCGGGCCGCCGCCCCAGGTCGTGAACACGAGCTCGTCGGCCGGAGGCTTGCCCTGACCGAGCTTCATGCGGAGCTCGAGCTGCCCCTTGCGGTGTTCCTGAAGGCACGCGATGACGCTCGGGGCGAGCGATATGCTGCGGCGGCCGCGGGCGCTCTTCGGCTCTTTGAACCGCAAACCGCCGGCCGTGGTCTCCTCGAGGGATCGCCGGACCTCGAGCTTGCCGCCCTCGAGGTCAACGTCCTGCCAGCGCAACGCGCAGAGCTCGCCGCGCCGCATCCCGGTGCCGATCGCAAGCACGACGACCGGATAGAGGAACGAGCCGCGCAGCCCCTCGAACAGGGTTGAGACCTCCTCGTGCCGGAGCACGGCGGCCTCCTGGTGTGGCACTTTGGGCGCGTCGATGGCGCGGACAGGGTTGACCTTAATGTCGCCCTGGCGCAGGGCATGGCCGAACACCCGCTTCGCCAGGACGTGCGTGTGCTTCACGGTGCGCGGCGACAATCCACGGGCGCGCAGATCGAGGTATAGGCGGTTGAGATCGTCGCCTCGGACCTGTTGCATCGGCCGGCCGCCGAGCGCGTCGATTACTCGCCGAATGATCGTCTTGTACGCCTCCAGCGTCTTAGGGCTGCTTGTCATCGGAGCCCAGTTTTCCAACCAGTTCGTGAAATATACGGCGACCGTTTGCTTGGACGGCTCGACATAGGTTCCGCGCTCGCGCTCGGTGACGAGCTCGGCCAGGCGCTTCAACGCCTCGCGCTTCGTGCCCTTGAAGGCGTGCCAGCGTTGACGACGCTGGCCGGCCGGGCCGCGGGTTTCCAGAACGATGGCCCAACGGCCGGGCCCGCGTTCGACGATATGGCCGCTCATAACGAACTCCTCGTTTCCTCTGTTTTGCGCAACACATCAGCCAAGGCGCGCACCCTGTCGAAATCGCCAGCTCGGACCGCGGCGAGGACCTCGCGCTCGAGCTCGCTGGTGGTGACGCGCAGCCGGCGTAGCTCGCGCTCGGCAGTCTTCCGGTCGCCCCGGATCGTCGTAGCGGCGCCTGCGATTGGCGGGGTCGTTGCCGAGGCCGTACCGCAGCTCCCAGGTTCCTGGCGAACGCTGTCGAATGTTACCTTTAGGCCGGCGCATCAAGGTCTTCCTCTCTCGGTCGACGTGACCGGCCCAGCAGGTGATTGTTCCGGCTGCTTGAATTTGCTGGTACTCGTCAGCCTGTGCCAGCCGTTCGTTTGAGGCTGTTGTAAAGGATTCGATGCGCGTCTGAACAGAACTTGGTCTCCCGGCGTCGGCCAAACCCTGGGCCGGCGGCGAACCAGGCGTTACATTGAAGACAACGACGTATTTGAGCACCGCCCGACAAGGCTTCGGCGAGTTGTAGCCAAATTGCATCCAGAAGGCTCTCCGGCACTATCGTTACCATGCTACCGGATGCTGGTTCGCCAATTTTCAGCGACAGCCGGATCGGTCGGCACTGTGATGGCAATTGGGCCTGAGATCGGCCTTCCCCGACGGCTTGAAGCAATTCTGCCATGGACCTAGCCGCCCCCAAAGCGGCCGCGACATCTTCCCCTGGCCCGCGCAGCCCATCGGCGGTCAAGGGTCCGAACTTAGTGATGAAATTCAGCACGCCGCGGGGGATCGGCGGAATGCTCGCAAATTCGCCGAAGAGATTTTCATTGTGCTCCAAAGGCTTATAAGTTTCCAGCTCACCGCCGGAGGCAACAATCCGCATTTCCGAATCCCAGAGCTGATACCCGTGCGGGTCCCGCGACCACGTAAATTCCCGGAAACTATGTGGAACGGGCCTTGCCATCACGGTCCGTATCGTGTATCGGATATTTACGATTAATCGTCACGTCGTGCTGCTTGGACGTACATAAACGTAACATCCCATACCGTCAAGGCCGCCGGACCAAAAAGGAAACCAAGGGTTCATGGACAACCGGCCGAAGACCATGAGCGTGCCGGAAGCCGGGCGCGTTTATTTCGACCTCTCACGAAACGCGAGTTACGAGGCCGCCCGCAGGGGCGACATCCCGGTAATCCGCATTGGAGGAAGGCTCCGGGTCCCAGTCTGCCGGCTCGAAAAGATGCTCGAGGGACACGAGTGAGCACCGTTGGGCAAACGGGCGATCCGCGCGGGGGATTGTGGTCGTTGCCGGCCCAATCGACATGCCCAACGGTGACGGCCGACGGTCCTGCCAATGAACTCCCCGGCCGCGTAAAACGGACCGGGAATAGTTTGCAACTGATTGCAAATTTTTTCGACGTGGGGCGGGGCATGATCCTGGACAAAGCTGAAGCAACAAGCGTTGGGTCGCCACACAGCCGCGCTCCCACTTCGCATCATATCCGTTTGCGGGCCGCACGGGTGGCTCCGACCTCGGCGTCACACAACTGCGAATTCGCTAAGCCCGCCCAAAGCCTGGATACGGATCTGCTGCTCCTTGCCGGTGGCCTTGTCCCGCGCCGAGACATTGACGATGCCGTTGGCATCGATGTCGAACGTGACCTCGACCTGCGGCACGCCGCGCGGCGCCGGCGGAAAGCCGACGAGATCGAACTGGCCGAGCAGCTTGTTGTCGCCGGCCATCTCGCGCTCGCCCTGGAACACCCGGATGGTGACAGCGGTCTGATTGTCCTCGGCGGTCGAGAACACCTGGCTCTTCTTGGTCGGGATCGTGGTGTTGCGGTCGATGATCCGCGTGAACACACCGCCCAGGGTCTCGATGCCGAGCGAGAGCGGGGTCACGTCGAGCAGCAGCACGTCCTTGACGTCGCCCTGCAGCACGCCGGCCTGGATCGCGGCGCCGACCGCGACGACCTCGTCGGGATTGACGCCCTTGTGCGGCTCCTTGCCGAAGAACTGCTTCACCACCTCCTGGATCTTCGGCATGCGGGTCATGCCGCCGACCAGGACCACCTCGTGGATCTCGGCCGCGGACAGGCCGGCGTCCTTGAGCGCCTTGCGGCAGGGCTCGATCGTCTTCTGCACGAAGTCGTCGACGAGCGCCTCGAACTTGGCGCGCGTGAGCTTCATGGTCATGTGCTTGGGACCGGAGGCGTCGGCCGTGATGAACGGCAGGTTGATCTCGGTCTGCGTCGTCGAGGAGAGTTCGATCTTGGCCTTCTCGGCCGCCTCTTTGAGGCGCTGCAACGCGAGCTTGTCGCGGCGCAGATCGATGCCCTGCTCCTTCTGGAACTCGTCGGCGAGATAATTGACGAGCCGCATGTCGAAATCCTCGCCGCCGAGGAAGGTGTCCCCGTTGGTGGATTTCACCTCGAACACGCCGTCGCCGATCTCGAGAAATCCACTGCGCCGGAACAACACACGTTGCCGGCTAAGGCTGTCCGCCCCGGGTGTCTGCACGGGCGCATGGCCGCGGGGACCTCCATGCCGGTCGCTTCGTTTGGCGGATTCGACGAAACCGGGACCGATGAGGCGGACTATGTCCGACCCCGTTGAGTCTGCAACCAATTGCAAACCGGGAACGGGGGGAAAGCCTCCCCGCCATCATGGCAAGCGTCTGGCCAACGATCATGCCAGGACGATGCTGACAGCCAGCTATCCTACGGCCGCATGGCCTGAGTTCGTCGATTCTGCCGAGTCCGCGCCGGCGAGAGCTCATCTTCGGGCGAAGCTGACGCGCATCCGAAAGGCGCACAAAGCCGGCGATCGAAAGCAGCTCCGTTACCTGATCCAGCAGTACCTGACCTCGTTCGACGCCCTCATGACGGCGACCCGATTAGCCCGCCAGAACATGCGCTGGTATCGCCGGCCCAAGAAGAACGAGCTGAAGTACATCGCCGAGAATCTGAACGCCTATCAAGGGACTCGCGAGGAGGTCAGGCTCATCCTGATCCCGAAAGGCCAGGGCAAGTTCCGGCCCACGCTCGACTTCGGGATCGAGAACCGGGCGCTGCAATATCTCATCAAGTCGATCCTCTATGCCGTCGCCGACCTGCACCCGCGGCAGTTCGCGACCCGTGGAGGGGTTCCCGCCGCCATCACCGAGGTCGCCACCGCGATCAAGGCCGGCAACCTCCATGCCCGAGAAATCGACATCACGGATTTTTACCCGAGCTTCGACGGGAACAAGCTGGTGGACTTGATCCCCGTGCCGAAGAAGGTGGTTGAGAGAGTACTTCTCTCCGAGCACCTCAATATCGTCCCTAGTGAGTCCCTCCACCATACTGCTACCCACGCGTCCAACGGCGCTGCAGATACCCACCCGGGGGGAGGCTTCCCCCTCGAACAGTATCTTGCAGATGCCCGGCGGGGCATTCCCCAAGGATCGAGCGTATCGCCGATCGTGGCCGAGATGCTGCTGGCACCCGTGCTCCACCAAGTCCCCGCCGGGGGCGAGGTGGTGGCATACGCCGACAACATCTCGGTGATAGCAAAAAACGACGGCGATGCGGACTCGATGACTGAGAGCTTGGGGATTGCGCTACAAACGCACCCCGCCGGGCAGCTTTGGCCGAAAATCAAGTCTTTTCCACCCGGTGGTCCGATCGAATGCCTCGGGCACCGGCTTACGACCGATCACGGCGGCCTTCGAATTCAGCCCACCGCCGCCAATCGGGAGGAATTCGAATCAAGAATGAACAGGGGGTTGGCGCGCCTGAAGGCGTCATCGCTATCCCCGGCAACGCGGGCGGAGATCGTGCGCGAACTGAAGAGCGACCTCAGCTCGCATGCCTCCAACTTCAGGCTCTGCGACGGTATGGAAAACTGCCGACAACACTGGTCGGTGCGAATCGCATCAGCGAGTCACGGAGGGTCAATCATGCCGCAATCTCAACAGTCACCCACCAGGAGAATGGTCTTTTGGCTGCATCCCGACCAGGAAGACATCGTTACCCTCGCGTTGAATCACGTCAAGGAGACGGCTCCGACCAAGTTCGAGGCGGTGGCGCTCGAATATATCTGCCAGAACTATCTCGGCGCCGGCATTCAGTTCCAGAACTCGAAACAGGCGCTGGCCTATGAATGCAAGAAGGCGCACGACTCCTCAACGTTCGCCCAAAAGGTGCTGGCTTTTATCCAGGAGCTTTGCCCGGGCCTCGTAATAGAAGCCACGATTACGGCGAGGAGCGCGACCCACGAACAGCGGATACTTGATCGGAATTCAAGGCCAGTGTTATGAACCTGTCCGGCACATCACCGTGATCAAGATCCGCATACTTTACCCAAAGAGAGGAGAAATCGATGATCAAGCGTACCCCCCAAGCTACTGATGATGACGACCTGCCGCGCAATCTCGATTTCGAGGCTCTCGAGCGAGAGGACCCCAAGGAACGCCACCGACTCATCCTACACGCCGCTAAGAATATGATTCGTAAAAATCCGGACGTGCGATCTGCCTTTAAGGCAATTCGCGGGCGTGGCGTTCCACACGATGAAGCAGAGGCGGAAATCGCGAGGGCTTTTCTTGGGTGCTATTGGGAAACCGCAAGGGGTTTACCTAACCGATGGCCCTCCGTTTTGTCGGCTCTCCGGAAGGGGAAAACAACGTCAGAACTGTTTCCGGACGAATTGTATGAAACAACTCCACAAGACAAACCGAGCTAACTGGGACGCCGAGCTTGGGGCGGGCGCCCAGCCGCTTGATGCTGGTGCGCGAGGCCTGGTCTTTGCGCTGTCGCAGCGTGATCTTCTGCCATGAATAGTCCTCCGCACGATCAGGTGCAGCTTAACGAGGATCAAGGCCGGATCTGCTCATCCCCACCAGAGCGGATGCGCGTCAGCATCTCGTTCCCACTCGTAGGCCATACGCCCCCAACGAGTTACCGCAGGCGCCGAACGGGCACGCGACGGAAAGCCCCGCTTACCCAAATCTGCCTTCGCTAGGCGCCAGCACCGGTTTGGGCACAGAGTAGCCGCGTTGTAACCCCCGCACGCGACCCCGATGCCGGAATGGCTCCAAATCGCCGGTCAAGTTCAGCCCGCCTTGAGGCGGCTGGGCTTTGCGCTGATCGCGCTTGTCGTGTTGGCGCTCTGGGGATTCTCCGGCTTCTTCCGTCGAGCTCGGCGCCGCAAACGGAAGGCAGCAAATAAAGCTCATCCGGCGAACATGGCCCTCGTGACTCAATCCAACATGCCCATCGATCTCGCGCCGGGTATTTTGGCGCTCCCCGGTGAAATGGCGCAGTGCCAAATGGTTGCCAAGATTGGCGGCCACCCATCTCTGCATTAGGCGTTTCCGGGCTTGATCAGCAGTGGATCCGGATCAGCTGGCGCCCGAGTGGTGAATCGCAGGTCGTTCCCATGACGCAGTGGCGGCTCGGACTCGCCTGGCTCTTGGCGGTGATTGCCATTCCAGCTGATGGCAGCCGAGCTGAAGGACGAGGTCGAGCAGATCGTCAGCCGGGAAATCCATATGGCGATCTTGCGAGCCGGCGACCCGTCAGTTCCGACGCGCTGTTCAATCTGGATCCGGGCGATGGCTCGTACACAGGATCGCCTGCTTGAGCTTCGGATGGTCCGGGGCAACTTTTTGGCGCGCGCTACCGCTTCGTCCTCTTTTCATGCTTGTGTCTCATGGGTTTTGCGCCAAACGGAAGCCGATTAGTACGATCACTAGACCGGCCAGTTGGAGCGCGCTGGGCACCTCACCTAGCGCAGCCCAGCCTAGAAGCAACACGAACGGCGGGACAAGCGAGGGAAACACCGCCGCGCGACCGGCACCGAGCAACCCGACCGAGACGACGAACAGATAAATCGCGACCGGCCCTGCCAGTACCCCCTGCAACACCGCTTGGATGAGGTTTTCCTGCCATCCGAGCGCAATCATGCGGTCGATGCCGCCTAGGCTCCAATGGATGGGTACCGCGAGAAGCGCCAGCACGCTGATGACTGCCGTGGCAGGAATCGCAGGTATACGCCAGAGGCGCAGCAGCGTGCCGAAACCGGCAAACATAAGC
>DASWCW010000191.1:0-1573 GCA_036395835.1 Xanthobacteraceae bacterium
GTGGACGGTTGCTGCGGCTGGTGGGATCCTTTGCCGTGGGTGCGGGTGATTGACGTAGCGAAGCGCAGACCGTTGGGGCTTACGGAGTCTGCCGCGCGGCTTTGCCCTTCGAGGGCCGATGAGATGCGCGCCCCGGTGTCGCGCCCGCACCCGCTTTCGCCGGACTGCTGGAGCGCCAGTCGCTGACCAGCCGCCGGTAGGCGGTTTCGGCCTGGCGGGAGAGCTCGCGTTCGGCGTCGAAGACAGCTTTCGACTTGCCGCCGGCGATCCCCTTGCGCCCCTTCTGCGGCGGTGCGCCGGCGAGCAGCTCGAGCCGGCGGATCTTGTTGCGGGTCATCGCCGGCCGGGCGAAGGCGTAGTCCTCGCCACGGGCGAGCAGGTACCAAAAGAGCACGGCGAGCTTGCGTGCGGTCGCCGTGGCGGCGACCTGTGTCCCGCGGCGGGCGCGGATCCGCTCGAAGAACGCGCGCAACGGCCCCGGGGTCAGCATCACCTTCCACGCGGCCTCGCCGAGCATGTGGCGCGGCTCCGAGGCGCCGGCCTTCGAGATCCGGCCGTGACGCGCGGCTGTATTGCCGGACTGGCGGACGCGCGGGTCGAGGCCGAGATAGCTGACCAGCTTGCGCGGCGAGGAGAAGCGACCGATGTCGCCGATCGCCGCCATGAACGTCGCCGCAGTCTGCACGTTGACCCCGGGGACACTCATCAGTCGCAGCACCTCCGGCCAGGCCAGCGCCTGCTTGGCGATCTCGCCGTCGAGCGCCGCGATCTCGGCGTCGAGGAAGTCGACCTGGCGCAGACAGCCGTCGAGCGTCAGCCGCTCATCGACGGGCAGCTCCAGCCCGGCGAGCCAGCGGCGGCCGCCCTTGCCGAACGCGTCAGTGACCGGCGGACGCTCGCAGAGGTTGCGCGCGAGCACACCCTGCGCCTCGTTCTTCGCGCGCGTGCGAGCACGCACGAGACGCTCGCGCCGGTTCGTCAGCCGCCGCAGCGTCCGCGTCCGCTCGTCCGGCGTCCACACCTCATCGAGCAGGCCCGCGGTCAGCAGCCGGGCGAGCGTACGCGCGTCCAGTCGGTCCGTCTTCGCCCTCGCCTCGCTGATCGATCTCAGCTTGCGCGTGTTCGCGACGACAACCCGGATCCCCTGCGCCTGCAGCAGCGAGACGATCTTGTCCGCGCCGGTGGTCGCCTCCAGCGCGACAACATCTGTTGCGACCAGGCTCTGCGCGAACAGCTCCAGCGACTCGACCCGCGTCGCGATCCGGCCCGCCGACCTGACCATGCCCTCCTCGGCGATCGCGACCTCGCAGAAGTCGCGATGCACATCCAGCCCAAAGGCACGCACTACCCTCTCCTTTCCTCGATAAGGCGGGAGCGCGGCGGGACAACGACAGCGACGGATTCGTGCTCTCGGCACACCCGGGTAGGTCGCAGGGGCGGCCACGAACAACGTCGAGCTCACAGCTCATCAGTCAGAACGGCCTGCCCATCCGCGTCTCCCTTCACAGCCCCATGTCCCGGAAGCAGGATGCTCACGGCGGGGCCGGACGCAGTTTCATCCCCGGACAACGGC
>DASWCW010000192.1:0-11972 GCA_036395835.1 Xanthobacteraceae bacterium
GCCGCCCTGATCATTCTCGGCGCGGCGTTCGGCTTTGCCGTCTCCTCGATCGTGACGAAAAAGCTGATCGTCACCGAAACCACCTTCGCGATCCTGTTCTGGATGAACGCGATGCAGCTGCCGATGAATCTTGCGGGCAGCAGTCCGTTTTTCGTGACCAGGATCGACTTGGCGCAAGCGCTGCCCGTGCTCGGGGTGGGGATCGCCGGGCTCACCTCGCACTTCTGCCTGACCAACGCGTTCCGGCACGGCGACGCCAGCATCGTGGTGCCGCTGGATTTTCTGCGCATTCCGCTGATCGCGCTGATCGGCTGGTCGGTCTACGGCGAGCCGCTCGACGGCTTCGTGTTCGCGGGAGCGGCGATCATCATCACCGGAATCGTCTGGAACCTACGGGCGGAGGCAACCACAAAATGAAGTGATCAGCGCTGCTCCCGGAGCCCCGCGCCGACAGTCGAACCTGCGGCGAGGTGTCCTGTGGCAATTCCTCAGCCAATCCCCCAAATCCCGCACAAGCCCGCCGGGCATCCCCATCCCCCGTCCCCCAGTCCGGCTGGCAAGCGTGACCTGAAGCCTCCGGGGCGTTGCGTAAGTCCCGGAGGTTTTTTGTTTTTCTCGTTGCCCCGTCAGGCGGCTTGATGGTGGTCGGCCTGAGACGATTTGGCCTTTTCTTCAGCTCGTTCTGCCAACCTGGTGCATACCTCTGCCAATTGAACCATCTGGTCCTGGGTGGCAGGGTCTTCTACCGCTTCCGCCAACTCTATGCAGTGCAAGGCCAAACGGCGGTAACCTCGGGTGCTATCCATTGGCTCCCCCTCTTACGAGATTGAGTTCGCCGGGCGGTCCCTGAAACGCCGACGCCCGGTTCTTTGGCCAACACCTGTCCCCGAGGTCTTGTTTCGACCTTCTTGCATTTACCGGTCAAGTGCTTTCCCAACACGCGCGAGGTGCCGATTGCCGTCAGGTGGACAGGGGTCGGTTCGGGATTGGCGCTTTGGTCGAATACTGAATTGCGCGGGAACCTATTGAGCCGACTAGACATTCGGCTGTGCATCATCCTAGTTGGGGATTGTTGTCATGCGGGAATCCAATTCAGCGTGAAATGCGTTCTCTGAATGGACGATAAGGGCCGATGATGCCGAACGTCGAATTGCCCCGGCCATCCGGATTTGCGTCGGCAATGAACTTCGGAAGATATACGGCGACCTCCTGCACAACCCAATCCCACGGAATATTGCCGACCTATTGCGTCGTTTGGATCCTCGATGCGAAAACTGACCATCGCTCTAGCAATGCTGGCTGGCGTTCTTGTTGGCGGATTGGGTGTGCAACTGTCGTTCGCTCAAGAAATACAGCACCCTCCTGGAATGCATCACAGCATTCTCAAGCGCGTCGATTTGCCGGGCACGAATATGGAAATCATTTTGGGAATTGTGGAGGTTCAGCCCGGCACCACCATTCCGCGTCACTTCCATTACGGCGAGGAGGTTTCGTACGTGCTGGAAGGAACGATGGTTCAGGCCCCCGATAAAGAGCCTCAAATGATGCAAACGGGAACTCCGGTTCATAATGCCCGAGAAGTAGTTCATGGCGGGGCGAAAGTCGTAGGTGACAAGCCCCTCAAAATCCTGACCAATCACATTGTGGAAAAAGGCAAACCCCTCTACGCCGAACCAAAGAAGAGTACGTCAGTCCAATGATCCGCCGTTTTGATTGGAGAAAAACCGCCGCTGTTCCGACAGGTGCAGCGGCGGTTTTCCTTTGGGGGAAAGCAAGCCGCGGAATGGAGATGATCTAACGCTGATTGAATCTGTCGTTTTCCACTCGATTGGCTCGAAATTACCCAGCGATGGTCTGCCCTTTGAACTCTCAGGGCGGTTCCAGACGAAAGCCTCGACCCACTGTGAAAAGAGGCCCCGCCCCCTTGCCCTGGGTTCAAGTTGCGGCGGGGCGGGGCAGTCAACCGACACGGGTCTATCTACGCCCATGCCGGTTTTCTCTGACCGGAGATCTAGGCGCTCACTCCCCGGAACGAGCGTTTAGATGCAGCAGCCGGTCCGTTTTCGCAAACCTCTCGGACATACGATAAATTCCCCTACGGCTCTCAATACCTTACCAGGGCGGGCGGAAGCGGCGCGAGCGTGAGCCACTACGCGCCACGCCGGCACAATCCACACTTTGGTCACCTTTGCCGCGCCTGATCCCGCGCCGACGCGGCCGGACGGGGCGGGGGCCCGCCCCGCATTTTTGTGTCGGCAGGTGCGGGAATCCGGCATGATGGCGGGCGGAATCGGCTCTCGCGCGCGCGAATCACGGGGCCGGCGGACGGGAATGATCAAATCGGTCGAAATTTGCGCTCTGGCCCTGGGGGTCCTGGCCGGGTCGCTTGCCGCGCATGCGCAGGGCTTCCCGCCGCCTCCGGGCGAGCCGCCCAAGAGCCAGCTCTGTGTCCGGCTGGAGAGCCAGCTCGCCTCGCTCGACCGCGGCATCAGCGATCCGACGAGCGGCGACCAGATGCGGCGGTACGAAGATGCCGTCAACAAGCAGCAGTTCGAGCTCGACCGCACCGTCGGCCAGTCGCGCCGGATGGGTTGCGAAAGCTCGGGCTTCTTCTTGTTCGGGCGCGGGCAGTCGCCGCAATGCGTGGAGCTGAGCAATCAGATCCAGCGCATCCGGGCCGATCTCGATCGCACGATCGGGCAGCTGCAGCGGCTGCAGGGCGGAAGCGCCGATCGCGGCGAGCAGCGCCGCGCCATTCTGGGGGCGCTGGCGGGCAACGACTGCGGTCCGCAATATCGCAGCGCGGCGGCGCCGCCGCGGCCGCGCGGCTTCTTCGAAACACTGTTCGGCGCGCCCGCCGCGCCGCCGCCCGAGTACGGCACCTATGGCAGTCCGGACACGTCGCAATCCTCGACCTACCGGACCGTGTGCGTGCGCACCTGCGACGGCTTCTTCTTCCCGATCTCGTTCTCGACCGTGCCCACCAAATTCCAGGACGACGAGCGAACCTGCCAGCAGATGTGCCCGGCGACCGAAGTCGGCTTGTACACCTATCGCAATCCCGGCGAAGACGTGTCCCAGGCCGTCTCGCTCGCGGGCACGCCGTACAAGCAGCTCGCCAACGCGTTCCGGTACCGGCAGGAGTTCAATCCCGCCTGCAGCTGCAAACGGCCTGGGCAGAGCTGGACGGAAGCGCTGGGCCCCAACGATCCCACGCTCGAGCACGGCGACGTGATCGTGACGGACGAAAAGGCGAAGGCGCTCTCGCAGCCCAAGGCAGATCCCGCCAAACAGCCGGGAAAGCAGGACGCGCGCAAAGGGAAGCCAGGCACCGGTGTGCCGCAGAACGCGGCGCCGGCAGAAGCCAAGCCGGCCGAGCCCGATCCCGCCCCGGCCGAGGCCGACGGCAAGCGCAAGGTGCGCGCGGTCGGCCCGCAGTTCTACCCGGTACGCTGATCCCTCCCCTTCTCCCTCTCCCCGCTTGCGGGGAGAGGGTTGGGGTGAGGGGCCGTTGAAGAATACCCTTAGGGGTCTGCGCCTCACTCGACCGCAACTTCCGCGAGGGCGAACCATGAAACTGCACTACTATCCGGAGACGGACAGCCTTTACATCGAACTGAAAGGCACCCCAGGCGTCGAGACGCGGGAGATCGTCGAAGGCCTCATCGTCGATCTGGACGCAAAGGGCGATGTCGTCGGGTTCGACATCGACCGCGCCTCCCGCAAGCTCGACCTTTCCAAGATCGAGACGATTGCCCTTCCGCCGGCCAGCGCGGCGGAGTGACGGCAGAGATGCTCGAGCGGGGTGGATGAAGGCCACTCCACCCGCCGGCCCAGCGGCAGGCGGCTTCCGCTAGAGGAGAGGTAAAGCGCGTGCGCCTGGGCGCTCACCTCATCCCAGCCTGGCGGCAACGCTGCGGAAGCGAGAGCCAGCCGATCGGACGCCGCTTCACAAATCGAGTGCTGCGCGTTTCGTCGCCGCCTCCGGTTCGCGTTCCGTTGCCTCGGCGACCGCCACCGGCGTGCCCGGATCGCGGAACGCGTTGGTGATCGGATAGCGGCGGTCGCGGCCGAAATTCTTGAGCGTGACCTTCACGCCGGGTGCAGCCTGGCGACGCTTGTACTCGGCGAGATGGAGCATCCGCTCCACCTTGAGAACCGTGTCGCGATCGAAGCCGGCGGCGACGATCGCGGAGACCGGCTCCTCGCGTTCGACCAGCCGCTCGAGAATCGGATCGAGCAAATCGTAGGGCGGCAGCGTGTCGTCGTCGCGCTGGTCCACGCGCAACTCCGCGCTGGGAGCCCGGGTCAGCACATCCTGCGGGATCACGGGCCCGACCGGCCCGAGCGCGCCCTGGGGCTTCCAGGAGTTGCGCAAGCGCGCCAGCCGATAGACCTCGGTCTTGTAGAGATCCTTGATCGGATTGAAGCCGCCGTTCATGTCGCCATAGAGCGTCGCATAGCCGGTCGACATTTCCGATTTGTTTCCAGTGGTCACCACCATCAGCCGGAATTTGTTGGAGATGGCCATCAGGATCGCGCCGCGCGCGCGCGACTGCAGATTTTCCTCCGCTTCGTCGCGCGCCTTTCCAGCAAACAGCGGCGCGAGCGCGCGCTCGAGCCCGTCCACCGCCGGCTCGATCGCAACGACCTCGTAGGCGACGCCGAGCCCAGCGGCGAGCGCCGCGGCGGCGTCGAGCGACTGCCGCGAGGTGAAGCGATACGGCAGCATGACGCAGCGCACCCGCTCCGGTCCGAGCGCGTCGACCGCGATCGCCGCGCACAGCGCGGAATCGATGCCGCCGGAAAGCCCGAGAACGACGCCGGGAAACCGGTTCTTGTCGACATAGTCGCGCAGCCCGAGCACGCAGGCGGCGTAATCGGCCTCGTCTGCCTCCTCGATCGCCTCGACCGGGCCTTCGATACAGCGCCAGCCGTCCGCTCCGCGCCGCCAATGCGTGATCGCCAGGCTCTCGCGAAAGGCCGGAAGCTGCGCCCCGAGCGTGCGGTCGGCGTTGAGCACGAACGAGGCGCCGTCGAACACCAGCTCGTCCTGGCCGCCGACCTGATTGAGATAGACGAGCGGCAGACCGCTTTCAGTGACGCGCGAAACCGCGAGGTTGAGGCGAGCCTCGGTCTTGTCGCGCCAATAGGGCGAGCCGTTGGGGACCAGTAGGATCTCGCCGCCGGTCTCCGCAATGCACTCGACGATGTCGGCGCCCCAGATATCCTCGCAGACGGGAATGCCGATCCGCACGCCCTCGAGCACGATCGGCCCCGGCATGGGCCCCGGCGCGAACACCCGCTTCTCGTCGAACACGCCGTAGTTCGGCAGATCGACCTTGAAGCGCTTGGCCTGGATGCCGCCGCCGCCGAGCAGCAGATAGGCGTTGTAGAGCTTGCCATCCTCGACCCACGGCGCCCCGATCAGCAGCGCCGGCCCCTGGTCCGCGGTCTCCCGCGCCAAAATCTCGACGGCGGAACGGCACGCGGCCTGGAACGCCGGCTTGAGCACGAGGTCCTCCGGCGGATAGCCGCCGATGAAGAGCTCGGAAAACATCACGACGTCGGCGCCCGCCCGCGCGGCCGCCGCGCGCGCCCGGCGGGCCTGCTTCAGGCAGCCGGCCACGTCACCGACGGTCGGATCGAGCTGCGCCAGCGCAATCGTGAGGCGGTCGGAGGAGCGGGCGTTCATGGGCCTGATGTAGCGCGGGCCGCAGCCTGCAGCTAGCAGCGCCCAGGTTGTAAAGATTTATTTTGCTGCATCCTAAAGATGTTTTGTGCGAATTGAATCGACCTAAGCCCTTGGTTCTGCCCCATAGTTTCATGAACGGCGAAAGGTAATTTGGTGCCGCCGGGTCAAAGCTTTGCCTCGCCGGACGGGAGGGAAAACGCGTCCGTTTTCCCTCACAGGCTCGCGGCGACGGGGAGCGGCTTGTGGTGCGCCATGCGCTCCGCTTTCAGCAATTCGGCGAGCAGGAATGCGATGTCGATCGACTGCTCGGCGTTGAGCCGCGGGTCGCAGAACGTGTGATAGCGATCGTTGAGCTCGGCGTCGGTAATCGCCCGCGCGCCGCCGGTGCATTCGGTCACGTCGTTGCCGGTCATCTCGAGATGCACGCCGCCCGCATAAGTGCCCTCGGCCGCGTGCACCGCAAAGAAGCTCTTCACTTCCTGGAGAATGAGATCGAATGGACGGGTCTTGTAACCCGAGGCGGAACTGACGGTGTTGCCGTGCATGGGATCGCACGACCACACCACGATCCTGCCTTCGCGCTTCACCGCGCGCAGCAACACCGGAAGATGCTCGCCGATCCGCTCGGCGCCGAACCGGCAGATCAGCGTCAGCCGTCCCGGCTCGTTCTCGGGATTGAGAATATCGATCAGCCGGATGAGCTCGTCGGGCTTGAGCGAGGGCCCGCATTTGATGCCGAGCGGATTCTTGATGCCGCGACAGAACTCGACATGCGCGCCGTCGGGCTGATGCGTGCGGTCGCCGATCCAGAGCAGATGGCCCGAAGTGCAATACCAGTCGCCCGAAGTCGAATCGACCCGGGTGAGCGCCTGCTCGTAGGGAAGCAGCAGCGCTTCGTGGCTGGTGTAGAAATCCGTGGTCTTGAGCTCCGGATGGCTCTCCAGATCGAGCCCGCAGGCCCGCATGAAGCCGAGCGCCTCGGAGATGCGGTTGGCGAGCTCGAGATAGCGCCGCGACTGCGGGCTGTCCTTGATCGAGCCCAGCATCCATTGATGCACGCTGCCCAGATTGGCGTAACCGCCCTGGGCGAAGGCGCGCAGCAGATTGAGGGTTGCGGCGGACTGGCGGTAGGCCTCGATCTGCCGATGCGGATCGGGAGTGCGGGCGGCCGCCGTGAACTCGATGTCGTTGATGATGTCGCCGCGATAGCTCGGCAGTTCCTCGCCGTCCCGCTTTTCCGTCGGCGCGGAGCGCGGCTTTGCAAATTGGCCGGCTATGCGGCCGACCTTCACCACCGGCGAAGCCGCCGCATAGGTGAGCACCACCGCCATCTGCAGAAACACCCGGAAAAAATCGCGAATGTTGTCGGCGCCGTGCTCGGCGAAGCTCTCGGCGCAATCGCCGCCCTGCAGCAGGAAAGCGTTTCCGGTCGCGACCCGGCCCAGTGCCTGCTTGAGGCTGCGCGCCTCGCCGGCGAACACCAGCGGCGGAAAGCTCGCGAGCTGGCGTTCGACCTGGGCCAGCGCCGCGAGGTCGGGGTACTCCGGAAGCTGCTTGGCCGGCCGTTTCCGCCAGCCGTCGGGCGCCCAGCGCTGCGCCATGTTTTCCTCCGCCATTCCACGCACGAGCATCCGCAGGCATTCGCCCACGCGCGGCCGGGGTTATACCGCCCGACACGGCGCGCGTCTAACGATGCTCGCAGGCGGCTCGCGCCACGCCCACCTACTCGGCCGCCTCCCGGCTATAGCGCGCCACGGGCGTGCGCAGCGTGACGAGCTCCTCGGCCGCGGTCGGATGCACCGCCATGGCGGCGTCGAAATCGGACTTGCGCGCCTTCATGGTCACCGCGACCCCGACCAGCTGAATGATCTCGGCCGCGTCTGGACCCACGACGTGGCAGCCGACCACGCAGTCGGTCGAGCCGTCGACCACGAGCTTCATCAGCATGCGGGTGTTGCGCCCGGACAGCGTCGCCTTCAGGGGCCGGAAGCTCGCGCGGTAGACGTCGACGGCCGCCAGCCGCGCCCGCGCCATGGCTTCGGTCATGCCGATCGCGCCGACTTCCGGCTCGGAAAACACCGCAGTGGGCACATGGGCATGGTCTACCGCCGTCGGCCGATTGCCGAACACGGTGTCGGCAAACGCCTGCCCCTCGCGGATGGCGACGGGGGTCAGGTTCACCCGGTTGGTGACGTCGCCGACCGCGTAGACGTTCGAGACCGAGCTCTGGGAATAGGGATCGACCGCGATGCCGCCGTTCTCCGACAGCGCCACGCCCGCAGCTTCCAGGCCGAAGCCCGCCACATTGGGCCGCCGTCCGATCGCGAACATGACCCGATCGGTCTCGATCGCTTGCCCGTCGCTGAGCTTCGAGCGCATGCCGGTCGCCGTCTTTTCCACCGCGGCGACGATGCGGCCCGTCACGATGCGGATGCCGCCCTTCTCCATCTCGGCGCGCAGATGCGAGCGTACATCGTCGTCGAAGCCGCGCAGGATGTTCTCGCCGCGATAGACGAGCGTCACCTGCGCGCCGAGCCCGGCGAAGATGCAGGCGAACTCCACCGCAATGTAGCCGCCGCCCTGGATGAGAATGCGGGCCGGGAATTCCGGCAGATGGAACGCCTCGTTCGAGGAAATGACGTGCTCGATTCCCGGGATCATGCCGTTGCTCGGCCGGGCTCCGGTCGCAACCAGCACGTGATCGGCGCGAACCGCGGCGCCCGTGGCAACCAGGCGCAGCTCGTGCGCACCCTCCATCACGGCGCGGCTCTTGACGATCGTCACGCCGGCATTTTGCAGGCCGGCGATGTAGGCCGCCTCGAGCCGGGCAATCTCGCGATCCTTGTTGGCGATCAAGCTCGGCCAGTCGAAGCTCGGCGGCGACACGGTCCAACCGTAACCGGCGGCGTCGGCGAATTCGTGAGAGAATCGCGAGGCGTAGACGAGGAGCTTCTTCGGCACGCAACCACGAATGACGCAGGTGCCGCCGACGCGATATTCCTCGGCGATCATCACTCTGGCGCCATGCTCGGCGGCAACGCGAGCCGCGCGCACGCCCCCGGAGCCGGCTCCGATCACGAACAGATCGACGTCGTCGCTCATGCAATCTCCGTGCTGCGTCGGTCCGCCGCAGGGCTAGAGATCGTAGCCCTTTTTCTTCATCTCCGCGCGCATCCTGCCGATCACTTCTTCGGAAAACTTGTTGGTCCATTGCTGGATCCGATTGAAACCGTCGTTGAGAATCTTCGGCTCCTCGCTGACGATTTTTTTGCCCAGCGGCGATTTGTAGAAGGCGAGCGTGTCCTTGAGCTCCTGTTCGGTGAACGTCTGGGCGTACAGCCGCGCAACCTGGTCGACCAGCTGCGATGCGCGCGGGGCATATTCGGTCCGCAGCAGCGCCGCAACGTCGTTCAGCTCCTTGCCCAGCGCGGGATTGGCCTGCAGGAATACGGCTTTGGCCTGCTCGATGACGCCGGGAATGACCGGGTCCCAGAGCTGCGTCGATCCCTTGAGCACCATGAGCTCCTTGGCAAGCGCAAGCGACGGCGGCGCAGGCTCTTGTGCCGACGCAGGCCCGCCGAACATCGCAATCGTGAAAACGACGGCCGCGGCACGCGCGCCGCGGGCAAGCTTATGCGCCATGTGAGCTCCCTCCCCTCCTGCGTATCGAGCTTACGGCCGCTCGACGACCCGTACGCCGTCCGGACCGGCGATGATCGCGGTCTTGGCCAGCCCGATGAACAAACCGTGCTCGACGACGCCCGGAATCTGCGCAAGGCGGTCGGCCAGCAATTGCGGCTCGATGATACGCGTCAGCGCCGCATCGAGAATGAGGTGACCGCCCTCCGTGACGAAAGCATGGCCGTCCCGGGTCCGCCGCAACGTGAGGGGCCCGGGCGCCCCGGCGCCCGCCGCGGCGTTCTCGATGGCGCGCCGGGTCGCAGAAAGCCCGAACGACACCACTTCGACCGGCAGCGGAAATCGACCCAGCAGAGCCACCCATTTCGACTCATCCGCGATCACGATCATTCGCGCCGAGGCCGCCGCGACGATCTTTTCATGCAGCAGGGCGCCGCCTCCCCCCTTGATCAGCGCCAGGTCCGGTGCGATCTCGTCGGCGCCGTCGATCGTGATGTCGAGTTCGGGCGTCTCGTCGAGCGTCGCCAGCGGCACCCCGAGCCGCTCTGCGTCGGTGCGCGTGGCCTCGGAAGTCGCCACCCCGACAACGTCGAGCCCCGCCCGCACGCGATCCGCCAGCAGCTCGACGAAATATTTGGCTGTCGAGCCGGTGCCCAACCCGACCCGCATGCCGGGCTCGATGAATTCCAGCGCCGCGGCGGCGGCCTGGCGCTTGTAGTCTTCCGAGCTCATGCGGGCGCGAACGCGTATCCGGGCCGATCGTGGAGCGCGCTTTTCTAGCCCGGTTCGCAGGCCGCGCCTAGTCCAAAACACCGCGCGCCGCGGCTCGACGGTCAGGCATAACAGAAGCGGCCTTGAATTCCCGGCCGTTTCGTGCCTCGTGATCGCCCCGATTTCCTGCGATCCCAACCCATGGCCGCGCCCACCATCGTCTTCGATCTCGACGGAACGCTCGTCGATACCGCGCCGGATCTGATCGCGACGCTCAATGCTTTGTTCGCGCGCGAAGGCTTGCCTTCGCCCGGCGGCGGGCTGCGCAACATGATCGGGGGCGGGGCAAGACGGTTGATCGAGCGTGCGCTAGCGCAGGAGAGCATCAAAATTTCCGATCGCGAATTGGAGCGTTTGTACGCCGGCTATATCGAGCATTATGCCGCACACATCGCCGATTGCTCGCGACCGTTTCCGGGACTGGAGCCGGCGCTAGATGCGCTCGCCGCGGCCGGATGCCGGCTTGCGGTGTGCACGAACAAGCTGGAGTTTCTCGCCGTCCGCTTGCTCGACGCGCTCGGGCTCGCCGGACGTTTCGCGGCCATCTGCGGTCAGGACACCTTCGGGATGCAAAAGCCCGATCCGGAAGTGCTGCGGCGGACCGTGGCGCGGGCCGGCGGAAGAATGAAATGCGCGCTGATGGTCGGCGACTCCGATACCGACATCCACATGGCGCGCGAGGCGGCAGTTCCGGTGGTCGCCGTCGATTTCGGCTATACCGAGACGCCGGTTTCGCTGCTCGCGCCGGACCGGATCATCAGCCGTTTCGACGATCTGCCGACCGCCGTAAGCGAGCTGTTGCGGCCGTCCGTCCGACACATTTGACTCGTACCGTGGCGAGGGCTGCATGAAACGCACGGAACCCTCTCTCGTTGCTGGTTCCGCGCTTGGGATCGCCCACGCCGCTCGGGCCCGCTTCCAGGAGGACAAATGAGCAAAGCGCAAGCACTCGTGTTTGCGGGATTGGCGCTGCTGCTCGGTGCATGCAGCGTTTGGCCGCGGGGCGCGGGATTCGGATTGTTCGACAGCACGCCGGCGATGCCCGCCATCGCCACCATCGAGCTCGATTCCGAGCCCCAAGGGGTGGAGGCGAAAACGTCGCTGGGGTCGAGCTGCCAAACGCCGTGCGCGCTCGAGGTTCCGGCCACCGGCGCATTCTCGGTGACCTTCACGCGCGAGGGTTATGTCGCGCAGACCGTTCCGGTGCAGATCCAGCCGGGCCAAGAGGCGGCGTCCGTCAAGTTCACGCCGAACCCGGTCTTCGCCCAGCTCGGGCCGGCGGCAGGCGCCAAGAAGAAGCCGGCCGCAAAGCCCGCCGCAACGGCTCCGAGCACGAGCGCCCGCTAGGTGGCCCCCAGGATCGCCGGATCGCTACCTGTATCCAGCGTTTGTTATCGTCGGCGGCTCGCCAGATCCGGCTGCCCTCTTGCTCCAAGGAAACGGGAAACTGATGAGGGAATCGGTCGGTCTGCCGAAAGCTCGTCCCTTACCAAATGCGCGTTTTGGGAATAAGCTCGACAGCAAACTTTCTCAGGGAGGCAAGCCCATGCAACCGACGCTCAAGCTGGGGTTGGCTGTTCTCGCGGCCGCTATTTTTTGCGCTGCAGAGACGACGGCATCCAAGGGCCAGACGGCGGGAACCATCGTCACCGAAGAAATGAAGGTGCCGGCCTCCGATCCGGGCATCGATATCTACGTACGAAATAAACGCTTGGCCACGATGAACCGCTTTCAACCGGAACGCACCGTTCTGTTCGTGCACGGCGCGACCTATCCGGCGCACACATCCTTCGATCTCCAGCTCGGCGGGATGTCCTGGATGGATTACATTGCCGCGCGCGGATACGACGTTTATCTGTTGGATCTG
>DASWCW010000193.1:0-5209 GCA_036395835.1 Xanthobacteraceae bacterium
CGGCAAGCACCCGCCGAAATCCCCGCGAGAGCTCGCAGACGATGGCGCGGGCAAACGCCGCATCGGCGTCGAAGGCGTTGCGCACCGCATCCGCCCGCATCGCCAGGACCCGCGAGCGCTTCAAGGTCCGCGCCGAGGCGACGTACGGCATGCCGGCCACGACCGCCGGCAGCAGGAAAACGCTGACCGGGCGCAGAATTGTGATCGTGGTCTCTTGCTCATTGGTCCGCGCGAAAAGCTCGACCGAGCCTTCCAACAGGATGTGCAGAAACTCCGCCTGCTCGCCTTCCTCGGCCAGAAGCGTGCGCGAATCCACGCGCTGCACGACGGCAGCCCCGATCAGAGCCCGCAAATGCTCCTCTGCAACCTCGGCGAACAGCCGGATGGAGCGGATTTCCTCGGTATCAAACCCTTCCATGGAAAGATTCTAACATGTGTGGGTAGCGGGTCCTTGATGAAAATCAATTCTAAGCCCGCCGAGAACCCGTGCAAGTGCATAAACTGCCATTTGCCCCGAACCAGTGCTCATTTCCCCGAATCGCCTCGACAGTGTTTCGACGGCGCCACTGGGCTCCCGGTGGCGGCCGCGTTCGTGCTCTAACGCGCCGGCGCCCGGCCCTGTCCCGGTCGGGCCAGAATCAACGGCCTGCGGGATCGCTCCAGGGGCAGCCCGCCGAACAGCACGCCAGCGCGTCGCGCATGATGCGCTTGATGCTGCGGGAGCACCGGCCGCACTGCGGGCTGCAGCCCAGACCGGAATACACTTCGCCGGAAGTGAGAACCGGAACGCCTGCATCCATGACGGCGACGCGGATGTCGTCGTCGGTAAGCACGTTGCAGGAGCAGATGATCATGATCGCTCCACAAACGGGGCCCGCAAACGGTGGCAATTCCTTCCTCGAGTCCTAATCATGGGGAGGGGCGGGCAGGGACGCTTTGATGCGGATCAATTGCGCTTGCTCGAGGCCGATGCGCGGCCTCAGGAACAATACGTAATCAGTCCGCGGGGCCGAATTGGGAAGGCCGATCTGGCTAGCGACGCGCCCGATGACGGAACAGGCAGGCGTCACAATAGTGTCATCCGGTCGAAGTAGTGCGAGACGCATGCCCGACCGCCCTTACCATGTGCTGTTCCTATGCACCGGCAACTCGGCCCGCTCCATTATGGCCGAGGTGATCCTGAACCGGCTCGGAGCGGGGAAGTTCAAGGCCTACAGCGCCGGAAGCCATCCCAAGGGCGAGGTCAATCCCTACGCGATCCAAGTCCTGGAGGCCCTGGGCTACGAGACCGCGGGCCTGCGCTCGAAGTCGTGGGAGGAATTCGCCGAACCGGGCGCACCCGAATTCGATTTCATCTTCACGGTCTGCGATGATGCGGCGGGCGAGACCTGCCCGGTGTGGCCCGGTAAGCCGATCACCGCACACTGGGGCATTCCCGATCCTGCCGCCGTGAAAGGTTCGCCGACCCAAATCATGCTCGCCTTCAACGATACGTGCCGGATGCTCTCTCGCAGAATAGGTGCGTTTGCATCGTTGCCGATCGACAAACTGGATGCGGTCTCGTTGCGGGCCGAACTCCGGAAGATCGGCCGCATGCATGGCGCGACGCCAAAGGCTCGGGCCGAGACTTGACGTCCCACTCGCTCGCCCGACGCGCTACCGCGGAAGGTCTGGGAACGGCCTTCCTGCTCGCCACCGTCGTCGGATCGGGCGTGATGGCATTCAAATTGGCGGGCGGAAACGACGCGATCGCGCTCCTGTGCAACACGTTGCCTACGGGCGCCATCCTCTGCGTTCTCATTCTGACGTTCGGTTCGGTTTCGGGGGCGCACTTCAATCCCGCCGTCAGTCTCGCCTTCGCCATCCGAGGCGAGCTGCCATGGTCGGTGGCTGGCGTCTACATCGTAAGCCAATTCGTCGGCGCCATTGCCGGCGTCTGGCTCGCACATTTGATGTTCGAACTGCCGTTGTGGCAGTTCTCGACCACGGTCCGAACGGGGCCGGGCCAATGGCTGGCCGAAGCCGTTGCGACGTTCGGGCTGCTGCTGACGATCTTCGGGTGCTTGGCGGCGAGGCCGGATGCCATTGCGTATGCGGTCGGACTCTACATTACGGCGGCTTACTGGTTCACCGCCTCGACTTCCTTTGCCAATCCGGCCGTGACCATCGCCCGATCGCTTTCCAACACCTTCGCGGGGATCGCGCCGGAAGGGGCGTCGGCCTTCATCATCGCGCAGCTCGTCGGAATGTTCGCGGCCGTTGGGCTCGCGCATTGGCTCTATCCTTCGCCGCTCGCCGCCTCTGCGTCTCAGCCGTGAACGCAGGGCAGATTCCGGTAGGCGCCTGGGATTTCCGGGTGGACCGAAAGCGCCCATTCCGCTTCCCGGCCGCAGAAGCGACGATTCGCGCCCAAGGTCATGAAGCGCGGATCCGTCATCGAGGTCGCACCAGTCACGAATTTGCCGGCGCCCAGATCCGGCCCTGTTGTTGCCGCGATCGAGCGTCAGGCATCCCCGCAAGGGGGCGACATGCCGCTGCGATCCCCATTGTTCGCGGCGGGTCAGCGAACCTTTGCGCCATGCTGTCTTGCAGGACCGCCGTTTCCCGCCGAACCGTGCTGCGCGGGCTGAGCTCGGGCGCTTGTGCGGTCGCGCTCGGCGGCTGCGCCGAATTGGCCGCGACCGGCGCGCGGTTCGACGCCTCGGGGCTCTCGCTCAACCCGGTGCTCCTGGTCGCGACCACGCGCAAGCCGGTGAATGGCGCGCGCGCCAAACCCTGGTTCGGGCCGGAGCGGGCATCCGCGATGAGTCTTGCGCGCGCGAAGCTCGCGCCGCCGGCCGAAGGCCGGTTCTCGCTCGCCTCGGTCGGGCTCGACGACTGGCACCTCGATGCGATCGAGCCGGTGGCCCAGGTCGGCGAACTGATCGCGCCGGCGGCGAGCGGCCGCGACGTCCTGATCTACGTCCACGGCTTCAACCAGACCTTCGAGACGGCGGCGCTCGACGCCGTGCGGATCTCCGACGGCATTCGCTTCCGCGGCGAGACCATGGTGTTCGCTTGGCCGTCCAAGGCCAAGCTGTTCGATTACGCCTATGACCGCGAGAGCGCGATGTGGTCGCGCGACGCGTTGCAACAAGTGCTCGAGGGGTTGATGGCGAGCCAGGGCATCGGCCGCATCCATATCGTGGCGCACAGCATCGGCACCATGGTGACGATGGAGGCGCTGCGCCAGCTCCATGCCGTGCATGGCGATGCGAGTGCTGGCCGGATCGGTGCGTTGGTGCTCGCCTCGCCGGATGTCGACATGGACGTGTTCTCGTCCTCGGTCGAGCGCATCGGTGCTCTGGCTCCGAACATCATCGTCATCACCGCAACCAACGACCGCGCACTTGCCGTCTCGCGATGGATCGCGGGCGGGATCACCCGCGTCGGAACCGCCGAGAAGGCTCGGCTGACGAAGCTCGGGCTGCGCGTGGTCGACGCCTCGCAAGAGGGCTGGGGCATCGTCAACCACGATCTGTTCCTGTCGAACTCCCACGTTCGGCAGGTGATACGCAGCGCGATCGACGGCTACGCGGGGCTAGCGGGCTGAAAGCCGGCAAGCTATAGGACGTCGTATAGTTTCTGAACTGAACTCGGCGCCGGGAGCAGAGCGATGTCGCGTCTCACGAACGATCTGCGAATCTGGATTTGCCTGGTGACCGCTTGCGCCGCCCTCGGCGTGTTGGGCGCCGGCGACATGGGAATGGCCCAGAGTCCGCGGAAGTCCAAGCTGGCGCCGCCTCAGGTATTTCAGCCCCCATTTCCCTATTCGCTGGGCATCGTCGCGCAGGGCAAACGCACGATCTATGTCGCAGGGCAGGTTGCTCTCGACGAGAAAGGCGGCCTGGTCGGGAAGGACGATCCGGAGGCTCAGGCGCGCCAGGTGTTCGTGAACATGAAGGAGGTGCTGGAAGCTGCCGGCGCCAGCATGGACGACGTGGTGAAGATCACGATGATCATCAGGAACGCCGCAGACTTCCCGAAGATCGGCGCAGTTCGCCGGGAGTTTTTCAAGGAGCCTTATCCGGCCAGCACCGCCTTCGTGGCCGCGCTTCTCAACCCGGACTGGCTGGTGGAAGTCGAGGCCGTTGCGGTCGTGGATTGAGCGGCTGCCCGACCGTGGAACCAGCCCGGCCGTGACCAGTCGCGAGTCGTCCAGCCGGTATCAAGCCTTCGCCAAATATGCGGCGAGCTGATCGAGGGTTCCGGTCCAGCCTTGTTGCATGCTCGGATGCGCGGCGGCGAAGGTCGCGCGCTCGGTCTCGTCCGCATCGAGCGGCGACCAGCGGATGGTGAGCGTCGTGCGGCCGTCCTGCTCGGCGAACCGGAACGTGGACAACATTTCCCGCGGCCAGGTCGGGCTCATCGGATGCCGGGTGATGTTGCCGGCTTCATCCGAGAAGCAATTGACGAGGACGATGCGCTCCGGGCGGACGATTTCCCAATAGACGAACTTGCCCCACATCGTGCTGCCGTCGGGCGCCCGCATGCCGTAGTGATAGCTGCCGCCGAGGCGCAGATCCATCTTGGAGGCGATCACCGTGAAGCCTTTCGGTCCCCACCATTGCTTCATGCGCTCGGGTTCGGTGAACGCCTTCCATAGGTCTTCACGCGGCGCATCGAAGGCGCGGGTGATGACGAACTCCTGGTCCGCGGCGGTGGCGGCGGCCGTGGTCTTGGTTGCAGCGTTTGCCATTGCGTATCCCTTTTGTCGGATCGACGGTTTCGGATGAGGAGGATTCGGGCACTCGGCTCCGAGCGACCTGATGCCTGCGTCTGCGGCAGCGACGCGGTCTATGCTTGCTCGTACGCCTGCTTCAAGCCTTCGACATCGAGCTTGTCCATTTGCATGATCGCGTTGATGACCCGATTGGATTTTTCGGCGTCGGCGCCCTGCAGCATCTTGGGCAGGGCCGAAGGAACGATCTGCCAGGACACGCCGTATTTGTCCTTCACCCAGCCGCATCTTTGTTTCTCGCCGTCTTGGGAAAGCTTCTCCCACATCACGTCGACTTCCTGCTGCGTCCGGCAATTCACGACGAACGATACGGCCGGCGAGAAGGTGAACTGCGGGCCGCCGTTGAGCGCGCAGAATTCCTGTCCGTCGAGCTCGAACGTGACGACCATCACCGAGCCCTTCGGCCCCGGCCCCTGTTCGCCATAGCGG
>DASWCW010000194.1:0-24299 GCA_036395835.1 Xanthobacteraceae bacterium
TCGGCCAGCTGGTGCGCCGCTCCGGCATCGAATCGGCAATAGGCCCCGCGCGTGAGCCGGGCGATTTCCCGAAACGCCTGCTCGGCGACGGGGTCGCCGCCCTCCTGGAACAGGAATACCGGAACGCCGCGAAGCCCGAGCTCGCCGGCAGCGGCAGCGAGCGTGTCGAGCGCCTCCTCCATGGCATCGCCGATGAACACCAGCGCCTGAACCCTGGCCCTCTCGGTCTCGCGGCGTGCGTGCGCCAAGATCTTGCCGATCTGGGTATGGCCGCCCCGACAGTCGATCCGGCTCATCAGCTGAGCAAGACGCTCCCCGTTGGACACCCAACCCGACGCCCGACACTCGCCAAATCCCCGGTAATAGACGAGCTGGACATCGAGCCCTCCGATCGCCGCCGCCTCGCGGAACATCTCGGCTTGCAGCCGGCACGCGGTATCCCACGTCGGCTGGCGGCTCATCGTGGCATCCAAGGCAAAGATCAGACGGCCGCGGCGGCCGGCCGCGGTGGTCGGCGCCATCGCGCGCGCGCGCTTGACGAACGCCTCGATCTCCGCATGCGACGCGCTTTGGGCCGGATCGGTCCCGCCTTTCACCGGTGCAGGCGGATCGCCGGATCGGTCTTTGGCCATCGCTAAAAGCCCTATGTGCCGGGGCGGCAAAACGATTGTATCCGCAATTTAGGTGGCGTGCCCCGCGGCCCGACACAATGGCCCTGCTCGGGACCGAGTGCTCGCGGGTCTGAAAGCGCGGCGCCGGGCCGTGCTTCGGCCCGCCACTGCGGGCGAGGCAGGCTCAATCGGCGATGATGTCGTGGGTTTCGAGCGGCTTGTCGAGCGAGGCAAACCATTCCGCGCGCGCGGCGGCGCGGCGGCGCCCGCGCTCGTCGAGGGGCAGCTTGAGCGCCTCGATCAGGGTTCTGACCTCCTGCCGGGCCGTTATATGCGACAGATTGGGCCGCACGCCCAGCGTCGCTTCGTTGAGATTGTCGAGCGCGGTCAGTCCGCGGGGGAAGAATTCCCGATAGACGACGCGTTCGGCAAAGCCTTCGGCAAGGCGGAAGCCGAGCCGCAGCCCGAGTTCATTGAGGCTTTCGCCCACCAGCCGCTTGTTGCGCGACCCGAGCATGGAAAGGCGATTGCGGATCACGATCCAGTCGGTCAGGCCGCCGTCGACGAGCCGGCGTTGCCGACGCGCCTCGCGCGCCATTTCCGCATAATGGCCGATGCCGGTCACCGCGAAGGTCTCGGGATCGATCGAGCCGAGCACATCGAAATCGAGAAAACTATCGTTGAGCGGGGTGACCAGGGTGTCGGCCATCGAATGGGCGAGCCGCATCAGGTAGCTGTCGGTGGCCGGGGTATCGATGACCACGAAATCATGGCAATGCTCGACGGTGGTAATCGCTTCCGCAAAACAGGCGAATTCCGCCGCCTCGTTTTGCTCGACCTTGGCTCCCGACGCCCGGACGATATGGTGATGGGTCGGCTGCTCCAGCTCGATGCCGGCGCGTTCGGCCCAGGCGCGCCGGTTCTCGACGTAATGCGTGAGACTTTTTTGACGGCTGTCGAGGTCGATGCTGGCGACGCGCTGGCCGCCTTTCATCAGGGCAACGATGACGTGCATCGAGGTCGTCGACTTGCCCGAGCCGCCCTTCTCGTTCCCCAGCACGATCACGTGCGCGGACCGAGGCAATCCTACCGGCGCCTGCAGCAACATAACGCCACCCCTCACCCGGAATCATATTCCGAATCGAAACGTGTCGGCGTCAAGCAAATGTACACATTGCCCGACGATTTCTAGTTAATTCGCGCAGTGCTAAAGCAGGCCGAGGTCGCTGAGCTCGCGCCGCAAGCGCTCCGGCATCGCCGCCGCTCCGGGGGCCGCCCGGTCGAGGTCCTTGGGGGCGCTTCGCGGTTCGAGATAGCGCCAACCCTGGAACGCCCGGAACGCGCGCGGCTCGGTGAGCACCAGCTTCGGCTCGAGCACCAGCCGGCATCGGCCGATGCCCTCGCCGTCGCGAAACGGCCGCACGTCGACGATCCGTTGGCGGCACAAGATCTCGCCTCGGATCACCCAATAGAGCGAGCCGCCGTCGGTGAGTTCGGCCGCCCGCTTCGGCACCATGCGGGTGATATGCCAGTGCTCGAGCGGCAGCTTGCGCCGTTTCTTCTCCTGCAACTTTTCGCGAATCCAGGCGCGGAGGTCCTTGACGCTATCGCAGCCGACGCAAAGCTTGATCAGATGCAAGGCCATCGTCGGTGAGCTCAAACCGGCTCGGGCTTCTTCGCGTCGATTGTCATTACTTTGGCGCCTTCGGCAACTTGGCCGCCGGGCGTTGCCGAGATTTCACCGACGGTGCCGTCGAACGGCGCAATCAACGCATGCTCCATCTTCATCGCCTCGATCACGGCAAGGCGCTGGCCCCTGCTAACCGATGCACCGGGTCGCACCAGGATGGCAAGCACCTTGCCGTGCATCGGCGCGAGGATCAGTCCGCCGGTATCGAGGTGGTCGACGTCGATCGCCTCGATATCCTTGAGCCGCACGACGGTCTGTCGGCCATGATGCACGACGTAAACGGCATTCTCGGCCTCGAACGCCTGCGCGTCGCGGGCGGCGGGGACGCCATCGATCGAAACCGAAACGCCCTGCGCATCGTAGGATGCGCTGGCGGATGCCGGCGCGCCATTGATCGATACCGGGACCGAGACGGTGCGGGCGCCGCAAAGCTGGAAACCGTCAACCGAGTTCCACGGCGAGGCGGCTTCTTCCGAGGCGGATGGGATGCGCGCTGTCACGCGGCTGGCCTCCCGCGCAAGCAGCAGGGCCACGCCCTTTGCGGCCGCGGCTCGATCCGGCTCCCGCACGATCGCGCCGAGCGCCGCGAGATTGCGATCGATGAAGCCGGTATCGAATTGCGCTTTGCGAAAATCCTCGGCCCGGCACAGCGCCGCAAGAAAAGCGAGATTGGTATGCGGTCCGGCAACGAGCGTGCGATCGAGCGCCGCCGCCAAGGCTTCGAGCGCCTCCCGCCGGGTCGGCCTGTGGGCGATCACTTTCGCGATCAGCGGATCGTAAAACGGCGTGACTTCGGTCCCCGGCTCCACGCCGGCGTCGACGCGAATGCCGTCTTCCGCCGGGAATTTTAGCGCAACGATCCTCCCGGTCGACGGCAGAAAGCCCCGCTCGGGGTCCTCGGCATAGACGCGGGCCTCGATGGCGTGACCCGCCAAGTTTGGATCGAACGCGGGCAGTCTCTCGCCGGCGGCGACCCGAAACTGCCATTCGACGAGATCAAGCCCGGTGACGGCCTCGGTCACCGGGTGCTCGACCTGCAGTCGGGTGTTCATCTCCATGAACCAGAATGCATCCCGTCTGAGCCCCTTCGAGCCGTCGGCGATGAATTCGACCGTGCCGGCGCCGACATAACCGACCGCCTTGGCGGCCTCGAGGGCCGCGCCGCCCATGGCGGCTCGGACCTCCGGGCTCATGCCGGGCGCAGGCGCCTCCTCGATCACCTTTTGATGCCGCCGCTGCAGCGAGCAATCGCGCTCGAACAGATGCACCGCATTGCCATGACGGTCGGCGAACACCTGGATTTCGACGTGTCGCGGCGAGGCTATGTACTTCTCGATCAGCACCCGGCCGTCGCCGAACGCCGACTGCGCTTCGCGGACCGCGGATTGGAGCGCGGCCTCGAATTCGCCGGGTTCATCGACGCGCCGCATGCCCCGGCCGCCGCCGCCGGCAATCGCCTTGATCAGCACCGGATAGCCGATCGCGTCCGCCTGCCGTGCGAGGAATTTCGTCTCCTGCCGCTCGCCGTGATAGCCCGGCACGATCGGCACGCCGGCTTGCCTCATCAGCTTCTTGGCTTGGCTTTTCAGTCCCATGGCGCGGATCGCGCCCGGGGGCGGACCGACGAAGACGATTCCGGCGGCGGCGCAGGCTTCGGCGAATTCCGCGTTCTCCGACAAGAAGCCATAGCCCGGATGAATGCACTCGGCGCCTGCCCGCTTGGCCACGTCGATGAGCTTGTCGATCGCCAGGTAGCTCTCGCGCGCGGGAGCGGACCCGAGGCGGTGCGCCTCATCGCACATGCGGGTGTGAAGCGCGCCCGCATCGGCATCGGAATAGACCGCAATCGAGCGCAGCTTCAGCTTCTTGGCCGTGCGCGCGATCCGACAGGCGATCTCGCCGCGGTTGGCGATGAGGACCGATGCGAACATGAGCCTCGGTTCATCCAAATTGAGGACACGGCCGGAGCGGCACCCAAAACGTCATTGCGGGTTCGGCTCGGTCCCGGCGTTCGCGGCGGGCGGGCCGATCTGGATCGGCGGTGCCACCGGAGGCGCCTGTGCGCGCGGGGCGGGGCGCACCGGGGCGGGCGGGCGTTTTGCCGCGGCGGCCGGAGCCGGCGGAGTGCCGCCCTGGCTCGTCGGCTCGGTGGGCTCGTTGGTCATGATGCTCACTGGCGGGATCGAGGCCGCCGAAGGAAAGTTGATGCCGCTCCCGGCGCCCGCTGCGGGACCGGGCGGGGCCGGTGCCGCCGCGACCGGCGCGGTGGGAGCGGCCGGGGCGGCTGGGGCGGCGGTTGCTGCCGGCTGCGGCCATCCGGCGGAATGCCGCGCGACGAGAGTCTCGAAGGTCCGTGCCTTGAGATTGGCGCTGACGCGGCTCGGATCGGCAAACAGCGCGAATTTTTCGCATTTCGCCGCGCTGCAGCCCTCCCCGGCCAGCACCTGCGCGACGAAGCCGAACCGATCGATTTCGAGCCTGCGGCGCAGCGCGGCGAGCGTAGCGTCGTAGTTGATATCCCATCCACTCGCGACGCCGTCGGCAAGCAGCGCCAAGCTGCCGCCCACATAGGTGGCTGCCGCCGCAACGGTTTCCGGACCGGCGAAGACCGCCTGCTCGCAAGCGGCTTCGATCGTTCCGCTCAAATTCGGTTCGAGGCACCCGAGCGGAGAGCCGGGCACTACGGCGCGCGCGCTCATTTCCAGGATGCGCTGATCGAGCGCGCGGCGCTCGTCGGCGCGATCGCGCTCGGCCAACCGGTCGAGCAACGTCCACGCACCCACAATGCCGAACAAGGCCAGGCCCAGGCGAATGGCCGGCCCGACGATGGTCGGCCATTCGGCGCGATAGATCGCCAGAAACAGCAGCAGGAGCAGCAATCCGGCCAGAATTGCCGATTGCCAAATCGCGAGCGTAACGGTCCCGGCGGCGACGTCGATGTCGGGAAACAGCATGCGCAATGATCCACCGCTACGCCCCGTCCCCCCAGGATGCCCCGTCCCCCCAGGATTATGGCGCAGTGCGATAGGCCTTACCACGCCTCGAACGCAACGGCCATTGTGAACAGCGCGGCTCGGAGTATCCTCTGCGCGCCGACGAAATGCGCTCGCGCATCGGGCATCGGGGGGCATCGATGCATCGAAGCAATGATGCGATCCGCGTACCCTTCACGGCCTATGCAAGCAAGAGGAGTTGCCGATGAAGAGCCTGCATCTGCTTCAAGCGCTGATTGCCGGCTGGTTTGCGCTTGCCTGCGCCGGCGGCTCGAGCAACGCGCAAACGGCGACCGGCAATCCCGCACCGGTTTCCGGGGGATCGGTCGACCCGGCTGTCCTCGAGGATCTCGTGATTGCGAACCACGTGCTCGCCCACCAGGGGGTGCTCGATGCCTTCGGCCACGTCAGCGTCCGCCATCCGGCCAATGCCGACCGGTTCTTGATGTCGCGGTCGCTCGCTCCCGTCCTGGTCACGGCGGCCGACATTCTCGAATACGATCTCGACGGCAATGCCCTCGACGCGGGCGGGCGCGCGAGCTTCCTCGAGCGCTTCATTCACGCCGAGATCTACAAGGCGCGGCCGGACGTGAAGGCGGTGGTTCATGCGCACTCGCCTTCGGTCATTCCCTTCGGCACCACGCAAGTGCCGATGCAGCCGATGTTCCACATCTCAGCGTTTCTCTCGCCGCAAGTCCCGGTGTTCGAGATCCGCAAGGTCGGCGGCATGACCGACATGCTGGTCTCCAATGCCCAACTCGGCAAAGCGCTGGCCGAGGCGCTGGGGAAAGGCGCGGTCGTGCTGATGCGCGGCCACGGCGTGGCGGTCGCCGGGCCGACGCTGCCGCTCACCGTGTTCCGCGCGATCTATACCGAGGTCAATGCGCGCCTGCAGACGCAGGCGATCGAGATCGGCGGCCCGATCACGTTCCTGGCGCCGGAGGAGGCGGAAAAGGCCAACAAGGTGACCGATCAGGTGCATCTGCGCGCGTGGGATCTGTGGAAGCGCGAGGAGACGGCGAAATCGAGCAAATAGCCGCGCGTTGCGGGAACCTAATCCGCGCACGAACGCGTTGCGGGAACCTAATCCGCGCACGAACGTTGAGAGCCGCACCACGTGATGTTTCGAGGGAGAGGCAGATGCGATTATTTTTGGGAATTCTGCTGGGTGTTTTCATCACCATCGCCGGAGCCTACATCTACGATTCGATGACGGCGGGGCCGGCCACGGCGAGCACGCAGGCTTCGCCCGGCGACGTAAACAAGCCGATGGTGAATTGGGACGTGGTGAATCGCGATTGGCATCAGCTCACGGACCGCCTGCGGCATACGTGGAACCGGCTCACCGAGCGAACCTGAAGCGGACCGAATCTCTCGAAGCGTGGGGTGGGTCGAGCGCCGCGAAACCCACCAAGCCGATGCGGGCCGAAGCGCGGACCGGGGACGTTTTTGTTCATAATTCTTTGAAGCTGAATCAAAAGCTTAGGGCATTTCTATTCGCACGGAAACACCTTTCAGATGCATGAAATACTATGATTGCAAGCTCTAGCTGTGGCATCTATCCTGAAGCATAATTCCTGAGCCGGTGCCTGGAACGCGGACTTCTGCCCGGAAGGTGGGTTCGCTTCGCTCGACCCACCTTACGGCGAACCCAATCTACATCCGGAACACGCCGAACCGCGTCTGCTCGATCGGCGCATTGAGCGCGGCCGAGAGCGCGAGGCTGAGCACGCGCCGGGTTTCCTGCGGCGTGATGATGCCGTCGTCCCACAGCCGGGCGGTCGCGTAATAGGGATTTCCCTCGCGCTCGTAATTGTCCCGGATCGGCTGCTTGAATTTTTCTTCCTCCTCGGCGCTCCACGCCTCGCCCCTCGCCTCGATATTGTCGCGGCGCACGGTGGCGAGCACCGAGGCGGCCTGCTCCCCACCCATGACCGAAATTCTCGCATTGGGCCAGATGAACAGGAACCGCGGCGAGTAGGCCCGCCCGCACATACCGTAATTGCCGGCGCCGTAGGATCCCCCGATGATCAGGGTGAGCTTGGGCACCTGCGCGCAGGCGACCGCCGTCACCATCTTGGCGCCGTCCTTGGCGATGCCGCCCGCCTCATATTCACGGCCGACCATGAAGCCGGAGATGTTCTGCAGGAACAGCAGCGGGATTTTTCGCTGGCAGGCGAGCTCGATGAAATGCGCGGCTTTCAGCGCGCTTTCCGAATAGAGGATGCCCTGATTGGCCAGAATGCCGACCGGAATTCCATGCAGGTGCGCAAAGCCGGTGACGAGCGTCGTGCCGTAGAGTTTCTTGAACTCGTCGAACTCGGAAGCATCGACCAGGCGCGCGATCACCTCGTGCACGTCATATTGCTTCTTGAGGTCCACGGGCACGATCCCGTCGAGCTCGGAGGGCTCGTAGGCGGGCTCGCGCGGCTCGCCGAGCGCAATGTCGATGCGTTTCCTGGTATTGAGGTTGCCGACGATGCGGCGGCAGATCGCGAGCGCGTGGCGGTCGTCGGCCGCATAATGATCGGCGACGCCGGAGTGCCGGGCGTGCACGTCGGCGCCGCCGAGATCCTCCGCCGAGACCACCTCGCCGGTCGCGGCCTTCACCAGCGGCGGCCCGCCCAGAAAGATCGTGCCCTGCTTGCGCACGATGATGGTCTCGTCCGACATCGCCGGGACGTAAGCGCCGCCCGCCGTGCACGAGCCCATCACGACCGCGATCTGCGGAATGCCGAGCGCGGAGAGCGTGGCCTGGTTGTAGAAGATGCGGCCGAAATGCTCGCGGTCGGGAAACACTTCGGTCCAATGCGGCAGGTTGGCGCCTCCGGAATCCACCAGATAGATGCAGGGCAGCCGATTCTCGCGGGCGATCTCCTGGGCGCGCAGGTGCTTTTTCACCGTCATCGGGTAATAGGTGCCGCCCTTGATGGTGGAATCGTTGCACACCAAAACGCATTCGCGGCCCTCGATGCGGCCGATCCCGGTGATCACGCCCGCGCCCTGGATCGCATCCTCGTACATGCCGTATGCGGCGAGCGGCGAAAGCTCCAGGAACGGCGACCCCGGATCGATGAGGTGCATGACGCGGTCGCGGGGCAGCAGCTTGCCGCGCTCGAGATGGCGCTCGCGGGCCGGCTTGGGACCGCCCTCGGCCGCTTCGGCGCGCCGCGCCTCGAGCTCGCGGGCGAGCGCGCGCATCTGCGCGGCATTGGCGCGGAACTCTTCGGCAGCCGTGTCGATCAGCGAAGCGATCCGGGCCAAGTAGCCCTCCCCGACGTGTCCGGCTCGGCACTATGGCGCGAGGCTGCGCGAAAAGGAACGGGCGCGCTTGACCGCAAGCGTGTCATCGCCCGACTTGTCCGGGCGACCCAGTAATCACCGGGGTTACCGGGTGGCCCGCCTTCGCAGGCCATGACGGCTCAGAGACGAGCTTGGCGGCTCAATTGGGGTCGCGTGATTTTAAGGGAAAGGGCGCACGGGCGGCACATCGAGGTGCGACTATTAGGCTGCGCGGCGGGGATTGCGTCCTCTCACCCCACTCTTCGCCACGTGCTCGCCCGTGCTGATATCGAGTGTAGCGCGGCCCGATTTCGCGTCAACGCGATTCCCTGCTGTGCACAGCAATCCACAGCCCCCGGCGCGGCAGTCTGCCGGGAGTGCGATTCCTGCCGACGCAGCAGCCGACCTCTCGGCCGACCTACTGCCGATCGGCCGGCGGTGGGCTCGGCGAGCCGGCCCACAGCGATGGCGGCAATCGCACCAGCGAATCGTCGACGTGATTGGCCAGCCACAGGCCGCCGAGCGCGATCACTCCCGCCAGAAGCACCCTGGGCAGCGTGTGCACGAGGACGACGAGCAGGGTGGCGAACGCCGCCAATATCCTTTCGGCGGCCACCCACAGCTCCCATGCGACCGCGAACAACGCCCAGACGACCGCCGCGGCGACCACGATCAGCAAAACCAGCTTCAACATCGGCCAGTCCTGCCACGGTACCGCCAGCAGCCGGCCGATCTGGTCGATCGACCAGTTCCAGATGAGCTGGACGAAATGGAATATCGCGGCGATTCCCTGCTGCAGGAAATGCAGTATTTGGTTGAGAACGTTGTTCATGGCGGATGCTCCGCGGCCAGGGCGCTGTGTCTATCCTGCCTGGCGGTTCCGGATACGCGGATGAGCTGACGAAACGACGCTTCTCACCGCCTCCGCATGCGAGCCGATGCAACGCGTCCTGCGTGCGCCCGCTCGCAGCTCTTGCAGGTCAGCGCATGCCAGTACCCAAACGTGCGTTCGGCTCGCAAGGTTCCCTGACGCCGGCCGGCTCGGGGCGCGGCAGGAGCGGCCGCGTCCGCCATCGAGCCCGGGGGTATTCCCCTAATACCGGCGGTATTCCCCTAATAAGGGATCCGATGCGCCGCCTTCAGGACGGGCCGGCCGGAGCAACGTCGAAAATCCGGCGGCTGAGAGCGATGTTGAATGCGTACCCACCGAACAGGTCCACCGCATTCACCACCAGCAGCAGGAATGCGGCTTCCCATCGCGGCTGAGTAACGAGAAGGTCCGATCTTCCAAACAACACCACGGCGACGACGCCGAGCGGGACGATGGATGCCATGCCGTCGACAACGCCGACGAAGCGCTCTCTCGTGGCCGGCAACGCGAACGGAATGGAGATGAGCTGAAACGACAGATACAGGCAGACCAGCCACGCCAAATTGAAGCCCAATCGCTCCGGGATGAACAACCCGAGCGTGCCCTCCAGCGGTCCGGCAACGTGCTTCCCCGCGAACCAGAAGAAATACCATTCCCACAGCGCGAGCAGCAACGCCAACACGATGCTCATGCCGCTGATCGACACATGAGATCTATGCATCGTCGTGTTTCCCAGAAAATACTCCGCTCGCCGCGAGGCAAATCGGTTTCCGCCAGTCCATCTTACCCGCCCGTCCCATGAGCGGCTATGTCATAATTCGACGCGAGCCCTGTTGCGACGCGAGCGCGCATCGATCGCGTGGGCGGGCTCAGGCTCGGCAAGGGCTGCGAGCCGCCGATTTCACTCGATCAGCTCGTCGGCGCGGGTAAGCAGCGCCAGCGGGGGTTCGATGCCGATCGCCTTTGCCGTCTTGAGATTGATGACGAGCTCGATTTTCTCGGATTGTTGGGTGATCGGCAAATCGGCGGGGTTCGCCCCCTTAGGACTTTGCCGGTGTAGACGCCGAGTTGCCGGTAGCCCTCGATCAGTCTGGTTCCGTAGCTGATCAGGCCCCCCGCGGTGGCGAACTCCCGGAAGAAATACATCGTCGGCAGGGCATGTCGGTTCGAGAGCGCAACCAGCTGGTCGCGCTGCATGAAAAAGAACGGGTCTGCGCCCACCAGCAGCGCACCGATCCGCTCTTGGGCAATCCTGGCGAATATGGGCTCAAAGTCGTCATCGCTGCCGGCACGCAGGACGGGGATCTTCACGCCGAGCCTGTGCTCTTGCGAGACCGAATCCTGGATCTGCCTCCTTGCGTTCGGACCAGCCGGGTTCACGAGATACGCGATCGTCTTCGCGCTCGGCACCAGTTCGTGAAGGAGCTCCAAGCGCTTCTGCTCCGCCGCGACCACCAGCTGGGCAACCCCGGTGACGTTCCCGCCGGGACGGCTGTAACTGGCAGCAAGGCCGAGCTCGACAGGATCGCCGCCGATCAGCGCCACGATCGGGATCGTGCTGGTAGCCGCTCTGGCCGCGGTCCCTGCATTGCTCCCGCCGACCGCAACGAGCACGTCCACCCGACGCCCAACGAGCTCCGCCGCCAAGCCAGGCAGTCGGTCGTAGTGCCCTTCCGCCCATCTGTATTCGATGAGCACGTTCTGCCCTTCGTGGTAGCCGATTTCGGCGAGACCACTATGAAATTCGTTCAGCACCAGCGGGTATGGCCTGGAGGTGTTCAAAAAACCGATGACCCGCATCGTCGGTTGTTGCGCCAATCCGAGCAGCGGCCAACCGACCGCGCCGCCGCCCAGCAACGCGATGAACTCCCGGCGCCTCATTCGATCACCTCGTCGGCGCGGAGCCGGAACGCACATCGCATGCGACCGCACCTCCTACAAAGCTCGAGAACATCGCGCCGGCGCATTCCATCCTCGTGCGATCGGCTGGGACCGAGCCCGCCGGCGTCAAGTCTAGCACTTCTGCTCACGGGAGGGATGCAGACCGGGCGGGACCGTCGGGAGGTCGGGTCCTGCGCAACTCGGAAGCAGGGCCGGCCAAAATCTGCTGCGCGTTTCGGACCGATCCCAGCTTGCGGGTCTCAAAACCGCCATCCTTGGCTCGCCCATGTGGACCAATGGCCGCGATGGGCTTGCAACGAGCGACCACACGGAGCACCCTGGCGGCCTCGGCATGCGGGCGATGGGACGACGCTAGCCATTCTTCCGACCATCCGCGCCAGGCGGCCGCTACCCAGGGCTCGATCGAACCGGGCTCGGTGGCGTTCTCGGGCCGCGCACTGACGTTCATCTTGCAGCTCGGCCCACTCCGGTGAAGCCGGAGCCCATCTCGGGCACGATCGAAGGAAAAGAGGGCCCGGTGACGGCGACGCGGCGCTTCCAGCTCGTCCTGATCAAACCGTCGCACTACGACGACGACGGATACGTGATCCGATGGTGGCGCGCGCTCATTCCGTCGAATTCGCTCGCGGCCGTGTACGGCATTGCGGCTGATTGTGCGAAACGGCACGTGCTTGGACCGGACGTCTCGATCGAGATCGAGGCGATCGACGAGGCGAACACCCGGGTCGACGTGCCGGCACTGCTGGCACGGCTGCGGCGTCATAACGGCTTCGGGCTGGTTGCGCTGGTCGGGGTTCAATCGAACCAATATCCCCGCGCGCTCGACATCGCGCGCCCGCTGCGGGATGCCGGAATAGCGGTCGCGATCGGCGGCTTCCACGTATCCGGATGCCTCTCGATGCTGGACGGGCGGGCGGTCGATCTCGATGCTTGCCGGGACATGGGCGTCGCCATGTTCGCCGGCGAGGCCGAGGGACGGCTCGACCTCGTCTTGCGGGATGCCGCCGAGGGCCGGCTCGCCCCCGTGTACAATTTCATGCATGAGCTGCCGGGCATGGAAGGCACCCCGGTGCCGTTCCTCCCGAAGCGCTACGTGGCGCGCACGCTCGGGCTGAGCGCGAGCTTCGACGCGGGCCGCGGCTGCCCGTACCAGTGCTCGTTCTGCACCATCATCAATGTGCAGGGCCGCAAGTCGCGGTTTCGTTCCGCCGACGACGTAGAGCATTTGGTGCGTCTGAACTGGGCCGATGGCGTCCACAAGTTCTTCATCACCGACGACAATTTCGCGCGCAACAAGGAGTGGGAACCGATCTTCGATCGGCTGATCGAGCTCCGCGAGCGGGATCGGATTCCGCTCGGCCTGATGATTCAGGTCGACACCCTCTGCCACAAGATTCCGAATTTCATCGAGAAGGCGAAACGGGCCGGGGTCACCCGGGTGTTCATTGGATTGGAGAACATCAACCCGGACAACCTCGCAGCCGCGAAGAAGCGTCAAAACAAGATCACCGACTATCGCACGATGCTGCTGGCCTGGAAGGCGCAGGGCGTGATGACGCTGGCGGGCTACATACTGGGATTTCCGTCGGACACGCCGGAGAGCATCCGACGCGATATCGCGATCATCAAGAAGGAGCTGCCACTCGATATTCTCGAGTTCTTCTGTCTGACTCCCCTGCCCGGCTCCGAGGACCACCAGCTGCTCTGGAAGAGCGGCATTGCAATGGACCCCGACCTCAACCAATACGACGTGGAACACGTCTGCACCGCCCATCCCAAGATGAGCCGACAGCAATGGGAAGCGATCTACCGCGAGGCCTGGTCGGTCTATTATACCCCGCAGCACATGAAGACGCTGCTGCGGCGCGCGGCGGCGACCGGCGTGCCGATGGCGAGCCTGGTCAAGGTGTTGGTCACGTTCGCAACGGCCGTCCGCCTCGAGAACGTCCATCCGCTCCAGAGCGGCATCCTTCGGCTCAAGCATCCCTCGGAGCGTCGGCCCGGTCTGCGGCGCGAGAATCCCTGGAGGTTCTGGTCGCGATTCACCTGGGAAACCCTGGCCAAGCACGCGATCCTGACCGGCACGATCGCGCGGCTTTTGCTGTTGAGCATGGCGATCGCGCGCAAGCCCGGCGCGCGCGCCTACATGGACCAGGCGCTTACCCCGGTCCGCGAGGACGAGGAGCTCACCCTCGAGCTCCTCACCCAGACCGCCGGCGCACGCGCCGCGGTCGCCCACGTCAAGAAAGTCGCGGCGCTGACCGGTCTCGGCCGGGTCGCCTGACGGCGATTCACTGCCCCGATCGCCACGAAGCCGCGGTGCCGGATCACGGCCGCAGCGATGGAGTTTGCTGGTCGAGACGGGGTCGCGGGCAGCAATCAGCCTCGGGGACGGTGGACCGGATGCGGTGATTACTCCGCTGCGGCGGGCAAGGCGGGAGGATGTCGCGCTTCCTCAGGAGGAACAACCGTCTGCTGGGTGAGGCTGTCGATCCAGATCCGCTCGATTTCGCGGGCGAGTGCCATCCGATCCGACATCACGAGTTTGTTGTAGGCGGATTGGATAGCGTCGGCGGGGATCAGAGCGGTTCGGGTCTTGATCTGCATGGATTTCGCCCCCCGATGCCCCTATGTTCTACAATGCCGTTTTGGCTGTTGCTTTTTTTGCCGCCGATCTCGCGATCCATTCGTTTGCCATGACGGCAAGTTGATCGCGCAGCTTCAGATCGGCACACGCCTTGGCAAGCACCAAAAGCCGTTCCGCCTCGTCGCTGCAGAATTGCGCCTCGGTGCGATTCATCTTGATCCACCGGGCGAGCGCTAGCGCAGCGTCTCGAATTCGGTAATTACGCGCCAGCCATCGGCGATACCGAGCCATTTGCGGCTCATGCGGTCATAGTAGGCGCGTTCGTCGGGGCTTGGCGCCGAACTGGCCAGCCCTGCATATTCCTCGGCCTTGGTCAGGGCCTGCCGCACCTCCGGGGCCTCGACCCCGTTCATCGCCTTCAAGTGCTGCCCCATGGCGACCCCTCCCTCCAAGGCCCCCCGGACGATCTCGATGTTGTAATTTGATTCGGACGCGCTTTTCTGACGACCTGTCTGTCAGTTACCCGACATAACAGCAGTTTTTTCGTTGCTGCGATGCGGCGTAATCCGGCTCTAATGTTGAGCTTCCGGCAGCACCTGGGCGATCTGGTCCCGGATGATGCCGTAACACTCGCAGGCCATTTGCTCCAATTTGCCGCGATCCAGGATCTCGACCCGGCCGCGACGGGGGCGGATCAGGCCGGCACCTTGCAGCGTGCGCAGCGCGAGATTGACCGTGGTCCGCTGCACGCCGAGCATCTGCGAGAGAAACTCTTGCGTGAGCGGGACCTCGTCGCTGTCGGTTCGATCCCGCGTGTGGAGCAGCCATCGGGCGAGCCGCCCCTCGATCCTGTGAAGCGTTGCATGCCGCGGTCTGCTGGACTTGCAGCAGCACCGCCTCGTTGTAGCGGATGATCGCATCCCGGAGCCGGGTGCTTTCCGCGACTGCTTGCTGCAACCGGGACGCCGCGATCCGCGAGGCATTTCCCGGCACCTGCACGACGGCCCGGCTGAAAGCGCGCAGCAGCCCGAGGCCCGACATGGCACCGACGGCTCCATCGCGGCCTACCGTCGCGATCTCGATCGCCTGTCCCTCCCGCATGACGGCCAACAGCGACACCATCGCGTTGTGCGGGAAATAGACTTGTTTCATATCCTCGCCGGGCTCGTACAGCACCTCGCCCTGGGGGAGAGAAACCGCTTCGAGCTTCGGGGCCAGCCGAGAAAAATCAACCGGCCGCAGCGCTGCCAGCAGCCGATTGCGCTTGTGAGGATCGTAAGATTTCATTGTCACTTGCGGCCCGTTCGCCCCTATCGGCAGGGGCCGATGACCGCAGCCTTGCGGCTCTGGCGCTCCGAGAGGCGCCGCCACGGAAATCTCGGGATCATGCTACCTGCAGCGAGGTCCGGGGTCTGTCGGGCTCCCGACTTAGGCCATGCCCGCGTCCTATTGACGCGAGATGGGGCTGATGGTCGCTGTGGTTTTAATGTCGGGAACCCTACACAACCGCTCATGAGTTGGAATAGCGTGGCCTCGCCCAACCCCGGTGGCGCGGCCCAAGCTTCGCAGGAGAACCTTGTGACGCTCGTGCTCGTCACGGAAGACGAACCGCTAGTGCGTTTCTCGGCACAGGAAATGCTCGAGGAAGCTGGCTACGAGACCGTGTCCGCCGGGAGCGTTGCGGAGGCGATCGGAGCACTCCAGCACCGTCCGGAGATCAATGTGCTTTTCACCGATATCGAGCTTCTGCGCGAGCGTGAAGGCGGGCTGAGATTGGCCCAAGACGCCAGAACGTTTCGCCCCGGCCTCTTGGTGCTTTACACGACCGGCGGCGGACTCACCGATCGAATGCAGACGGAATTCGTCGTCGGTTCCCGGTTTCTGGCCAAGCCATACACCTGCGCCGAGATCCACGAAACGCTGGCGACCCTCTTGAATGGATCGAACGATGCGGACGGCTCTGCCGAGTCTGGAAACTCGGAGGGTGGGTCCGAACAGGCTACGGCCTATGCGGCAAAGCACTAGCGCACGGCCGCCGACCGGCGCCGGCCGGCGCTCCGGCGGCCCCGAAATTCACGCCAATCGGGTGCTCACGCGGTTGTCGCCGGAGGACTACAAGCCCCTGCGCCCGCACCTCGAGGCCGTGACGCTGGAGTACCGCCGCCCCCTTTATGGAGCGAACGAGCCCATCAAGTTCGTGTATTTCATCGAGAGCGGCGTCGCGTCTCTGGTCAACACGATGTCGGACGGCAAGGCGGCCGAGGTGGGAACCATCGGCAACGAGGGCATCGTCGGGTTGCCCATTCTGCTCGGCGATCGGTTTGCGCCGACCAACGTTTACATGCAGGTACCCGGGACCGCACTGAGGATAAGTGCGAGAATCTTCGAGACCGAGGTGCACCGAAGCCGGTCGTTGCGAACAGTCGCGCTCCATTATGCTCACGCATTTTTCAATCAGGTGGCTCAATCCGCGGCGTGCAGTCATTTCCATTCACTGGAACAGCGGTGCTGCCGGTGGGTGCTGATGACGCGCGAGCGCATGCCCACGGACGATTTTCTCCTCACCCAGGAGTTCCTCGGGATGATGCTCGGCGTCCAGCGTACGAGCGTGACGCTGGCGATGAGCGCGCTGCGACGCGACGGCCTGCTGCGTTACAGGCGCGGCCACGTTACGATCCTGGATCGTCGCGGCCTGGAAGCGCGCTCGTGCGAGTGCTACCGGGTGAGCAAGGCCGAGTTCGATCGGCTGCTCGGGGATCGTCGCGCGCGATCTCCGAACGCGGTCAACGCCCGCCCGTAGCTTTCAATGCAGCAATAGAATGGACAAAATAGCGAGAAGGCCCAAAATCGGGCTGCGGTCGCCAACGGCCACCTGGGTTTCAGGGCGGGATTACCCGCAAAATATGCAGCAAAATCAATTCATTGCGCCGACTATCCAGCTTTCGGCCAAGTCGAAAGGTTCTAAGTCGAAAGTATTATGAGTGCCGACAAGGCGGAATGTTAGCTTCCTATTACGGCTTTTAATCCGAGCCCTTGATCGGATGAGCAGAATATCTGCATCGGATGAGCAGAATATCTGCGGGCGGTCCCGGGCGACTTTCGCGCCGCGAAGCGACGAAGCCTTAAATAGGAGGGGAACATGGCTGAGATTCCGAAGAACTTTCGGACCGTGATCATCGCCGCGTCGGTAGGAAACGTCATCGAGTGGTACGACTTCTATATTTTCGGGAGCTTGGCTGCGATCCTGTCGGTCAAGTTCTTCGAACAGAGCCACCCGATTGCGGCCCTGCTGAGCACGATCGCGCTGTTCACCGCCGGATTCCTGATCCGTCCATTGGGGGCATTCCTGTTCGGATGGATGGGCGACAAGGTGGGCCGCAAATACACGTTCCTCGTTACGCTCAGCGGAATGGGGATAGGCACGGGGGCGATCGGATTGATTCCGACCTACGAGTCGATCGGTCTGACCGCCGCGTTCGTCCTGTTCGGCCTGCGGATGATCCAGGGCCTGTGCCTGGGCGGCGAGTACGGCGGTGCCATCACCTATGTCGCCGAGCATGTCTCGGACGAACACCGCGGCTACTACACCGGCTGGCTACAGACCTCTCCGACTCTCGGCATCGTGGTGTCGCTGGCCGTGATCATCGCGAGCCGCACGTACTTCGGCAATGATGCGTTCAATGCATGGGCGTGGCGCGTTCCGTTCCTGGTGTCCTTCCTGATGGTGGCAATCGCTATCTACATCCGGCTCCAGCTCCAGGAGACGCCGATCTTCGAGGAGATCAAGGCCAAAGGCCTGATGACCAAAAACCCCTGGAAGGAGGCGTTCATGAGCACGAATATCAAATACGTGCTGATCGCCTGCATCGTGCTCATCGGCCAGGGAGTGGTCTGGTACAGCGGTCAGTTCTGGGCACTGTACTTCCTGCAGCAGGTATCCAAGGTGGACGCGCTGAGCTCGGCCTACATCGTGGGAGCCGCGCTGCTCCTTGCAACGCCGAGCTTGATCTTTTTTGGTTGGCTGTCCGACAAGATCGGCCGCAAGCCAGTGATCTTGGGAGGCATGTTGCTCGCGGCGATCACCTACTATCCGCTGTATGCCTGGCTGGGAACGGTCACGCAGCCTGGCAATATCAACTATCCGATCTCGATCTTCATCATCTTCATCCTCGTTTGCTACGTCGGGATGGTGTATGGCCCGGTCGGGGCGTTCCTGGCGGAATATTTCCCCAGCAAGATCCGCTACACGTCGGTGTCGGTGCCGTATCACATCGGCAACGGCTGGGGTGGCGGATTGGTGCCGTTCATCACCTCGGCTTCCTTCGCGGCCACGGGTAGCATCGGCTACGCGCTGCTCTACCCGATCGCGGTTCCGGCGGTGTGCTTCGTGCTCGCCCTGTTCCTGATGCCGGAGACCCGCAAGATCAGCATCTGGCAGCCGGCAACGGGCAGATCGGCGGCAGCCTAGAAAGGCAGGTCCGTGCGGGGCTTCTCGGCCCCGCACGGACTGCATCTCATCGAGTCCAGCTAGGCGCGCACTTCCTGGCGCTGGAAGATCACGTAGCCCACCACGAACAGCAGGATGGTCGCGGCGATCAGGCCGACGATCTGCGCCCACACCACGAGCACGCTCTGCAGCAGCGGCAGCGGCGCGCCCGGAATGGCGCCGCGCTCGAGCAGCGTGAGCCCCATGGCCGCCAGCATCGGCTGCTGGGTCGAGCGCACGGAAGGATCGAGCAGCACGCTTACGATCTCGCCGTAGAGCGCGCCGGGGGACACCCGCGCGAACGCCTGCTGGGTGCCCAATTGGCTCAAGAGCTCGCCGGCCGAGGTGATCGGGCCGGGCGCGAAAGCCGCGGCGACGGCCGGCGAGAGCAGCGGCCACAGGATCGTGAGGAACAGCCACAGCCCGAGGCTGATCAGCGCGGCGGTCGCCGCCGAGCGGAACACGATCGAGAACAGCATCGCCAGCGCCAGCCAGACGCCGGCATAGATGATCGTCACGCCCAGCATGATGAACGCGCGCGCCATCTCCTCCACGCTCGGCGGCAGCCCGAGCAGAACGAGGCCGAGCCCGATCACGAGCAGCCACAGCGCCACCAAGCCGATGCTGATGGTCGCAAGCCCGGCCAGGAATTTGCCGAACAGCAGCGCGTCCCGGTAGATCGGCTGCGCCAGAATCCGGCTGAGCGTGCGCTGATTGTGCTCGCTGTTGACGAGATCGAAGCCGAGGCCGATCGCGACCAGCGGCACCAGAAACGACAGCAGCGAAACGAAGGACAGCGGCAGCTGATTGCCCGCGCGGGTGAACAGGCGCAGGAACAGGAACGGATCCTCGGCCGTAACCTCGCGGATCTGCGAAATCGCCGAATAGATGGCGGCGATGCCGGTGAGCACCACGAGCCATTCGAGCACGCGCATGCGCACGCTGGTGAGGTGATCGGACAGTTCCTTCAGGAACACCACCCCCATGCCGTGCCAGGGCGAGCCTTCACGCCGCATGCCGGCCTCCCTGCTGCTGGAAATACCGCGTGTAGATCATCTCCAGGCTCGGCTCCTCGACCGAGAGCCGGAGCAATTGCCCGCCCGCGGCGACCACGGCGGCTGCCGCCTCCGGGCGCACGTCGCGGTCGGCGAGCAACCGCACCCGGTCCGGTCCGGTCTGCTCGACCGCCGTCACTCCGGGCACCTCTCGGAGCCGCTCGGCAAACGCGGAACCCCGCGCCTCGACCTCGACCGCGAAGCCGCCGCCCAGCACCTGCCGGCCCAGCTCGGCGACGGTGCCGATCAGCACGATCTTTCCGGCCTGGAACAGCGCCACGCGATCGCACACGCTCTGCACCCGCTCGAGCAGGTGCGAGGAGAGCAGCACCGACACGCCTTCGCGCTTGAGCGCCCGGATCATGTCGAGCAGCTCCAGGGTCGCCTGCGGGTCGAGCCCGGAGGTGGGCTCATCCAGGATCGCGACCGCGGCCTCCTTCATCAGGATCTCGGCGAGCCCGAGGCGCTGCCGCATGCCGCGCGAGAACGTGGCGACGCGGTTGTCGGCGACTTCCGTCAACTCCACCCGCCGCAGCGCCGCCGCCATCCGCCCCTCGCGCTCGGCCTCGCGCATGCCCATGAGGCGCGCGGTGTAGCGCAGGTTCTCGGCCGCGGTGAGATGATCGTAGAAGCCCACCGAGTCCGGCAGATATCCGACCCGCCGCTTGACCGCGAGCGGCTCGCGCTCGGGATCATGGCCGAGCACCCGCGCCTTGCCCTCGGAGAGGTCGGTGAGCCCCAGCAGCATCAGGATGGTGGTGGTCTTGCCGGCGCCGTTGGGACCGAGCAACCCGAAGATCTCGCCGCGCGAAACCTGAAAGCTCACGTGGTCGACGGCGGCCGCGCCATTGTAGCGTTTCGTGAGCCCCTCGGCTTCGATGACGAAATCGCTCATCGCCGGCCGAACCTCGCCACCGCGCCGACCAGGACCAGGAGCGCGATCGCAATGATGCCGACGCCCGCCGCGCCCCAGACCGTCGAGGTCGCAACGGTGATCCGGAACTGGCCCGAGGTGTTCTCGCCGCGCGAGGCGGCGCGCAAGCTCGCGACATAATCGCCGGCGATCGCCTTCTCGCTCGGCGTCACCAGGGCCTGGACCTCGCGATTCTGCTCCGGCGCCAGGCGATCGATGATCTTGGGCTCGAAGCTGATCTTCCATCCGGTCGGCCCCGAGCCGGAAAGCTCCACGTCCTCGGCCGGCGCGGTGCCGGTGTTGGTCACCACCACCGGGATCGAAGCCTCCTTGCCGGCGGTGGCCTCCGCGCTCATCCGGCCCTCGCGACCGGAGAGCGAAAGCCGCGGCTGGCCGGTGATGTCGAGCTCGACCTGGGTCTGCGCATTGGCGTCCTCGGCCGATATCCGCATGGTGACGGGATAGCGCCCGGCCCCGACCGTGCTCGGCGGCCTTACCTTCAGCTTCACGTCCTTGGATTGTCCGGCTTCGACCGGAATCGAGCTGAGCTCCTGGGAGCCATAGGCTTCCGTGAACGAGGTATCGAAATTCGGCGGGCCCTGCGCGGCCAGGCTCACCAGCAGGTTCTTGCCGCTGTCGTTCTTGATCGTGACCTGATACTCGAAGCTCGTCTTGGCGCTGCCGCGCAACGACGGCAGCTTCGGATCGACCGACAGCTTGGCGGGCAGGTCCTTGGCGAGCGTCACGGCGACCGGCAGGCTGATCTTCGTCCCCTGCCCTTCGGCACTGACGGTCAGCGTCTGGGTGCCGATGGCGGCGTTTGCCGGCACATCGAGCCGAAGCTGCAGGGATACGCTGCCGTTGGTCGCCGGCATCGCCGCCGCGACCGGCTGACCGCCGCCGAGCAGCGTCGCGGTCCATCCCGACGGCACGCCGTCGACCTTGAGCGCGAGCCGCTCGGGCGCCTGGGCGTAGTTCTGCAGGCGCAGGCTCACGGTCGAAGTCGTGCCGGGCCTGACCGTTACCGCCGGATAATCCGTGAGCAGGTAGACGCCTTTGACGTCTTTCGGCACCTCCTCCGCCCGGGCCGAAGGAACGAGAAGAGCCGCGGCAATGGCCACGATGGCGAGTGAGAAGGCTCGCATGGAAGATCTCCGCGCAGCTGTTTGGTATTCCGGCAGAAAGTCGCCCCCGTTGTTGGGCGCGTCCGGCACGGCTGTTGAGGGACGGCGGCTATATTTTCCGCAAATGCGACGAAATCGGTGCGGATTTGTGGAGATTTTTCGGTCCGGGCGCAACGGTTCTTTTTGCCGCGGACCGGCCTCACCTTCATTCCGCCGGGCCGGGCCCCTCATCGCTCCCTTCGAGACGCCTAGCAACGGGTAACGTGCGCCGCGACGGCAAGCCAATGGCCGTTCCGGCGGGCCCATACATCGGTGTATCTGCCGAAGCCCGGTCTTCCGTCCGGCGCCGCGTATGTGGTCCGCCCGTGAATGATCGCGAAATCTCCCATGATGCGGATATCGACATCGTGGGCCTCGAGACCGGAGATCCTTACGGGCAACGCCGTTTGCTTCAGAAAACCCTGCCGATTCACGAGCGAGCCATCCGGATTGGAGCAGAGAAAATCCTCCGCCAATATCTCCTCGAAGCGGCGGACATCCGACGTCTGCACCGACCGAATGTAGTCGCGGTTGAGCGCGAGAAGCGCGTCGAGTTCGGAGTTCAGCTCGGCGGTGTTCTGCATGGCTTCTCCCTTTTGAACTTGAGGTCTGTCGGGCGCAACGGTCCTTTGCGCGACTCCGGTTCAGACTTTCAGCACGGCCGGCCAGTCGGGCTCATCCTCCGGCAGCACCCAGGGCTCTTGCACCGCCGCCGCCTTCCATTCCTGCCAGGCGGCGAGCCCCATCATGGCTTCCATATAGGCCCGCGAGGCCGGCCCCACACCGACCGCGTAGGTCGCAAAGCGCGCCACCACCGGTGCGTACATGGCGTCCGCCGCCCCGAACCGGCCGAACAGGAACGGACCGCCGGCGCCGAACTGGGCGCGGCAGTCGGTCCACATCGCGTCGATGCGCTCGACGTTCGCGGCGGCATCCGGGCTCAAATCACGCGGCTTGACCGGCCGCCAGAAATTCATCGGGCATTCGCGCCGCAGCGGCACGAAGCCGGCGTGCATCTCGGCGGCAAGCGCGCGCGCATGGGCACGCGCCTCGGGATCGTCCGGCCAAAGCTTCGCGTCCGGGAATTTGTCGGCGAGATATTCGAGCATCGCCAGCGACTCCCAGACATGGACCTCGCCGTCGGCCAGCGCCGGCACCTTTCCGGCCGGCGAGATTGCCATGACGGTCCGCTTGAAGTGCGGATCGTCGAGCGAGATCACGCGCTCGGCGAACGGGATGCCGGCGACCTTCATGGCGATCCACGGGCGCAACGACCACGACGAATAGTTCTTGTTGCCGATGATGAGGTTGAGTGCCATCAGCGACCTCCCGCTCGACATCAACGCATCATCGACCAAGCCAAGCCGGCCGCAAACAAATAATCGCGATCGAAACCATCATTGCGCGGAATAGGCCGCACCTCAGGGTGACGGAAAAGGAGAATCGTTCTCGCTCGCCCGGCTCATGTCTTTGCCGTTTCCGGCGCTTCGACCGGGCCGCCCGCTTTCTTCCAGGCGCTAAAACCGCCGGCGAAATGCGCCACCGGCTTGAGCCCCATGTGCTGCGCGGTCTGCGTCGCCAGGGCCGAGCGCCAGCCGCCGTTGCAGAAGAACACGAAACGTTTGTCCTCGGCGAACACCGGCTTGTGGTACGGGCTTTGCGGATCGACCCAGAATTCCAGCATGCCGCGCGGGCAGTGGAAGGCGCCGGGAATGCGGCCGTCGCGGTTGAGCTCGCGGATGTCGCGCAGGTCGACGAACACGACGTCGTCGTGGCCGTGAAGCTTGATCGCTTCCTCGGTGCCGAGCGTCTCGATCTCGCGCTGCGCGGCATCGACCAGCGCGCGGTATCCCGTGGTGATTTTCTGTGCCATGGCAACCTCTCTCTCCGCATTTGTAGCACCCATAGGATGGGTTGAGCACCGCGAAACCCATCCTACCGACCCCTACCGCGGCCCCGGAAACAGCTCCGAGCTCCGCCCGGTGAACCAATAGACCAGGAGGCCGACCCACTCGTGTACGGCCGTGTCGGTGCGTTTCAATCCATCGCTCGCGATCCGGAACGGACGCGCGAGGTCTTCCGAGCCGCGCGTGCGCCAGTCGACCGGATAGGCCTCGACTTCGAACCCGGCGCGCCGAAATGCGCCGATTGCGCGCGGCATATGGTGGGCCGACGTCACCAGCAGCCAGCGCTCGCCCGGCTTCGGATCGGCAATGGCCTTGCTGAATTTCGCGTTCTCGTCGGTGTCGCGGGAGCGATCCTCGGTGATGAGCCGACCCGCCGGAACGCCGAGGTTCTCGAACAGCCGCGCCGCGAGCTCGGCTTCCGGGCTGCCGTCGTGGACGAGCTGGCCGCTGCCGCCCGAGAACACAATCCGCGCGTCGGGATATTTGCGCGCAAGCTCGACGGCGCTGGTCATGCGCTCGGCCGCCTCGTTGAGCGAGATCTCGCCGCGCGCCGGCGCCACCGTCGTCTCGAACGCGCCGCCGAGCACGACGATGCCGTCGGGCGCCCCGCGCGCGGGATTCCACGGCGGAAAGCGCCCCTCGAGCGGGAGCATCAGCGCATTGCCGAGCGGCGAGAATCCGCAGATGGCGAGCAGCAGCAGGCTCCAGAGCAAACATTGCAGCCCGGCGCGCGCGAAGCGGGTCGGAAGCAGCAGCGCGCCGGCGAAGCCGAGCCCGATCAGGAGATTGGACGGCCAGGTGAGGAAGCCGAGGATTTTCGAGACGACGAAGAACATCAG
>DASWCW010000195.1:0-10177 GCA_036395835.1 Xanthobacteraceae bacterium
ATCGTTCGCTCGTCTGGTATTTCATGCTCGCCTTCCTGGCGGCGGGACTATTCTCATATCTGCAGCTGGGGCGGCAGGAAGATCCGGACTTCACCATCAAGACCATGGTGATTCAGGCACAATGGCCGGGCGCGTCGCCCGGGGAGATCACGCGCGAGCTGACAGACAGGATCGAAAAGAAGCTCGAAGAGCTGGAATCGCTCGATTACACCAAGAGCGTTACGGTTGCCGGCCAGACCACGGTGTTCGTGTATCTGCGCGACAACACCAAGGCAGGCGACGTCCCCCCGACTTGGATTCGGGTGCGAAACATGATCGCGGACGTCAAGAAGGATTTCCCGCAAGGGGTGATCGGACCGTTCTTCAACGATCGCTTCGGCGACGTGTTCGGGAACATCTACGCCTTCACCAGCGACGGCTTGAGCGAGCGCCAGCTGCGTGATCGCGTCGAGGACATTCGCGCGAAAGTACTGACCGTGCCGAACGTCGGAAAAGTCGACATTCTTGGCGCGCAGGACGAGGTGATTTACCTGGAATTTTCCACCCGGAAAATCGCGGCACTCGGCCTCGACACCCGTTCGATCATGACCTCGCTCCAGGCGCAGAATGCTGTCGCGCCGTCCGGTGTGTTCCAGGCCGGGCCGGAGCGCACAAGCGTGCGTGTCAGCGGTCAGTTCGCGTCGGAGGAAAACCTCAAAGCGGTCAATTTGCGGGTCAATGATCGATTTTTTCCGCTGACCGACGTGGCGACCATCACGCGCGGTTACGTCGATCCTCCGGCGACGTTGTTCCGGTTCAACGGTCAACCCGCAATCGCGCTCGCGATCGGGATGAAAACCGGCGCCAATCTCCTGCAGTTCGGCGAGGCGCTGAAGGAGGAAATGTCGAAGATCGTGGCCGACCTGCCGATCGGCGTGGGCGTTCATCTCGTCGCCGATCAGCCGGTCGTGGTCGAGCACGCGGTGTCGGGATTCACGGAAGCGCTGTTCGAAGCCGTGATCATCGTTCTCGGCATCAGCTTTCTCAGCCTCGGGCTTCGGGCCGGGCTCATTGTCGCCATCGCAATTCCCCTGGTGCTCGCGATCACGTTCCTGGTGATGGCGTACGCCGGAATTTCGCTGCAGCGCATTTCGCTCGGCGCGCTGATCATCGCGCTCGGCCTTTTGGTCGACGACGCTATGATTGCGGTCGAAATGATGGTGGCGCGTCTGGAGGTCGGGGACCGCCTGGAGAAGGCGGCAACTCATGTCTACACCTCGACTGCCTTCCCGATGCTGACGGGTACGCTGGTCACCGTCGCCGGCTTCATCCCGATTGGGCTGAATAGCAGCAACGCCGGCGAATTCACCTTCACATTGTTCGTGGTGATTGCGGTGTCGCTGCTCGTGTCCTGGATCGTGGCGGTGCTGTTCACTCCTTTGCTCGGCGTGACGATCCTGCCCGCCGCTCTAAAGGGACATCATGAGAAAAAAGGACGATTTGCGCAGCTGTTCTCTCGTCTGCTCATCGTTTGCCTGCGCCACAGGTGGATCACGATCGGAGCGACTGCCGCGGCTTTTTTGCTTGCCCTGTTCGGGATGACATTCGTGCAACAGCAGTTTTTCCCGTCGTCCGATCGCAGCGAGCTTGTCATCGATTGGAACCTGCCGCACAACGCCTCGATCGCCGACACCAATGCGCAGATCGCCCGCTTCGAGCGTGAGCAGCTGCAAGGAAATGCCGGTGTCGACCTTTGGTCGACCTACGTCGGAACCGGCGCGCCGCGCTTCATCCTGTCGTTCGACTTGCAGACCGCCAACGCCTGGTTCGGCCAGATGGTTGTCGTGACCAAAGGCGGCATCGAGATGCGTGACCGCCTCAAGGCGCAATTCGAGACCTATCTGCGGAAGACCTTTCCGGGCACCGACACGTTCGTCAAACTGCTCGAGGTCGGACCGCCGGTCGGGCGTCCCGTACAGTACCGTCTGAGCGGACCCGACATCGCCAAGGTCAAGGAGCTCTCGCAGCGGCTGGCCGGCATCATGCGGACAAATCCGCACCTCGACAACGTGGTGTTCGATTGGATGGAGCCCGCGCGTGTCGTCAAGGTGGACGTTCTACAGGACAAGGCGCGCCAGCTCGGCGTGAGCTCGGAAGATATCGCCACGACATTGAACAGTGTGCTCGATGGCACGTCGATCACGCAGGTGCGAGACAGCATTTACCTGGTCAGTGTCGTGGGCCGCGCCACAACGGCAGAGCGCGCGTCGATCGATACGCTCCGGGACTTGCAACTCGTCGGCTTGGGGGGCCAATCGGTGCCGCTCGGTGCCATAAGCACAGTCCACTATGAAATCGAACAACCGACGATATGGCGCCGCTCGCGGATTCCGACCATCACGCTCAAAGCGAGCATTCTGGATACCGTGCAGCCGAAAACCATCGTCGACCAACTCGCGTCCCAGGTGGCGGAGTTCACAAAACAGCTGCCGGCCGGTTATTCCGTTGCGCTGGGAGGCGCGGTCGAGGAAAGCGCGAAGAGCCAGGCTCCGATCGAAGCGATCGTTCCGCTGATGCTCTTTGTGATGGCCACGATCCTGATGATCCAGCTGCAAAGCTTCCGCCGGCTGTTCCTGGTCTTCTCGGTCGCGCCGCTGGCGGTGATCGGTGTCGTGCTGGCTTTGCTGCCGAGCGGAGCACCCCTCGGATTCGTCGCAATTCTGGGTGTGCTGGCGCTGATCGGCATCCTGATCCGCAATTCGGTGATCCTGATCGTGCAGATCGAGGATCTGAAGAAGGAAGGACGTCAGGCATGGGAGGCGGTCGTCGAGGCGACGGAGCATCGCATACGGCCAATCATGCTGACTGCAGCTGCCGCAAGCCTGGGCCTTGTTCCCATTGCGCGGGAGATTTTCTGGGGGCCGATGGCCTACGCGATGATGGGCGGCATCATCGTCGGTACGGTGCTGACACTGCTATTTCTGCCGGCCCTGTACGTGGCGTGGTTTCGCATTCAGGAGCCGGTCCAATCGTCGCCGCCTGCTATGCATGACTATTCGCGAGCCGAACAAACAGTCCAGAGCACGGAGGAGAACTATGCGGTTTGATGACAAGGTCACTCTGATGACCAGCGCGGGGTCGCGCCTGAAAGACAAGATCTGCATCGTCACCGGCGCGGCCAGCGGTATCGGCAAAGAGATCGCGCTCACTTTCGCCCGTGAGGGCGGGAAGGTGGCGATCGCCGATCTGAACAAAAACGCGGCGCAATCCGTTGCCGACGAGATTTCCGGTGGCGGCGGAAGGGCGATTGCAGTGGGCATGGACGTGACCGACGAGAGCCAGGTCGAGAGCGCGGTCGCCGACGTCGTCCGGCACTATGGTGGAGTGGACGTGCTTGTCAGTAATGCCGGCATTCAAATCGTGCATCCCATCGAGAGCTTTCCATTCGCCGACTGGAAGAAGATGCTGGCCATTCATCTCGACGGCGCGTTTCTGACCACGCGGGCCTGTCTGCCGCACATGCAAGCCTCGGGTCGGGGCGGCAGCATCATCTACATGGGCTCGGTGCACTCGAAGGAGGCCTCGGTGCTGAAATCCGCCTATGTGACGGCGAAGCACGGCCTGATCGGCTTGTGCAAGACAGTGGCGACGGAGGGCGGAAAACACGGCATCCGGGCCAACGTCATCTGCCCCGGGTTCGTGCGCACGCCGCTCGTCGAGAAGCAGATCCCGGAGCAGGCTCGCGAGCTCGGCATCAGCGAGGAAGAGGTGGTCAAGAGCATCATGTTGAAGGAGACCGTGGACGGCGAATTCACCACGGTTGCCGACGTAGCCGAGATCGCTCTGCTCTTCGCCGGATTTGGCTCGAACGCTCTCACCGGGCAGTCCATCGTCGTGAGCCACGGATGGTTCATGCAGTAGCGCAAACGACCGAGTTGGCAGTCGAGGCTTTGGAATTGCCACAGGTGCTCGCGCGGGAGTCGGAGCCACAGCCCCGGTACCGAGTGCTGGCTATAGCCCGTAATTGACCCAGACGGCCCCATCAAAGCGGCGGACTGACGCGATGCAGCAATTCGGGCACAAAAGGAGCGAAGCGGACACAACCACTCAAGCTGAAGACAGGACAGTCGCCATCTGCTATGGCTGTCGACAATTACGCGAGTAGAGCCGGTTCCTAGGCACCCGACAGGCACCAAATCGCACTCGATTGAAAGAACACGTGTTCGCAATGGGTTATCCGGCAAGAGCATCTGAGTGAAATTCAAAGGCTCAGAACCGCCGCTTGATAAATCGGAAAAATTCGGTATCGAATGTTTGATGGATGGCAATGGCATTCAAGAGGTCGGGGTTCGACTCCCCCTGGCTCCACCAAGCTCAGCAATACAATCAGGGGAGATACAATCAGGGTTACAGAGTGATGACGACTTTTCCCCGAGCGTGTCCGGCTGCGATGTAGCCGAGGGCCGCAGCGCTCTCGTGCAACGGGTACTTCCTGTCGATGACCGGTGTCAGCTTCCCGGATTCGACAAGCTGCTTGAGAATGACAAGGTCCCGATGATTCGGGACCGAAAGATACCGGCGCAGGTTTTGGCGCACGAACGGTGATAACGCGAGCGGCTTGACCAGGCGAACCAGCATGCCGATGCCGTGCGCCCCCGTGCCGCTGTTGAGGATGAGAGTCCCGCTGGGCGCGAGCGCGCGTCTGCAGTCCGACAACGAGCGGTTCTCCACGTTATCGAGGATGAGATCATAGCGCTTGCCACCCTGAGTGAAATCCTCCTGGGTGTAGTCGATCACACGGTCCGCGCCGATCGAGCGGACCGTGTCCGCGTTCGTCGTGCTGCACACGCCGGTCACTTCCGCCCCTAACGACTTGGCAATCTGCACGGCGAACGTGCCCACGCCTCCCGACGCGCCATTGATCAGGACCTTCTGCCCTGGCTGTACCTTTCCCACATCGCGAAGCGCGTGGAGGGCGGCGAGCGCGGAGGTCGGTACGGCCGCGGCCTGCTCGAACGTGAGGTTGACCGGCTTGAGCGCCAGCTTGTCTTTTCCGGCGCACGCATACTCGGCGCAGGCGCCATTGCATGCGCCGAACACCTCGTCGCCCGGTCGAAATTGCCTCACGTTGGTGCCTACCGCCTCGACCTGCCCCGCCACGTCGAATCCGGGAACACCGTGTTTTGGTTTGAGCAGCCCGGTAACCAGGCGCATGGCGAACGGCGCGCCCCTCACGCCGAAGCAGTCGCCTACGTGGAGGCCCGCTGCGCGAACGCGCACCAGCACCTCATCGTCCTTGACGACCGGCAGGTCGATGTCCCTGAGACCGAGGACATCGAACGAACCGTATTGGTCGTGGACAATCGCCCGCATCTCATCGCGCCAGCAGCGCCAGGGCGAACGGGACGAGCATCGCCGTCAGCAGCGCATTGAGCCCCATGGCGATCCCGGCAAAAATGCCCGCCACCTCGTCGACCTGAAACGCGCGCGCGGTGCCGATGCCGTGGGAGGCGAGCCCGGCTGCAAAGCCGCGGGCGCGAAAATCGCGCACGCGAATGAGGTTCATCAGCGGCGTGACCAGGATCGCGCCGATGATGCCGGTCAGGATCACCAGCACCGCGGTCAAGGCCGGATCGCCGCCGAGCGCCTCGGTGATGCCCATGGCGACGCCCGCGGTGACGGATTTCGGCGCAAGCGCGATCAGCACGGCGTTGGGCGCGCCGAACGCCTTGGCGATCAGGATCGCCGACGCCATCGCCACGATCGAGCCGGCCAGCAGCGCGGCCAGCATCGGCACCGCGGCGCGCGCCACCGTGGCGCGGTGCTCGTAGAGCGGAATGGCGAGCGCGACGATCGCCGGGCCGAGCAGAAAATGCACGAACTGCGCGCCCTCGAAATAGGTCGCGTACGGCGTCGCGGTCGCGACCAGCACCGCCCCGATGAACCAGATCGCGTGCAGCACCGGGTTGGCCAGCGGGTGCCGGTTGGTCGCCGCGGAGATCCGGTCCGCCGCGAGGTAGGCGACGAGCGTGACCGTGAGCCACAGCAGCGGCGTGCGCGAAAGATAGACCCAAAGCGCAAAGCTCTCTTGCTTCATGGCGCCTCTCCCGGAACACGGAAGGCGCGCGCGGCGAGAACGAAGACCAGGACGCTAGCCAGCAGCGCCGCGATCGTCGAGAGCACCAGCGAAGTGGCGAGCGCTACGCCATAGGTCGCGAACACGTCGAGGCGCTGAATCACGCCGACGCCCGCGGGCACGAACAGCAGGGACAAGTGCGCCAGCAGCCCCTTGCCGGCGGTCTCGAGCGGATCGTCCCGCCCCGTTGCCGAAACTGCGGCGCGGAAGCGATCGCGCAGCGCCAGGATCGCGAGCAGCAGCACCATGCCGAGCACCGGCCCCGGCATCGGCAAGCCGGTGCCGCGGACGACGACCTCGCCCACGAGCTGACAAATCAGGATCACGGTCAAGGCAAGCACCATCGGAAAGCTCCCAGAATCGCGGCAGTCATGCACGATGGTACACGTCGTCTCGGGTCCGGATAAATCCGCAACGTCTCGCGAGAGGACGTATCGAGGACCGCGGGTGGTCGGGTGATCGCGGCGTGCGGAGTTGAAATGCGCGACAGGCGGCTCGGCGAATGCCGCGGCAACGCGGGGGGCGAGACCAGCTAGGCCGCACGCATCTCGCGAATGAAGTGGTCAATCTGCTCGCGCAGAGTGCCCGACTGCGACGTCAAATCCACCGACGCGGCCTTGAGCTCGCTGGCCTTCGCCGCCGCCTCGGCCGCTTCCTCGGTGACGCTGCTCACGCTGCCGTTGATCATCTGCGCCCCGGAATATGCCGCACTGATGTTGGCGCTGATGTCCTGGGTGGCCGCGTGCTGGCGTTGCACCGCGGCCGCCGTCCCGGCCGAAATGGCATTGACCCGCTCGATGGTCGTCGAAATCGAGCCGATGGCGCCGACGACCTCGTTGGTTGCGCTCTGCACCATGTTGATCTGCGTCGAGATCTCCTCGGTCGCCCTCGCCGTCTGCGCGGCAAGCAGCTTGACCTCCTGCGCCACCACCGAGAAACCTCTACCGGCATCGCCGGCCCTGGCGGCTTCGATGGTGGCATTGAGCGCCAACAAGTTTGTCTGCGCGGCGACCGCGCTGATGAGGCCCAGCACCTCGCCGATCTTGCCCGTCGCGTCTCGCAATGCCTCGATTTTTTCTTCGATCCGCGTGGTCTCGGCCACCGCCTGGCGCGCGACCCGCGAGGCTTGCGAGACCTGGACCTCGATCTCGGAAATCGACGCCGTGAGCTCGTCGGTCGCGGCTGATATCGTCTTGACGTTGGTGGTTGCGTCGGACACGGCGATGCGCGCGGAATCCGCCTGCCGCGTCGTGCGCTTGGCCAGATCCGCCATGAGGCCGGCATTGCCGGCGATGCCCGCCGCGGTCCTTGCCACCTCGTGCGCAACAGCCTTCACCGAGCGCTCGAGTTGAGTTGCCAGGTCACGCAAGGCTTCCTGGCGCTCGGTCGCCGCGGTTGCCGCCGCCTGCTCCCGTTCGCGCAGCAGCGCCTCCTCTCCGGCGCGCTCCGCCTCCAGCGCGGCCTTGGCCGCGCCCAGCTCATCGCGCGCCATCTTGCGGGAAATCAGCACGAACATCAGCATTGCCGCCGCGATGAGCACCAACGCCGTCAGCAATATCGCGAGCGAGGAAGAGCGGGCCCCAGCCATGATACGTGCCGAATCGGTGTTGTCCCAGGTGAGGCTCGCGCGAAAAAGCGGCGTACCGCTCGGCGCTTTCACCACGACGCTGCCGCCCAGGCTTTTGCTCGGGTCCGGGAGGCGGTAATGATCGAGCTCGCTCAGCCGGCGCGTCCCGTCCGCGCTGTCAAAAGCGACCTGCATGCCGAGCCGGTCATCGAGGTTGCGCAGGGCGTGCAGCGGATCGACGTGAAGCGCCAGATAGCCGAGGAGCTTGAGACCGCCGACGGGTACGACGATGGACAATCGCGGTTGATCCGCATCGATCCAGACGTGACGCAGCTGGGCAAACCGGTCGTTGCCCTGCCGGGCCGCCAAGAGACGGGATAGTTCGACGGGACCGCCCACGCCGCCGCCCGCGTGCTCGGCCATCAAGGTGCCGTCGACGTGATAGACGGTAATGCCGAGAAGCGAGATCCGGCCCGACGTAACCACGTTGCGACGCGAGGAATCGGGGATCAGCCGTCTAAGCTCATCGGCCGCCCCGGCTGCGACGGCTTTGCGAAGCGGAGCCTCCTGGGCAATATCGGATGCCAGGTCGCCCACGGCGTCGGCAAACTGCTGCCATACCAAGTCGGCGACGTATCGGTTGACGATGTAGCCGACATGGCCGAGCTGCGACTCCTGCGTCGCCCGTTCGTAACGCACCATGGCGAAATACACCGCCGCCAAGGCGGACATGCACGCGAACATCGCCAACGCAATGAGAACTCCGAGAAACCTGTGGCGACGAGCCATTGCGGAGGATGGTCCCGGCGTCCGACGCGATCAGCGAACCAGCGGCAAATGTCGGTCCCGCCATTCCTGGAGCCCGAGCGCGTAATAATAGACTTTGGTGTAGCCCCACTCGACGGCTCTTGCGCTTGCCTTGGCCGCCCGGCCGCACTTCACGCCGTTGCAATAGAAAAGAACCGGCGTGTCCCTGGATTTGACGTGGCGAGCCAGGGTCGCCTCGTTGGCGATGTCGGTGTCGATCAGGTTGATTGCGCCTTCGATGTGACCGGCCTCGTAGTCGGCGACCGTGCGATTGTCGACGATGACGACCTGATCCGTCTTCTGGACGAGGTCGATGACGCCATCGGCATTCACGGTGCGCGCGCCCTGGATCTCGAGCGGCGCATCCTCGGCATGTGCCGCAGCCAGCCCGAACGCCAGAGCGATCGCCATGGTCAAGAATAACAGCCCGCGCATGGGATATCCTCTCCGGGTTCGAGCATGCCCGACCCCGCGCTGCGGACGCATTGTGCCGCTCAAGCCGAGAACTATTCCGATTTCGTAAACAAACCGCGAATGGCCGGCGAACCCCGCCATTGATATTTCTCAATGCCGGCGCCGCGGCGCCGCTCATCCTCGTTCCAGGAGGGATGTGGCATGCGCACGACCGAATTCGAGAGCACCGACCGGGTCGCCGGGGCGCCGGCGCTGTCGGTCTCGCCCGAAAAGGTGTTCTACATCATCGCCAAGGCCCGCGAGTTCGACGTCAAGGACGTGGTCACCGATCCGGATTCATCCTCCAACGCCGCGGACGACGCCATGCTGTCCGTGCTCGAGGATCACAACGACGATCCCGTATTCGACGAGCTCACCGGCTTCATCAACGCGCTCGACGAGGACGAGCAGATCGACCTCGTGGCGCTTACCTGGTTCGGGCGGGAGGACAACGGGGTGGAGGATTGGGACGAGCTGCGCACGGAGGCCTCACGTGCCCACAATAAGCGCACCGCGGCCTACCTGCTCGGCATGCCCTTGCTGGGCGACCACCTGGAGGAGGCGCTCTCGCAGTTCGGCTATTCCCACGAGGATTACGAAATGGGCCGGCGCTGAGGCGCTCGCGGCCCAGGGCGGGATCATCACGCAAGAGCGCAGCCGCAAACGCTTTCCCCCTCCTTGCGGGAGAGGGTTTCCGAGCGTGCCTCCGCGCCGAAGCTCGCTTCCAGCAAATAAAATCTCAAGCGCTCGCCGGCAGGATTGTCAGGTCGGTGTCGCTCGGCCGGATGCCGCATTGGGTGATCATGCAGTGCACCTGGCCGCGGTGGTGGGTCTGGTGATTGAAGAAATGCGTCACCAGGATCCATTTCGGCCGCGTGATCTTCTTTTGCGCCGCGCCCGAAAACCAGGTCAGCTCGCCTTCGAGCCAACGCGGGTCGAGCGCTTGCGACCAGCGCACGATCACCTCGTCGAAGCTTTCGCGTTCGCGCCTGAGGTCCTGCCAATCCGGATAATGGCCGGTGGATTCCTTCATGCCGCCCGCCGGCTTGTCCGTGCCGGCGAACCGGTGCATCCAGATGCGGTCGCCCCACAACAGGTGATTGAGCGTTCCGTGGATCGAGCCGAAGAAGGCACCGCGCTCGCGCTTGCGATCCTCGTCGGACAGCCGATCGGCGCAGCCGTAGAGATTCTGGTTTTGCCAGCGATTGTATTTCGCCATCCTGTCCACGAATGGC
>DASWCW010000196.1:0-1758 GCA_036395835.1 Xanthobacteraceae bacterium
TGGCCACCACCCAATCGAGAGCCCTGGCGACCGAGCTCACCATTGCGTCCAGGGTACCTTCCGGAGCGAGCCGATAGCCGACGGCCACGAGCCCTGCGCCCTGCTCGACCAGCGCGCGCGCCGCGAAGCAGGAGTCGTCAATGCTCAGCTCCTGCCAGTGCCCGCCGTGGACGTAGACCAGGAGCGGGCTTCCGCCGCGCCGCGGCGGGAAGTGATGGAGCACCTCGCTCTCCGCGTCGCCGTAGCGCACGTTCAGCTCGCATGGGAGAGACCGCTTTGCGACTTCGCTGAGCCGCCGGTACTCGGCCAGGATCGACCGGAACTCCGGGACGATCCGGCTGGGGCTGTACTCGGCGGGTTCCCACTTCATGAACGTGTTCGGATGCGTCTCGAGGTAGCTCAGCTGCCACCGCTCGAGGATCGGCCCGACCGAGCCGGGGTCGTCGTCGGATCCAGTCACTCCATGATTTGCGCAAGTAGAAGAAATCTGCCATCGCTGATGGCAGCTTCCACGCCGTGCGATGGTCCCCGATCATGGCGGCTTGGCGCGTCGCCGACATCAAGTTGGCGCTTTCCTTCTCAAGCCATCGCAACGCCTCGTTGTGGTTGTCGAATGGGAGCGGCTCGGTGTCTTCCTCCGGCGGATCAAGCGGGATCCGCGGCCGGTGCGGGTTGAGGATGAATCCGGCACGGTCAGCGGTGTGGAGGTACCAACTGATCAGGCGCCGTATCGCGGCGTCGAGGTCCGCCGGTTTCTGCATATCGGCGGCGCGTTCCGCCGCTTAAACGCGAAGCAGGTCGTGAAACCTGTAACGATCCAGGCTGACCTCCTCAAGCAGGTGGGCGTTGGCCAGGCCCTCGAGCAGGATATGAGTGCTGACCGGATCGGATCCGGCGAGCGCCGCGGCCGCGGGAATGCTGATGTCGCATCCCGTGTGCAGGCCAAGCAGCCCGAACATTCTTGCCTCCGCTGGCGACAACGCGCGGTATGACCAGTCGAAGACCGCCCGGATGGCAGCGCTCTCCTCGTCCGCCGCCAGCACATCCAATCGATCCTGTTCTATCGCGAGCATGCCGCACAGCTCGGCCAATCCAAGGTGCGGCCGGGTGCTGACCCGTTCAGCGGCGATACGAACGGCAAGCGGCAGATGGCCGCAGAGCGCGGCCAATTTCGCCGCAGCGGCGGCCTCGGCGGTCACCCGATCGCCACCGATGGTCCACGCCAACAGCGCCGCCGCCTCTGCTGGGGTGAGCACATCGAGTGCCATCGGGCGGGCGCCGGCCCGCGCGGCAAGGCTGCGTAGGCGGTTACGACTCGTAATGACCACGAAACAGGACGTGCTTCCAGGCAGCAGAGGATGCACCTGCTGAGCGTTGGCGGCATTGTCCAAAATCACGAGCATTCGCTTCCCTGACAGCATGCTCCGGTACATCGAGGTCTGGCCGTCCAGGTCACAGGGAAGCTGCCGCGGATCGGCGCCGAGCGCCCGCAGCAGATGTCCAAGAGCCTGGCGCGAACGGACCGGCATCCTGCGCGCATCGAAACCGCGAAGGTCGATATAGAGCTGGCCATCAGGGAAATGGTCGGCGACTAGATTGCCGAAATGCACGGCGAACGCTGTCTTGCCTATTCCGGCCGACCCGCTGATTGTCACAATCGCCATGCCCCTCATCGCTTGTGCAGCACCTTCGGCTGGGAGCAGGCTTCGCAATTGCGCCAGTTCGTTCTCGCGGCCGACGAACCCAGCCACATCATGC